>CABRIF010000055.1 GCA_902470925.1 uncultured Collinsella sp. | reverse complement strand
GATACTCGCCCTGCTTACCCGCAACGCCATTACATCAAGAGCAGCTATAATACCTTTCAATAGAAACCTTATGTATTGGAAGGTATTATGGTCAGCACGAAACAAGCAGCCGACATGCTGGGCATCAGCCAAGTGCGCGTGCGCGAACTCATCAAAACGGGCAAGCTGAAAGGCACTCGCATCGGGCGCTCATGGGGAGTCGACGAAACGTCGGTGCGACAGCGCATGTCCCTTGCACCGCAAGCGGGTCGGCCCAAGGAGCATGACACCACAGATGAGCTGCGAGCATCGTCTGCCGCGACTGACAACGACGCAGACGGCGCCATTCAAGAGCTTCACGAACTCTACCTCCGCTGCGAGCAGTTACTTGCCAGAAACTACAACGCTGCGCTGTACGAGCGGATGGGGTCGGGCAAAGAGGCACGCTTCTGCGCCAAAGTCACTGATTTTTTTCTACAGGAGAAACAGCGCGAACTTGTTGAAGCTGGGGTGTTCTGATGGATGACGACGCCGATCGCTACATCATATTTGCCGGGGTGAACGGCGCAGGTAAGTCGACCCTGTTCAACTCTGGGGCATGGCTTCAAAAACCGGGAGATGCCGAACTGCCTCGTGTCAACCCGGACGAGATCCTCGTGTCTCACGGCTGGGATTGGTCTGACGCGCGCGCCCAGCTCCGAGCTGGTAAAGAGGCCGTACGCATGGTCGATGCGCTTTTCTCCGAGCACGCATCGTTCAATCAGGAGACAACCCTCTCCGGCAGAACCATCATGCGTCGAATAGAACAAGCTGTTGGACTGGGATACCGCGTCATTATGCACTACGTGGGCGTGGAATCTCCCCATATCGCATGTGATCGAATCGCCCACCGCGTATCGACAGGCGGACACGATATCGATCGAGCGATTGTCAGGCAGCGATACGAGCTCTCGATGCGCAGCCTCAATCGCGCAATCCGCCTCTGCGATGAGGCGTACCTATTCGACAATACCAACGAGCTGACGCTTGCCGCGTCGTTTTATCGGGGCAAGCCCGTCCTGCTATCTGAGTTCCCACGCGTTGCCTGGCTGCATGCTGCGTTGGATGGCACGGGGCTACTTGATGGCCCAGAAAAAAACATGTGAAGGGCCGGCAACCCAGCTCGAGTGCGGCACACGTCCAGCAGCGCAACCCGGGATCGGCTCCCGTCCACGGGGCATTCCGGGTGCGGATTCCGTCCGTCGCGCAACGCGGGTTCGGATTTCGGCCGTCGGCGCAACGCGGGTTCGGCCCCTGTCCATCGAGGCGCGAAAAACGGCCCTGGATGGACACACCGCGAACCCTGAAATCGCAGATGGACAAAGGCCGAACCCTGGATGCCCGGATACCCGCCGTACGGACCCGCAACGCCATGATGCCCTCTGGAGGAGCGCGGGATGCGCATGCAGATGGACAAAGGCCGAACCCGGGATGCACGGATACCCGCCGAGCGAGCCCAAAACGCGCGCGGACGACCGCCGAGCGAACCCAGTGCGCGCAAACGGACGCTACGTGGACCCGGAATGTGCAGACGCCCGCCTCAAGGCGTTCGAGGAGGTCGACCGGGTCGTGTACGGCACGATCAGAGGCCGCAGGGAGCGACTCGGGCTGGCGACCCAGTCCGTCTAAGAAATCACTCGCACCCCGTACCGACACAAAAGCGCCCCCTCCCGCGCACGGAAACGGGAGGGGGCAGAAAGGTAGGTCGCAACCGACGACATCGCGCAGCGGACGTCAGCCGGTTGGACGACTGCGTAAGCGGCCGCCGGACTCGATGGCAGCAGCGCGTCAAGGGGTCACGCTGGCAGCCGCATGAACCCTTATGCGGGCACGATCACCATGCAGGCGATGGTCGTGATGACAATGCACACCACGGTGAGCGTCACGATGATCTTGAGCGCGAACTTCAGCCAGGTGGTCCACTCGATCTTGGCAAGCGCAAGGCCGCCCATGATGGCGCCGGAGGTGGGGGTGAACAGGTTCACGACACCGATGGCGGCGGAGAAGATCATGACCATGACCTCAGGCGAGAAGCCGAGCTCGACGGCCAGCGGGCCCATGATGGGCATGGACACGGTGGCCATGCCGGACGTGGACGGGATCAGGAAGGACAGGCCGAAGTACACCAGGAAGGACACGGGTGCGAAGATGAAGCTGGGCACGCCCTTGAGCATGGAGGCAGCAGCATCGAGCACGTAGAGGTCCAGGCCGGTGGACGCCATGAGCACGGAGATGCCGCGCGCCAGAGCGATGATCAAGACGACGGACATCATGTCGGCAGCGCCGGCGATGAACGTGTTCACGATCTTCTTCTCGGACAGGCCGCCCACGATGCCGATGACGATGGCCATGATGAAGAACCAGGTGGACGCCTCATCGAAGTACCACTGACCGATGGGCAGACCGGTGACGACCGCCGACCACGCCTGCGTGATCGCGTTGCCGTCAGCGTCGTAGACACCGTTGTCGAAGAACTGGGCAACACCGGTGTTGAGGTCGGCCAGCGGAATGAAGCCGACGATCATGACCACGAAGGTGAAGGCGAAGATGCACAGGACGGCCTTCTGGCGACCGGTGAGCTTGACGTCCTTGGCGGCCTCGGCGGCAGCGGCGCCGTGAGCCTCCTCGGCGTCCTTCTGCTCCTGCAGGGTCAGGAAGGTGGAGCCCTTGTCGGCCTTGACCTTCTTGGCGTAGCTCATCACGAAGGCGGCCGAGATCGCGGTGGTCACCACGGTGAGCACGAGGCCCAGGCCGATGATGATGGTCTGGTCGACCACGATGCCCTTGGAGCTCAGCGCGTCGACGGCAGCGCCGACGGCAAACGGGTTGACCGTGGAGCCCAGGCAGCCGCAGCCGGCGCCGAGCAGCACGGTGGCGGCACCGACCAGCGGGTCGAAGCCGGCGGCCATCATCGTAGCGGCGAGCAGCGCGTAGAACGGGACGGTCTCCTCGCACATGCCGTAGGAGGTGCCGCCCAGCGCGAAGATGAACATGAGCACCGGGATGATCCACAGCTCACGCCCCTTCAGCTTCTTCACGAGCACGGCGATGCCGTTGTCCAGGGCGCCGGTCTCGGTCATCATGCCGAGGAAGCCGCCCAGGATCATCACGAACAGGCAGACGGGCAGCGCGTCGGCGAAGCCCTTGATGGGAGCGGTGAAGAAGTCGCTCGGTTTGGCCGCCGTGACGGCACCGCCAGAGGCGCCGGCGACGATGACGGTGATGATGGCCACGATGGCCAACAGGGCTAGAAGAATGGTGAACGATAAGGGCATACCACGCTTTTTCTTCGCGGCGTCGGTCATGGTTCTCATCCTCTCTTCTTGTGATAATCGGCCCGCGGTGAGCCGGGCGGCTCTTCCGTGCCGTGCATACCTGCCTGCGGCACCGCGGGTACGGACGATAAGCCGCAGACGCGCGGGGCGCCTGCGGCTTCATGCGGCTTATTTAAGCGTTGCGTACATCACGGCCTTGATGGTGTGCATGCGGTTCTCGGCCTCGTCGAAGACCTTGGACTGCGGGCCCTCGAACACCTCGTCGGTGACCTCCATCTCGGTGACGCCGAACTTCTCGGCGATCTCGGCACCGGTGGTGGTGTTGGTGTCGTGGAAGGCGGGCAGGCAGTGCAGGAAGATGGCGGACGGATCGGCCAGGCCCATGAGCTCGGAGGTGACGCGGTAAGGCTCGAGCTGCTTGATGCGCTCGGTCCACACCTCGTCGGGCTCGCCCATGGAGACCCACACGTCGGTGTAGATGACGTGGGCGCCGGTGCAGGCAGCCTTCGGGTCCTCGGTGAGGGTGATGGTGCAGCCGTTGGCCTCGGCGATGGGCGTGCAGGCCTCGATGACGTCATCGGCGGGCATGCACTCGGCGGGGCCGCAGGCCACGAAGTTCATGCCGAGCTTGGCGCACACGACCATGAGGGAGCGCGCCACGTTGTTCTTGGCGTCGCCCATGAACACGAGGGTCTTGCCCTTGATGTCGTAGTTGAAGTTCTCCTGGACCGTCAGGATGTCGGCAAGCATCTGGGTGGGGTGCCACAAATCGGTGAGGCCGTTCCACACCGGCACGCCGGACTTGGCGGCCAGCTCCTCGACGTCGGCCTGGTCGAAACCGCGGAACTCGATGCCGTCGTACATGCGGCCAAGCACGCGGGCGGTGTCCTCGATGGACTCCTTCTTGCCCATCTGGGAGCTGCCCGGATCGAGGTAGGTCACACCCATGCCCAGGTCCATGCCGCCGACCTCGAAGGCGCAGCGGGTGCGCGTGGAGGTCTTCTGGAACAGCAGGACGACGTTTTTGCCCTCGAGGTAGCGGTGCGGGGTGCCCGTGCGCTTGAGATCCTTGAAGTTCTTGGAGAGCTTGAGCAGGTACTCGATCTCCTCGGTGGTGAAGTCGAGCAGACGCAGGAAGCTGCGGCCGGAGAGGTTGACACCCATGTTGGTTCCTTTCGGGTACGGAGTAACGAAAACGGCGCCCGACCGTGCAAGCAGGGCCGGGTGCCAACGATATCTCCCGTCAGGCCCGGGCTTTCAGGTGTCCCGGGATATGCCTGAACGAGGAGGGTGCACGCCTGGCGTGCGGCGCCCGGCCAAAGGCAAGACCACGGTCGGGCGCCTGGAGAGGCTGCGTTAGATGTCCTCGCGCCAGAAGGGCATGGACATGCAACGGGGGCCGCCACGGCCGCGGGAGAGCTCGGCGGAGGGGCACACGAGCAGCTCGAGGCCCTCTTTGTAGAGCACGTCGTTGGTGACGGTGTTGCGGGCGTAGACACAGATCTTGCCGGGGGCGACGGCCAGCGTGTTGGAGCCGTCGTTCCACTGCTCGCGCGCAGCCGCGATCGGATCGCCGCCGCCGCAGGGGATGAGCTTGATCTGGTCGACACCGGTGGCGTCCTCCAGGATGTGCTCGAGCGTGTCGCAGATCTCCTTGATCTTGACGTCGCCGGGGTTGGTGCCCGGGGTGAGCTCGTAGACCTTGAGGGTGCCCATGATGGCCGGGTGGATGGTGAACTTATCGATGTCGATCTGGGTGAAGACCGTGTCGAGGTGCATCATCGCGCGGTTGTTCGGGATGTCGAAGGCCAGGATGCGGTCGACCTTGGAATCGGAGTTCCAGAAGATGTTCTGCGCCATGACATCGATCGCGGCGGCCTGGGTGCGCTGGGAGATGCCCACAGCCAGGGTGTGCTCGTTGATGTTCAGCACGTCGCCGCCCTCGGTGTGGAACGCGGCATCGCGGCGGAAGTACAGCGAGACATCCTTGTAGTCGGGGTGATACTTGAAGATGTACTTGCCGTACAGGGTCTCGCGGTTGCGGGTGACCGAGTACATGCGGTTCAGGCACACGCCGTTGCCCACGACGGCGAACGGATCGCGCGTGAAGTACAGGTTGGGCATCGGGTCGATGATCAGATCGGACTCGGACTCGGTGTTCACCAGCGAATCAAGCGTGGTGGAGCTCACCAGCGGCAGCTCGACCTCGGCCTTGGTGAGACCGGCCATCGTCTTCTTGACGAACTCGAGATTATCGGTGATGGAGTTGAGCTTCTCGCGGACGACCTTGGGCATCTCCTGGCCCTTGATGCCGGCCTCGGCGAGATACTGATCGAGGAACTCGTCGCGCGCACCGGGCACCGCGTCGAAGACCTCGGCCACGAGCTTCTCGAGGTACAGCACCTCGACGCCCTGATCGCGCAGAATCTGCGCGAACGCATCGTGCTCCTCCTGGGCGACCTCCAGGAACGGAACGTCATCGAACAGCAGGCGCTCAAGCTCGAACGGCGGGAGATTCAGCAGCTCCTCGCCCGGCCTGTGCAGGCAGACCTTCTTGAGCTGCCCGATCTCACTCGGGACATGCAAACCTTTCGTCATTGCCTCCTACCTTTCTTTACGGGGCTGCACAGGGCAGCCCACTTCAAGCCCTTCCGTGGGGCTCCGTTCAACACCTACAGTTATATCCAATTTCAGCTCACACATGCGCGACACCGCCCACCGGTCGATTTTTGCCGGCGAACGGTATATTCGTGTGAATATCGCAGCGAAACGCTTTCGTGCAATAAAGCAGTTTGAAGCAGGAAATTGGGGCTTTATCCCAATGCTTTGCCGCCATAAAGCGTGGAGACTCAGGTGTCTGTGCGCATATTATTACGCATTAACTGTATATTTCGAGAATGTTACGGCGGCGGTTATGCTGGGACAAAATATACATTCTGTCTCGTATCTTATTCAGTTTACACAGTGTCGTCACCGATTTTGCACCGCGTCGCGGGTGCGCGGGGCCCGCCGCGGCCCCTCTCTATGCAAAAAGCCGCGCGCCGCGAAGGGGTCCCCTCGCAACGCGCGGCACACGCCGTGTCGTCAATGAGTCATCGACCGCCGCCGGCACACCGCCGTGCGGCCGACGCGCTACGGCAAGATCATGAGCGCCGCCGTGGTCACCACCACGCTGGCGACCGCGATGGTGACGATGGGCACGAGCGCCCACTTGAGCCACGTGGGGTACTGCACGCGCGCCAGCAGAAGGCCAGGCAGGAACACCGCCGTGGGGCTAAACAGGTTCGCCAAGCCGTTGGCGGCGCAGAAGATCGTGATGACGACCTCGGGCGGGAAGCCAAGGTTGGCGGCCAGCGGCCCCAGGATGGGCATGGAGATGGTGGCGAGCGCCGAGGTGGAGGTGATAACCACCGACAGGCCCAAGTACACCAGATAGCTCACCGGGCCGAACACATAGGCGGGGGTGCCGGCCAGCGCATGGGAGGCCGAATCGAGGATGACCATATCCAGGCCGGTCTGGCCCATGAGGATCGAGATGGCACGGGACAGGCCCACCATGAGCGCCACGCCGATCATGTCGGCGGCGCCGGCCAGAAAGCCGTCGACGATCTCGTTCTCGCGCAGGCCGCCGAGCACGCCAATCACGAGCGCCATGATGAAGAACCAAATCGAGGCGTCGTTGAAGTACCACTCACCCAAGGGGTTGCCGGTCAGAAGGCCGCTCCAAGGCATGGTCGTCCAAGTCTCGGACGCGGCATCGTAGACGCCGCCGGCGGTGAAGATGTTCACGCCGAAATCGGCCCAGGGGATGAAGCCGCAGATCATGACCACGAACGACAGGCCGAACAGCGCCAGGGCAACCTTGCGCTTGCCGGTGAACTCCAGGTTGACCGAGCTGTCCTGCACCGCCTTGGCGTCCTCGCCGTAGGCCTCGGCCGACGCCTGCTGCTCCTGCAGGGACAGGATGGTCGAGCCCTTGTCGCGGCGCACGCGGTTGGCATAGCGCAGGATGAAAAACAGCGAGATCAGGTAGGAGACGACGGTGAGGATGGTGCCGAGCGCGATCACGATGCCCTGGTTGACCTGGATGCCCTCCTTGGCGAGCGCGTCGATGGCCACGCCCACGGCGAACGGGTTCACCGTGGAGCCCAAGCAGCCCACGCCGGCGCCGAGCAGCACCGTGGCCGCAGCGACCATGGTGTCGAACCCGGCGGCGAACATGGTGGCCGCCAGCAGGCCGTAGAACGGGATCGTCTCCTCGCAGAAACCGTAGGTTGAACCGAGCAGGGCGAACACCGCCATGATCACGGCGATCAGCACCGTTTCACGGCCGTGCAGCGAGCGCACGAGCGCCGCGATGCCGGCGTCGAGCGCGCCGAGCTTGTTGACGATGCCCAAGCACCCGCCCAGGATGAGCAGGAACAGCGAGACCTCGATGCCGTCGAGGAAGCCCTTGATGGGCGAGCCGACGATGTCGGCCAGGGTTGCCGCGGTAATACCCGGCACGAACTGGGCGAGCGCGATCGTCGCGATGCCCACGATCGCCGTGATGACGATCAGGATGGTGTAGGAGGAAATCATGACCTTTTTGTCGGCCTGTTTCCCTTCTGCTGCTTGCGCCATGCGAACCTCCGTTGCGTTGTCGATATGGCACCCGTAAGGGTACCGCGACATGGACCCGCGTTCGGGCAGGAATTGACGAACGGGCCGATTCGCTCGGCGAGCGCGAGCGTGTGCGCGAAATGTACCCCCGCGCGTGCGGTGGGCGCACCTGCGGGCTTTTCGCTATCATTGTTGGGATTATGCGCCGGCACCGTCGCGGACCCGGACGCATCCGCACCCGATGTCTTCGAAGGTGGTGACGCACCGTGGAACAAGCGACACCGTTTATCTGCGTTGCCGTGGCAGCCCTGATCACCACGTACCTGTGCACGCCGATCGCCAGGCGCCTGGCCGTCAGGCTCGGTGCGATCGACTACCCCTCGAAGCGCCGCATCAACACCCGGCCCATCCCGCGCCTGGGGGGGCTTGCGGTGTTCGCCGGCCTGCTCGCCGCGCTCATCGTCGAGATCATCGGCATCAAGCTGTTCGACTGGCCGCCGGTGCTCGTGCCGCACCCTTCCATGACCATCAACTACCCGCTGCTCGCCATCTCGTTTCTGGTGATCGTCATCACCGGCGCCGTGGACGACGTCAAGCAGCTCTCCCCCCGCATGAAGCTTGCCGGTCAGCTGCTCGCCGCCTGCATCGCCGCGGCCGGCGGCCTGCTCATCGGCCGCATCGTGAACCCCTTCGTGCCGGGCACCGAGATCGCGCTCGGCCCGCTGGCCTACCCAATCACCGTGATCTACCTGGTGGCGTTCACCAACATCATCAACCTGATCGACGGGCTCGACGGGCTAGCCTGCGGCATCTCGGCAATCGCCTCGCTGTCGATGTTCTCCTTCGCGGTGCTGTCCCAGCGCGGCGATGCGGCCTCGCTCGCCATCGCCCTGTTCGGCGCCTGCCTGGCCTTTTTGCGCTACAACTTCAACCCCGCGAGCATCTTTCTGGGCGATTCGGGCTCGCTGCTGCTCGGGTTCGGGCTGGGCACCATCTCGCTGCTGAACGTCTCGCGCACCGCGGCGCTCACCTCGCTGATCATCCCGCTGATCGTGGCCGGCGTGCCCATCATCGACACGCTGTCGGCCATCGTGCGCCGCTCGCGGGCGCACGTGAGCATCGGCCAGGCCGACAAGGGCCATATCCACCACCGCCTCATCCAGGAGGGCTACGACCAGCGCCAAGCGGTTCTGCTCATCTACGCATGGTGCCTGCTGCTGTCGCTCGGCGCGGTGGTGATCAACCAGGTCGACGTGGGGCCGCGCGTCGCGATCTTCGCGATCCTGCTGGTTGCCTCGGCGTTTTTCGCCATGCGCCTGCACCTGTTCGAGCCGGTGCTGCGCCACCACTACAACCCCAAGACGAACGCCGACGAGATCGTGACCCCTGAAGACGATGCGTTCGCCGCCGAGGAGCGCGCGGCGCGCACCGAGCGCGAGCAGCGGATCGAGCGCATCAAGTCCCACACCCCGCATGCGCACCACGCCCGCGGCGCACATGCGGAGCACGGGTCCCACTGCACCCGCGGCAGCGCGCCGGAGCGCACCGACACGCCCAAGCGCCCTTAGCGAGGACCGCCTGGGCGCACGCAGGCGCGGACGTCCAGGCGACAACCCACGGCAACCCCATCCACCATCCCGACCCGTCCATCACGACGTCCGACAACGAAGGAGACCTCCCCATGCCCAACATCGGAAGCTATGAGGCCAGCGTCAAGCGCAGCGATCAGATTCGCGCCGACCTGGCTGAGCGGCCTGAAAACTACACCATGCTCACCGGCGACCGCCCCACCGGACGCTTGCACCTGGGCCACTATTTCGGCACGCTGAAAGGCCGCGTTGAGCTGCAGGACCTAGGCGTGCGCACCAACGTCTTGATCGCTGACTACCAGGTGATCACCGACCGCGACACCACCGAGCAGATCCAAGACAATGTCTACAACATGGTGATGGACTACCTGGCCTGCGGGATCGACCCAGATAAGACCATGATCTACACGCACTCCGCGGTGCCGGCGGCCAACCAGCTCATGCTGCCGTTCCTGTCGCTGGTCTCCGAGGCCGAGCTGCAGCGCAACCCCACGGTGAAGGCCGAGATGGAGGCGAGCGGCCACGAGCTCACCGGCCTTCTGCTCACCTATCCCGTGCACCAGGCGTGCGACATCCTGTTCTGCCGCGGCAACGTGGTGCCGGTCGGCCGCGACCAGCTGCCGCACATCGAGCTCACCCGCACCATCGCCCGGCGCTTCAACAAGCGCTTCGGCCGTGTGTTCCCCGAGGTGGAGGCCCTGCTGTCCGACACGCCGCTGCTGCCGGGCCTCGATGGGCGCAAGATGTCCAAAAGCTACGGCAACGCCATCAACATCTCCATGACCGCCGAGGAAACCGCCAAGCGCATCAAGAAGAGCCAGACCGACGGCGAACGCCAGATCACGTTCGACCCCGAGGGGCGTCCGGGCGTCTCGGGCCTGCTGTCGACGGCGGCCATCTGTACCGGCCGCACCGAGGTCGAGATCGCCGAGGAGATCGGCAACGCGGGCTCCGGCGCGCTCAAGGCCTACGTAACCGAGGCCGTGAACGGCTACTTCGCCCCCATCCGCGAGCGTCGCCGTACCTTTGAGAACGACCTCGCCTACGTGAAGGACGTGCTGGCCGAGGGCAACCGCCGCGCCAACGAGATCGCCGAGCGCACCTTGGACGACGTCCGCACGGCGATGGGCATGGTGTACTAAGGGTCCTCAGAGGCGCTCCCCTATCGGGCCCCCAGACAGACGTATCCCCTTCGGCTCAGCTCTTCGAGAAGTCGCCGGAGGGGATACGTCTGTCTGGGGCCCTTGCGCGTTTACTGAGGGCCGGGGCGCGAAAAGATGGATGAAATGGGGTCGTGGCTGCAGCCGCTACGGATAGGCGGAGCCTTGCGAACAGATGCCGTTCGTCGCGAAGTTTCATGCAAGCAGAACTCTCCAGGAAGCGCCAGCCACGGCGCCCCATGCGAATCGAGGGGGTCCCCGCCTGCAAGGACAGCGCATCCGCCCTTCGAACACGAAACGGCCCCGCAGCATCTACGAGCTGCGGGGCCGTTCCCATACACCGCTGATCGCACAGAGGGGAGGGATGCGATCAATCGCACGAGGCAGGTTCTTTTTTTCATCGCCTGTGACCTACTTCGTTGCTGAGTTAACTATAGGAAACAGTTCTCCCCGACGCAACGACAAACTTCCCCTCCATGCGCTCTCCATAAGTTAGCCTCGGTTTACCATTTAGAGGAGGTCTGTGTCCTCACCGTGCCCCCCTATCGTGAGACAATAGGCGGTAACATACATGCGGAGCGCGAAGGATAACGGGGCGCAAGCCGCACGGATGCGCACGCGAGGCCAGAGCAAGAGGGCGCGCTGTGAGCATCACCGGCAATGGAGCCGAAAAACGCGCATGCACCTGTGCGACGCGGCGCCACGCCGAGCTCTGCTCCGAACGCCGCGCGCCTGAGCACACGAACGAAAGGGGCACCATGGCAGCCAGCGACGACGGATTCTTCGACCGCGTCTATACGATGGTCGAGCAGATACCGACAGGTCAGGTGGCCACCTACGGCCAGATCGCACGGCTGCTGGGCGCCCCGCGCAGCGCGCGCTTCGTGGGCTTCGCCCTGCACGCGAACCCGCGCCCGGGCATCGTCCCCTGCCACCGCGTCGTCTTCGCCGACGGGCGCCTCACCGACGGCTTCGCCTTCGGCGGCCCGCTCGCGCAGCGCAAGCTCCTGGAGGAGGAAGGCGTGGCGTTCACCGAGAACGGCCGTGTGGACCTCGCCTCTTGCCGTTGGCCCGCGGGGCTGTAAGAGCCCTCCTTCGGCGCATGCCCGCGGTGCTTGCCGCATCGGCCACACGCCACGCCGCCGCGTCGGGCGCACGTCACCACGGCGCGGCGGACTCCCCTTACAGCTCGCCGTCGAGCATGAGGTTCACCTTGAGCACGTTGACCACCGGCTCGCCGAAGATGCCCAGGAAGCGCCCGGTCGTGCACTGCTCGATGATGGCGCGGATCTCGTCGGCGCTCTTGCCCGTCTCGGCCACCAGGCGCGGAACCTGGTACTCGGCCGCCTCCGGGGAGATGTCGGGATCTAAGCCCGAACCCGAGCAGGTCACCAGGTCGACCGGCACCGTATCGGCCGTCGCGTCCGGGTTGGATGCGCGCAGCTTCTCGACGCGCTGCTCGACGAGCTCGGCGTACTCCTCGCTCGCCGGCGACAGGTTCGACGGCGCCCCGTAGGCATACATCTCGCCGTCTGCGCCCTCAACTACCGTGACGTTCTGGATGCGGCCCCACATATGGCCCGCCTCCTCGAAATCCTGCCCGATCAGCTCGCTGCCCAGCGTGCGCCCATCCACCTGGATGAGCGAGCCGTTGGCCTGATGCGGGAACGCCAGCTGGGCCACCCCGGTCACCACCAGGGTGTAGCCGATGCCGCACACCACGGTGAACACCGCGAAGATGCCTGCCGCGCGCGGCGATACCCTTCAACATTGCAACCCCCTTATGCGAGCCCGCACGCAGCGAGCAGCATGTCGATCAGCTTGATGAACACAAACGGCGCCACGATGCCGCCCACACCCCACACCAGCAGGTTGTGCGCCAGCAGCTGGCCGCTCGGCACCTCGCGGTACTTCACGCCCGTGAGCGCCGCCGGGATGAGCGCCACGATCACCAGCGCGTTGTAGATGATCGCCGACAGCACCGCCGACAGCGGGGTCGTGAGGCCCAGGATGTTCAGGGCCGACAGCCCCGGGTAGATGGGCGCGAACAGGGCCGGGATGATGGCGAAGTACTTGGCCACGTCGTTGGCAACCGAGAAGGTGGTGAGCGAGCCGCGCGTCATGAGCAGCTGCTTGCCGATGCGCACCACCTCGATGAGCTTGGTGGGGCTCGAATCGAGGTCCACCATGTTGCCGGCCTCCTTGGCCGCCTGGGTGCCGGTGTTCATGGCCACCGCCACGTCGGCCTGGGCGAGCGCCGGCGCGTCGTTGGTACCGTCGCCGGTCATGGCCACCAGGTGCCCCTCGCGCTGGAACTCGCGGATCTTCTCGAGTTTGCCCTCGGGCGTGGCCTCGGCCAAAAAGTCATCCACGCCCGCCTCGGCGGCGATGGCCGCGGCGGTGAGCGGGTTGTCGCCGGTGACCATGATGGTCTTGATACCCATGCGGCGCAGGTCGGCGAACTTCTCCTTCACGCCGGACTTGATGATGTCCTTCAAGTAGATCACGCCGAGCACGCGGGCGTTCTTCGTCACCACGAGCGGCGTGCCGCCGGCCTTGGCGATGCGCTCCACCTGGGCGGCGCACTCGTCGGAGAACACGCCGCCGGAGGCCTCCACGTAGGCGCGCACCGAGTCGGCCGCGCCCTTGCGGATCTCGTCCCCGTCGAAGTTCACGCCCGACATGCGCGTGGCGGCGGTGAAGGGGATGAACTCCATGCCCGTGTCCTCGAGCGTGCGGCCGCGCAGGCCGAACTGCTCCTTGGCGAGCACCACGATCGAGCGGCCCTCGGGGGTCTCGTCGGCCAGGCTGGAGAGCTGGGCGGCATCGGCGAGCTCGGCGGCATCCACCCCGTCCACCGGGATGAACTCGGAGGCCTGGCGGTTGCCCAGGGTGATGGTGCCGGTCTTGTCGAGCATGAGGATGTCCACGTCGCCGGCTGCCTCGATGGCGCGGCCGCTCATGGCGAGCACGTTGGCCTGGTTCAGGCGGCTCATGCCCGCGATGCCGATCGCGGAGAGCAGCGCGCCGATGGTGGTGGGCGCCAGGCACACGAGCAGCGCCACCAGCGTGGTCACGCTCGTGGGGTTCTCCATCCCGTTGAGGTCGGCCGAGAAGGCCGAGTAGCACCACAGGGCCACCGTCACCAGGATGAAGACGATCGACAGCGCCACCAGGAAGATCTCGAGCGCGATCTCGTTGGGGGTCTTCTTGCGCGCAGCGCCCTCCACCATGGCGATCATCTTGTCCAGAAAGCTCTGACCGGGCTCGCTGGAGATGCGCACCACGATCCAGTCGGACAGCACCGTGGTGCCGCCCGTGACGGCCGAGCGGTCGCCGCCGGCCTCGCGCACCACCGGGGCCGACTCACCGGTGATGGCGCTCTCGTCCACCGAGGCGGCTCCCTCGATGACGTCGCCGTCGCCGGGCACCTGCTCGCCGGCGCGCACGATGACCAGGTCGCCGCGGGTCAGCTCGGTGCCCGAGACCACCTCGAAGCGGTCCTTGTCCTCAACCGAGGCGATGCGATGCGCCTCGACGTCCTTCTTGGCGGCGCGCAGCGAGTCGGCCTGCGCCTTGCCGCGGCCCTCGGCGAGCGCCTCGGCGAAATTCGAGAACAGGCAGGTGAGCCACAGGATGACCGCGATCGCCGTCACGTAGCCGGTCGACACGCCGGCATCCTGCACGCCGGCGGCCGAGGCCACGGCGAGCGCGGTGGTCATCACCGCGGAAAGCCACACCAGGAACATCACGGGGTTGTTGATCTGCACCCGCGGATCGAGTTTGAGAACGGAATCGCGCAGCGCGCGGCCCATCATGTCGTTTTGGACAGCCATATAGGGAAACGCCCTCCTTCAAGGCGGCGCGGCGCCCCGCATGAAACGCGGGGCCCGCGGGTGCGCCGGGACCGCACAGGCCCCGGCGCGACGGTGGTGCTAGGCGATCATCTGGAAGAACTCGGCAACCGGGCCCAGGGCGAGCACCGGGAAGAAACTGAGCGCGCCGATGAGCAGCACGATGAATACGAGCAGGAACACGAACATGCCGTTGGTGGTGGACAGGGTGCCGGCGGTTGCCGCCACCTTGCCCTTGCGCGACAGCGAGCCAGCGATGGCCAGCGTGCCGACGATCGGCGCGAAGCGGGCGAACAGCATCTCCAAGCCCGTGAGCACGTTCACGAACACCGTGTTGGCGTCCATGCCCGCAAAGGCCGAGCCGTTGTTGCCGCCGGCGGAGGTGAAGGCGTAGAGCAGCTCGGAGAAGCCGTGGGCCCCGCCGTTGGTGAGCTGCTCCTTCACGCCGGGGACCAGGCACGCGATCGCCGAGCACACCAGGATGGCGAACGGGGTTGCCAAGCACAGCACGACCGCCCAGCGCATCTCGGAGGGCTCGATCTTCTTCCCCAGAAACTCCGGAGTGCGCCCCACCATGAGGCCGGCGATGAACACCGTGAGAATCGCGAATCCGATCATGCCGTACAGGCCGCAGCCCACGCCGCCGAAGATGACCTCGCCGAGCGCCATCTGCAGCATCTGCACCATGCCGCCGAGCGGGGTGTAGGAGTCGTGCATGGAGTTCACCGAGCCGCTCGAGGCGGCCGTGGTGTAGGCGGCCCAGGTGGAGGAGCTGGCGATGCCGAAGCGCGCCTCCTTGCCCTCCATGTTGCCGCCGGCCTGGCCCTCGCTGGCGCTCAGGTCCACCGCGCCGGCGCTCGCCAGCTGCGGGGTGCCCAGCTGCTCGCTCACCGCGATGGCAGACAGCGCGATCACCAGCAGGATGAACATGGACAGAAAGATCGCCCGGCCCTGGCGCGTGTTCTTCACGCCGATGCCGAAGGTGAAGCAGCACGCGACCGGGATCAGCAGGATGCTGGTCATCTCCAGCAGGTTGGTGAAGGCGCTGGGGTTCTCATACGGGTGCGCGGAGTTCACCCCGAAGAAGCCGCCGCCGTTGGTACCGGACTGCTTGATGGCAACCTGACTGGCAGCCGGGCCCTGCGGCAGGTACTGCTCGGTCACCACGCGCGCGCCCTCGACGCTGTCTCTTATACACATCTCCGAGCCCACGAGACGTAGAGGAATCTCGT
>CABRIF010000054.1 GCA_902470925.1 uncultured Collinsella sp. | reverse complement strand
GACGGCATACGAGATTCCTCTACGTCTCGGGCTCGGAGATGTGTATAAGAGACAGTAGTTATATAGAGTTGGCAGTCGATGCGAGAGAGGGGAAGACATGATCAGCGCTGTGCAAATCTTTTTGCTGACGCTCGTGGCTGCGTTTACCGTGGTGTGCGGACAGAACTGGTGGCAAACAGCCAACCAACCCGTATTCGTTGGCGCCATTGCAGGCGTCATCATGGGCGACCCAGTAACGGGCCTGTTCATCGGTGGTAGCATGCAGCTCACGGTACTTGGCATCGGCACATTCGGAGGGTCGAGCCATATCGACGCAAATACTGGATCCATCATCGCCACAGCGTTTTCCGTTGCCATCGGAATGGATCCCTCGCAAGCGCTGGCAGCCATTGCGGTGCCCGTCGCCGCGCTGCTCACCATGACCGATGTGCTCGGGCGCTTCTGCAACACGTTCTTCCAGCACCGTATTGACGCCATGATTGAACGCGAGGACTATGCCGGAATCCAGCGCAACTACCTGTACGGCATCATCCCCTGGGCGCTCTCCCGCGCGCTACCATGCGCGCTTGCACTCACATTCGGTCAGGGCCTTGTGCAGTCCCTGATGGATGTCCTGAGCGGCCCGCTTGCTTGGTTGGGCGCTGGCCTGGGCGTCGCGGGCGCCGTGCTACCGGCCGTGGGCTTCGCCATCCTGCTGCGCTATCTTCCGGTCAAAAAAAACTGGCACTACCTGGTGCTCGGCTTCGTGGTGACCGTGTTGTTCAACTACCTGTTCGCCAACGTCAAACTGATGGGCAGCGCTGTGGCAAGCACGGTCGAAGGATTCTCGGGCCAGTTTATCGGCCTGCCAATGCTGGGAATCGCGCTCGTTGGTCTGTACGTTGCCATGAATCACTACATGACCATCAGCTCGCAGGCACCAGCCGCCGAACAAGCCGATGGCAGTGAGGAGAATGACGATGAGCTCTAACAAACCGGGCCACGCGCGTAGCGCCATCACCAAAGCCGATCTCCACCAGATCAACCGTCGCAGTCTATTCGGATTCCAACTCGGTTGGAACTACGAGCGCATGCAGGGCTCTGGCTATCTATACACTATGCTACCCGTCATGCGAAAGATCTACGGTGACCACACGCCCGAGCTCAAGCGCATGATGCAGACGGAAAATCAGTTCTTCAACACTTCAAACTTCCTGAATAACCTGGTCATAGGCATCGATGTAGCCGTGCAGGAGAAAGAAGGTGCTGCTGCCAAGGAGACCGTCATCGGCCTCAAAACCGGTCTGATGGGTCCCTTCGCATCGATCGGTGATGCTATCTTCGGATCGCTACTCCCCACAATATTCGGAGCGCTGGCGGCCTCGCTCGCCATTGTAGGCAACCCACTTGGCATCATCCTATGGACCATCGAGTGCGTGCTGACAGGCGCGCTGCGCTGGTGGGAAACGGGATTCGCCTACAGGACCGGTATGTCGCTGGTCACGACCATGCACGACAAGCTGAATGCAATCACCAGTTCCGCAAGTGTATTGGGCATCTTCATGGTGGGCTCGCTTGTTGCCTCCAGCATCGGCGTCGCATTCACGGTCAATCCTTCGGTTGCCGGCGCATCCATCAACCTCCAGCATACACTTAACACCGTGCTGCCCGGCCTGCTGCCCGCCGGTATCGTTGCCCTCATCTACTGGGGGCTGGGCCGCAAAGGCATGACCTCGACGAAGATGATCTTCATCACCCTCGTGCTGGCCGTCGCACTCTCTGCTCTCGGTATCATCGCCAAAGGATAGTCGCGTCACGCCATCTCTCCGCATGCGCTCCATCCCGCAACGGATGGAGCGCATGCGTCGTGGCCAATGGGTGTACCCGTCAACCATGCGCGTTCACGGGTACACCCATACGTTGGCGACGCACCATCGCCGCTTCGCAAATAGATTCGTCCGCTGCAGGCATTGTGGACCTGCAGCGAGTACGCAACCGAGAAAGGAACGCAATGTCCTCGGTCGACCTCATCAAACGGCCCGACCAGCCAAATGTACTGCTTATCATGTGCGATCAGATGCGCGGTGACTGCTTGGGCGTCACCGGGCACCCGGATGTAAAGACGCCCAACCTCGACACTCTCGCCGAACAGGGCACCTTGTTCGAAAACGCTTACAGCGCATGCCCTACGTGCATCCCGGCGCGCGTCTCGCTCTTCACCGGACAGTTTCCCGCCCACCACGGGCGCGTAGGATACCAAGATGGCGTCACCTGGGACTATCCGCACATGATGCCCCAGGTGTTCTCCGATGCGGGCTATCAGACCGCTTGCGTGGGCAAACTCCACGTACATCCGCCGCGCCTCACATGCGGCTTCCAAACGCTGCGCCTTCACGACGGGTACTTGGACTGCTATCAGAAGGCGGACATCCCCCACTGGATGCATCAGGACGTCCACGACGACTACCTACACTTCCCGCGCCGCGAGGTGGGACCCGATGCGGACATCGACAGCACCGGACCGGAATGCAACTCATGGGTATACCATCCCTGGGTCTTTGAGGAGCGCCTGCATCCCACGAACTGGGTTGCCGACGAAACAATCCGCTTCTTAGAAACCCGCGATCGCACCCGCCCCTTCTTCACGATGGCGAGCTTTGTACGGCCGCATCCGCCCTTCGATGCCCCGCCAAGCTATTTTGAACGCTATGCACGGCGCCCGCTGCGCGAACCAGCCCGCGGAGATTGGGATGACCGCGATGCCACCGAACGCGATGGACGCATCATGAACGGCGTACACGGCTGCAGCGACGCCGACCTTCGGCATGAGGCGATGGCTGCCTACTACGCCGCAATTACCCACGTCGACCATCAAGTCGGCAGGATTATCGGCGCCCTAAAGCGCGACGGCTCATTAAACGACACCGTGATCGTCTTTGTCTCCGACCATGGCGAGATGCTGTTCGATCATGGGCTATTCCGCAAGCTCCTTCCCTATGAAGGAGCGGCCCACATCCCGCTGATTATCCGCATGGGCAGCCACCTAGGGACAAGCGCCCCTCATCGCTCGGCGAGCGTCGCGGAGTTGATGGATCTGATGCCGACGCTACTCGACCTGTGCGGCATCGCTGTGCCGCCAGATGTTGACGGCGCGTCGCTCGCCGACGATATACGAGACGGCACCCCGCTTGCTCGCCCCTACATCCACGGGGAGCATGCGTTCACCAAAGAACAGTCGCACCATTACATCGTAACTGAGCGCGACAAGTATATCTGGTTTTCCCAGACCGGTGTCGAACGCTACTTCGACCTGAAAAACGACCCGCGTGAGGAGAGAAATCTCATCGGCAGCGCGGCCCATGCTGCACGCATCAGCGAGCTGCGGCAGATCTTAATCGATGAGGTTCGCCAACGAGAAGAAAGATTCGTTGACACCGACGGACACCTTGTTGTCGGACGCCCGCTTCTCAACGTGCTCGAACACCCGAAGCGCCGCTAGAACATATGGTCGCGCGACCGCACGCAGACAACTGACAACGAGTCGCGTGCGCGCCCCTGCATTCGCGGGCAAGCGCGCACGCGCTCAGCGGGGCTTCTCCTCAATCAACAGCTCGAAATAGTCCCAACGCTTATACATCTCGACATATTCAGCAACGACGCCGGAGCTGAGCACGGTCCGGTGCTCTTTGAACACACACGGTACGCCCGCAGCGACATCCAGCTCCCCCAACACCTCACCAGGTACATCCTGGGTGATGCACACGCGCTCCCATGACGCCTCATGGGAGAGATGAATGTTGAAATCCTCGCGGAACCGACGATAAATCGACGTGTAATACGACGGGTCCGCATCGCGCCTAAGGTAGCGGTCGCATATATAGGATGTTTGGAACTGAAAGGGCACTCCGCGAAATGAGCGGACGCGCTTTACGATACCGTAGGCCTCTCCCCGGCCCAGCCCAAGTTCATCAAGAATACGAGAATCAAGATCGGCTTGGGAGGGAAATGTCAACGATAGGACCTCGGTGCGTTCCTTTTCACCCGTTGCGCTGAAAACCTCGATCTCGCTTAGAAACACCGGACGCTGGCGACGGGAGCGCGACACGAAAGTGCCGCGCCCCTGTTGACGCACCAGCAGGCCCTCGGCAACCAGATCGTTCACGGCTCGGTTTACCGTGATAGAGCTCACGCCGAATCGGTCGATAAGCTCAGTGATACTGTAGAACCGATCACCAGGCTCAAATGCCTCGCTCTCGATCTCCGCACGCAGCTTATTCTCGAGCTGGTAATACTTCGGGCCTTCCAACGCTCATCCCTCTTACAGAACGCTCGATACGGGCGCTGCGGACGCAGCCCCGTCCGCCGCAGCAGTCGGCAGATCGGCGTACACGCGCCGGGGCTGCTCGGTGCCGGCAACGGAGGCAGCCGTCACCACGACCTCGACCACGCCCGTCTCGCTCGGCAGGTCGAACATCGTCTGCTGGAGCAGCTCCTCGCAGATGCTGCGCAGGCCGCGGGCGCCCGTCTTGCGCGCCAGGGCCTTCTTTGCGATCTCGTGCAGCGCCTCGTCCTCGAAGCTAAGCTCCACGCCCTCCAAGCGGAACATGCGGCGGTACTGCTTCACGATCGCGTTGCGCGGCTCGGTCAGGATGCGCACCAGGTCATCTTCGGACAGCGCCTCGGTCTGCGTGATCACCGGGGTACGGCCGATGAACTCCGGAATCATGCCGAAGTTGTTTAGATCCTCAGGCAGCACCTGCTTGAGCAGCACGTTCTCGTCGCTCGAGCTGGGACCAGCGATTTCGGAGTTAAAACCAACCCCCTGGTTGCCCACGCGGTCGGAGATGATCTTGTCGAGCCCCACGAAGGCGCCGCCACAGATGAACAGGATGTTGGTGGTGTCGATCTGGAGCAGCTCCTGCTGCGGGTGCTTGCGGCCACCGGTGGGAGGCACGCTGGCCACGGTGCCCTCCAAGATCTTCAGCAGCGCCTGCTGCACGCCCTCACCGGACACGTCACGGGTGATGGAGAGGTTTTCGGCCTTGCGGGCGATCTTGTCGATCTCGTCCACGTAGACGATGCCGATCTGCGCACGGGCGATGTCGCCGTCGGCGGCGGTGATGAGCTTGAGCAGGATGTTCTCCACGTCCTCGC
The DNA here is from genome assembly GCA_902470925.1 of uncultured Collinsella sp. GTDB lineage: Bacteria > Actinomycetota > Coriobacteriia > Coriobacteriales > Coriobacteriaceae > Collinsella. The sequence goes on along the minus strand of CABRIF010000054.1, from coordinate 10,836 downwards.
CCACATAGCCGGCCTCGGTGAGCGCGGTGGCGTCGGCGATGGCGAAGGGAACCTCCAGCACGCGGGCGAGCGTCTGCGCGAGCAGGGTCTTGCCGGTGCCCGTGGGACCCAATAGCAAGATATTGCTCTTGGCGAGCTCGACCTCCTCCTCGGCAGCGGCGGCATGCGCCCCCAGCGGCCCTTCCGAGCCGTCGGTTGCAGGCACATCGTCGCCCAAAAGCACGCGACGGTAGTGGTTGTATACCGCCACCGACATGGCGCGCTTGGCGTCCTCCTGCCCCATGACGTACGCGGAGAGCTCATCGTAAATCTCATGCGGCGTGGGCACGCGCGTGATGAGCTCCTCGGCCGCCTCCTGCATGGTGGCGGCAGGCTCCTCCTCGGGCTGCGGCGCCTCCTCGGGCGCAGCCGCACCCAGGTGCAAGCCCTGGGCGGTCTGCATCATCAGGTCGCGGGCGAAGGACTCCTCGAGGATATCGGCGCAGGCCTTCACGCACTCATCGCAGATGAACATGCCATCATGGCCGCGCACGAGTTTGCGGACCTGGTCTTGGGTCTTGCCGCAGAACGAGCAGCGGACGAGCTCGCCGTCGTTCATATCGGGCGTGCGGTCATCGGTGGCCATTAGCGGTCGCTACCTTTCGCGGCGTCGGCGCGGGACGTGACGATGCGGTCCACCAGACCGTACTCGAGGGCCTCGGCGGCGCGCATGTAGTTATCGCGCTCCGTGTCGACCTCGACCTTCTCGAACGGCTGCCCGGTCGCGTCGGCGAGAATCTGGTTGAGATTGCGGCGGTTCTCGCGGATCTCGCGCGCGGCGATCTCGATCTCGGTCTGCTGACCCTGGGCGCCACCGCTCGGCTGGTGGATCATCACCATGGAGTTCGGCAGGCAGAAGCGTTTGCCCTTGGCGCCGTTGGCCAGAAGGACCGCCGCCATGGAGGCGGCCATGCCCAGGCAGATGGTGGAAACGTCGGGCTTGATGTAGTTCATCGTGTCCAGGATCGCCAGACCGGAGTACACCTCGCCACCCGGAGAGTTGATGTACAGGGAGATGTCCTTCTCCGAGTCCTGGCTCTCCAGATGCAGCAGCTGGGCGATCACCAGGTTCGCCGTGACGGAGTTGACCTCCTCGCCCAGAAACACGATGCGGTCGTTCAGCAGACGAGAGTAGATGTCGTAGCTGCGCTCGCCGCGCGGCGTCTGCTCGATGACGTAGGGCACGAGCGCCGAATCGATGCGGTCGATCATCGGAACTCCTTTCATGAAATGCTTTACTCGCTCGATAGAAGCGTACGGTGCCCGGCCGCGCGCAGCGCATAAGAGCCGTGACACCGTACGCATACCAGCCGTACAGCCGCTATGATACCCAACCGAATGGGTGCCTAAAAAGCTACTCGGCCTTGGCCTCGGCAGCGCGGGCGGCCTCGTCGACCTCGGTCACCTTCGCGTTCTCAACCAGCCAATCAACCGCCTTGGAGCGACGGATAGAGTCGCGGATGGCGGGCATGCGGCCCTCGGCCAGGAACTGGGCCTTGGAAGCCTCGACGTTCTCCACGCCAGCGCGGGTGAACTCGGCGTCGATGTCCTCGTCGGTAACCTCGACCTTGAGCTCGCGGGCGAGCGCGTCGAGGGCCAGGGACTCACGGGCAACATCGTTGGCCTGACGGTGCAGGTCGGCGATGAAGGCATCGGAGGTGAGGCCGGAGGCGGCCAGCCAGGAGTCGAGGGTCATGCCGCGCTGGGAGAGGTTCTGCAGGAAGTTCTGGCCCAGCTCGGAGAAGACGGACTGCTCGTAGTCCTCGTCCATCTCATCGAGCTCCAGGCGCTCGGCGAGCTTGGTGACCGCGCGGTTCTCCTTGAGCTGCGGCAGCTGGGAGGACTTGTCGGACTCGATCTCGAGCTTCACGGCGTCGCGCATGGCGTCGATACCGTCGAAGCCGAAATTGGTCTTGGCGAACTCGTCGGTGAGCTCAGGGGTGGTGCGCTCCTTGACGACCTTGACGGTGACCTCGGCGCGCGCCTCGGTGGCGTCTTCGCCCTCGGGGGTCCAGCTGACCTCCTTGGTCTCGCCGGCCTTCATGCCCAGCAGGGCCTCGTTGAAGGCGGCGGGCAGCTGCTCGGCGGCCATGGAGATCATGCGGCCCTCGCCGGCGAGCGCGGACGCGCCCTCGACGTCCTTGATGTCGACCGTCACGTAGTCGGTGCCCTCGACGGCGCGCTCCACGTCCTGGAAGGTGCTGTGGTAGCTCATGAGCATATCGACCTGCTGGTTGATCTCGGCCTCGGTGACCTCCGCCGGCGGCATCTCGATCTCGACTGCGTCATAGGAGCTCAGCGCAGGGGCCGGACGCAGGGAGAACTCAACGGTGTAGGTGTAGTCGGCGTGATCGGCCACCAGGTCGATCTGCTCGTAGTTGCCCTCCTTGACCGGCACGATATCGAGCTCGTTGAGGACCTCGCCCTCGTGCGAGCCGATCAGGTCGTTGGTGGCCTGCGCGAGCACGGCCTCCTTGCCCAGGGCGGAATCGATGACCGGACGCGGGGCCTTGCCGGCGCGGAAGCCGGGGAAGCGGTACTGCTTGGCGGCCTTCTTGTACGCCTGCTTGATGACGGCGTCGACGTCTGCTGCAGGGATGGTGACCGTAGCGGTGAGCTTGGCGTCCTTCACGTCAGAAGTGATGTTCAACGTTCCTCCTCCAATACAAGCCCGGCAGTGCTCTGGGTGCCGGGAACCCCTGTTGACACAGATGGCGTGCGCTGGTGCGGGCGAAAGGACTCGAACCTTCACGGGAATCCCACTGGAACCTAAACCCAGCGCGTCTACCAATTCCGCCACGCCCGCTTCGCACACAGCCTGAAAATGATAGCAGATGGTCGCAGGGTGCGCGCGTGAGCTTTGCGCAGGTGCGCACTGCCCACGCCACCTGCACATCAAGTGGGGCGCGTGTGGCGCGGGACGGACGGGGCGGCTGCCGGCACAGATGCCGGGGCCGGAGCGCTCACGGTGGGGCTGGCGGCGGGCTTTGGCGCGGCAACGCGATGCCGCAGGCGCAGGGCGACCGGTGCGAGGCCCGGCGCGGGCACACCGCGCACCAGCGGGATGTCCGCGCGATCGCCGACCCGCCGCCCGTCCCCCGCATGCCGCCGGAGCAACGCAACAGCGCCGCCGCCCGAAACGGGGCGACGGCGCTCACACACTCCGTGGACTGCGGGGTTATCCGCCTAGCAGATGCCCTGGGCCATCATGGCGTCGGCGACCTTCTTGAAGCCGGCGATGTTGGCGCCCGTAACGAAGTTGCCCTCGTGCCCGTAGGCGCGGGCGGTGTCGTCGACGTTATGGAACATGCCGCGCATAAGCTCCTCGAGCTTGCCGTCGACCTCCTCGAACGTCCAGGACAGATGCTCGGCGTTCTGGCTCATCTCCAGACCGGAGACGAGCACGCCGCCGGCGTTGGCGGCCTTGCCGGGCATGAAGGCCACACCCTGCTCGATCAGGTACTCGGTCGCCTCGGTGGTCGTGGGCATGTTGGCGCCCTCGCCCACCACCTTGCAGCCGTTCGCCACGAGAGCCTGGGCATCCTCGAGCGTCAGGGTGTTCTCGCGGGCGCAGGGCAGCGCGATGTCGCACGGCAGCTGCCACACACCGCGACCATCCTCGGCGTGCCACGTGGCGCTCGGGCGCGCGTCGGCGTACAGGGCCAGGCTCACGCCCGCGTCGTGGCCGGAGCGCTTCTTGTTGTAGATGTCCTCGAGCACCGCATAATCGATGCCCTCGGGATCTTCGATCCAGCCCTTGGTGTCGGAGGCGGCGATCACCTTGCCGCCCAGCTGGGACACCTTCTGGATCGCATAGATGGCGACGTTGCCGGAGCCGTGCACGACGACGGTCTTGCCCTCGAAGGAATCACCGGTGCTCTTGAGGTACTCGTCGACGAAATACACCAGGCCGTAACCGGTGGCCTCGGTGCGGGCGAGCGAGCCGCCGAAGGCCAGGCCCTTACCGGTGAGCACGCCCGACCACTCGTTGCGCAGGCGCTTGTACTGGCCGAACAGGTAGCCGATCTCGCGGCCGCCCACGCCCAGGTCGCCGGCGGGCACGTCGGTGTTGGGACCGATGTGGCGGGAGAGCTCGGTCATGAACGACTGGCAGAAACGCATGATCTCGGCGTTGGACTTGCCCTTGGGATCGAAGTCCGAGCCGCCCTTGCCGCCGCCCATGGGCAGGGTGGTGAGCGCGTTTTTGAAGATCTGCTCGAAGCCCAAGAACTTCAGCATGCCCAGGGTGACGGTGGGGTTGAAGCGCAGGCCGCCCTTGTAGGGACCAATGGCGGAGTTGAACTCGACGCGGAAGCCACGGTTGACGTGGCAGGCGCCGGCGTCGTCGACCCAGGGCACGCGGAACATCAGCACGCGCTCGGGCTCCACAAGGCGCTCGAGCAAGGCGGCCTGCTCGTAGGCGGGCTCGGCGTCGACGGCGGGCGCGATCGAGGTCAGGACCTCGTCGGCTGCCTGGATGAACTCGGGCTGGTCGGCGTAGCGCTCGTGCAGCTCGTCGATGACACGCTGGGTATAGCTCATGGTGCTCCCTTCGGTGGGCAAATCTGACGTGGATATCCTACTACTCCGCAACGCGGTGTTTTGCCGCATCCAATCAAGATTGCAAGCGTGTTTCGAACGTGTATCGCCACCACGCGACGGCGATATATCGCAGCAGGAAAAAGCCCGAAACCGCAGGGGGCTCCGGGCTTGTTGCGTTTCTGGAGCGCCTCGACTGGGAGTCGCCACATGCCTGGCGGCATGCTCCACCCGCCGCGGCGCTGGCGCGCCTTGCGGGCTGCGCTGGGAAACGCTCGCGCGTTTCCGCAGCTCCGCACCCGGAACCGGGTTCGACCCCCGGCCCGCGGCAGGAAAAAGCCCGAAACCGCAGGAGGCTCCGGGCTTGTTGCGTTTCTGGAGCGGGCGACGGGAGTCGAACCCGCCTCATCAGCTTGGAAGGCTGAGGTTCTACCGATGAACTACGCCCGCATATGTGGTCGGGACGACAGGATTTGAACCTGCGACATCCTGCTCCCAAAGCAGGCGCGCTACCAAACTGCGCCACGTCCCGAAGATGTTGAGCAGCCGGGTTATGCAACCCTGCTTGTCCCTTAGGCTCAGCAAGTATACGGTATTCCCCGCCGAGGGGCAAATGGACAACCTCGCCAGTCGAAAAACCTCAGGAAACAACAGCGACGCCTCGGAAAACAGCGGGCGGGCAGCACTCAACGGCTTCCGGTTCGGAGATGTCCGGGCGTTTCGGCGCTCCGTTCCATGTCGGAACGCCCGCTGGCCCGAGTTCCTTCAACGCCCTTGTTCTCACATGCATTTAACAACAGATATATGCGCAATCTTCAATCACCATGCGATGAGGCCTGCGTAAACAGGGCATGAAGAGAGGTTCGGCCCGCTTTGGTGGTCGCAAATGCCATCTAATGGGTTTTTGCTTGCTGGCAAACGCTATGCAAAGCGGCCGATTCGCTTGTTCGAGGAGTGATACGGCCGTCTTCGGCCTCCCGCAGGGGTCTCAGAGCTGCCTTTCAAACAGTATGCGTTCAATATCCGGCGCCCGATCAACCCCGAGAAACCCATTAGATGCCATTTGCGACCACGCGACAGCGGGACGACATATAAATAGACCCCTCACTAAACACCGTGAAACAGAAGTTTTTATATTGCGCTCAAATAATTGCAAATATCGCATATCAATGCCATGGAGGAGACCGGTTCGCTGCGCACGTGGCATCAAATCCCGTTTTCCATGCCCGTGCCGGGATTCCCGATGCGCTGAATCTCATCTTCCATGTCCGCGCCGGACCCCCCGCTGTGCCGAGCCCCAAATACCGGCAAACGTGAGCGGCAATCAACCCGAAGGCCTCCGACCCGAAACGACCTGCTACTGCAGTCCCACGCACGTCAGCACGTCATTCTGGGCCTGCCGATAGGCCGCAAGCGAAGCCTCGTCAGCAACTACAAGGTCGATACCCTCGAACGCATTGAGCGGTGTCGCGTATTCCGCCATCTCGTCGATACGGTACGTGAAATCCCGCGCGACCGGCATCCTGGCATACGGGCTGTCCAGCATCACCCATCCGTCCACGCCAACCGATTCCGGCACCCGCTTCAAAAACAGGACGTAGCTGGCACCGGAGCGCATGAGGGTGCCCCCGAACTGGTACGCCCCGCTTGGAGCAAGCACCCTGCCCTCAGGCCAGTCGTACATGCCCACCGGCTCGAACACCTCGATGTCCGTCGACGTAAGCGATGCCTCGCCACTGACCGCGCCTTCAACGGAAAACGTCGTCAGAAACGAATGGTGGATGTACTCCCCCGTCCCACGGGGCGACCCGACAACCACTGCATCGGCCTCATCCATCAGCTCTTTCGCCGAAAAGGTGTCGACGCCCCGATCAATCCGCTCGAGCTCGTCGGCCGAGTACGGGGCGCAAGCGTAGACGAGCTCGCCGAGCGCCTTTGCATCGCGGCTGTCGTTCGTATAGCTCAGCCTCGTAATCACGCCGGCGCACACCGCCGCTATGCACAGTGCGCCCCACAAAACCTGCCACAACGCGCGCCGCTGTTCAAACCCAGCCATACTAGCGATCCTCCCGAATCGTCCCGTTGGCCATCACGAACCGATAGTCCGAGATCGCCTTGAGCTCATCGGCGTCGTGGGACACCACCACAATCGTCGCGCCCCGACGCTTCTCCTCGGCCAGTATGCCGCGCACCAGGCGCTTGCCGTCGTCATCGAGCGCGTTGGTCGGCTCGTCAAGCAAAATGAGCGAGGGGCGCTCCATGATCGCCTGCGCGATGCAAAGCCGCTGATGCATCCCAAGGCTGTAGCTTCTGATCCACCGGCGATCGCACGGGTCGAGGCCGACGCGTGCCAGCGTTGCCCGAATCTGCCCGTCATCCGCCACGCCCGCCATCGACGCCAGCAGCTTCAGGTTCTGGAAGCCGGACATGTCATCCCACAGCTTGAGCGGCTCGATCAAAAAGCCCATGCTGTCCGGGAAGACGTCGCCGTCTGCAAGCTGCTTGCCCAGCACGGACAGCGAGCCCTCGTCGAGGGCGATGAGACCGGCGATGGCACGCAGCAGCATGGTCTTTCCCGACCCATTGGCCCCGCGTATGCCCGAGATGCATCCGCGGGGAAACACAACGCTCACCCTATCCAGCACGACCTTGCCCTGCAGGCGCTTCGACACGCCCTCGACCACGATTCCCGCAGGTTCGTCAAAACAATCTGCGCCCCGCTGCTCGACCATACAGCATCTGCCTCCTTATCGGGTAGCTTATCGGATAGTTTCAGGTTTCAACGCAGCTCTCAATGCAGCTCTTCGTTGGGGATGAAATCCTTTCGCGCAAGGCAGAACATCAGCACGAGAAACAGGGCGATCAACACCATGCCGAACAGGGAGATGCGGCCCAGGCAATCCGCCCATACCGACCTCGCCGACACGACCGTCAACCCCCATCCGACCGACGGAATCCCGCCTCCCACAACGTTTTGAGCCATGAAATCCCACAGCCCGTACAGGATGCACGCCATGAATGCGACCGAGGACCGCCCCATTGCAAGGGTCACATCGACATACAGCATCAGGGCGATTGAGCACACCGCCGCCTGTAGCGCCGTCGAAAACAGCAGCACAGACCAGTCGAGTTGGACAGAGGAGCCCACCAGAATCGCCAGCGCGACCGACACATTCACCGCAACGGCCGCCAAGATCCCTGCGCAAAGCGCCGCCGCAAGACAGCGCAGGGCAGCGGCGGAGCGCGTCTTCGCGCACACGGCGAACCGGGGCGAAGCCAGGCGCGCCGCCGGCCGCACCGCGAATACCGCCAGCAACGGCGTAAGTACGAACGCACCGATATGCGCCGCGTTGCAGAACGCATACATCTCGACAAACGTGTCGCCCACCGCAGCGCCGCCGCCCGACAGCGCTACGGCTTGCACCGCCCGCGCCGCAAGCAGCAACGCAAGCGCCACCGCAGCCGGGCGGTTCCCATAGAGCAGCAGGTATGCCATCCTCCTCATAGCAGCACGTCCTTCCCCCGGCGCAGCGGAATGCAGGCAAGCAGTACCGCGGCGACGGTCAGCGCAACGGGCATCAGGATGAACAGCGCCAAGTTGTTATCCTGCTGCGCGATAGCGGGATAGCAGTAGACGAAATGGAGATGCCGGTACAGGTCGCGCGACACAAGCGGCGCGAACTGGAACAACGCCAGCGACACCAGCGTGGGGACGGCGAGTGCCACGGTTTTATGCTTGCCGGCAAGAAGCGACAGGGCGAAGCTGATCAGGCTGCACGCACCTGCCCACGCAGAACTCCACACAGCAAAGACGAAGTTGTACAGATATGGGGTGCTCATGCGCATGTCGTAGAGCAGCCCGTCGGCCGGATGCGTCTCGACATACAATGGCGTGTCGAGATACCCGCCGTATGTCCCGTCGAACGGAAAGGCGATGCACGCCAGAAGCTGCAAGGCGAGCAACATGGCGAACACCAGAAGAAAGCCGCCAAGGTAGGTAAGAACCATATGGGAAGCCAGGTAGGATCGCAGCGAGGAGCGCGCCGCCACGCAGGACGCCATGCCACGGTCGATCTCGTCGCGCGCGCAGCCCGCAAACACCAGGGCCGCCACAACGGGCATGAAGAAGTAGAGAAAGACCCGCATCGCGTTCGACTGCATAGCGTCCATGTTCCAGGCCCATGCGTACGCCGGCGACGGCAGGTCCCCCACATCGGCTCCGTAAAAGTGCAGGCAGGTCTCAGCGAACGCCACGAACGTGAACGCCAGCGCTACCGTCACCGACACCTTGAACTCAAAGCGCCTGGTCAACCTGTGCAGCAGTAGGGACAGAGCAGCGGTCTTTCGCGTCATCTCTCCTCCAGACAACCAGGGTCCGCAACCGCGCACTCAACACCGGTTGCAGACATGCCGTCAACTGCTCTGCACTCGGCACCAGCCGCGGGCAGGGCGCTTGCAGCCGACGCAAGCATGCGACCATCAGACGGAGCGGCGTGCAGCAGCGCCGAAAGCGATCGAGGAGCCCCCTGAACCATATGCATGCATCTCATCGCGCCACACCCCTCTCGCGGCACCGATTGCAAGCCCTTCCAAAGCAACGCATCCGTTGTCACAAGCATACTGAAATCCCCCCCCCTGGCACAATGGATGGTGCGTCGCGCGGTGTCGAAAGATGCATGGATACAACGGATGATGCACCTGCAGCGTTGTCGAAAAATGCAAAGACGCAACAGGCGCCGCGCCAGCGCGCCGCCAAGAGGCGCACAGGCGCAACAGGCGCCGTACCCGCAGCGCCGTCGAGATATGCACAATCCGGCCAGGGCGCGTATGACCGGCCATGCCATGCGATGTCGGAGTGCGCGTGACAGGCGTCGCGGCCTATACTGTCGAGGGAGACACGCGGGCGCGGCGCGCATCGGATGCTGGCCGGACCCGCGCGCTTCCGCAACCACCATCCGAGCGCCGCGCCGCACGCGGCAGGCGCATTCCGCCCTATCCAGAAAAGGAGGCGTCTGCATGCCCCAGCGCATCGCCGACACCATTCGATCCGGCGCCCGCACCGCGGCGCACGACGTGGCCGCCGACGCCCGTCGCAACGCCTTGAACCTGCGCGCGAGCGGCCGCGTCTTCGTCCTCACCGTCCTGGTGGCCGCCCTCATGGGCACCGCGGGCTGGGCGTTTCTTGCCGCCCTCGGCATCGCCACCAGCACCCGCGAGGCGAACCTGTGGCTGTTCTTGCTGCTGCCGCTCGTAAACGTTGCCACCGCCTGGCTCTACCGCAACCACGGCCTGCGCGCCGCGCGCGGCAACAACCTCGTCATCGACAGCGCCCTGGACGGCACCCCCATCCACGCCCGCATGGGCCTGCTCACCTTCTGCTGCTCCACCGCCACGCACCTGGCGGGCGGCTCGGCCGGCCGCGAGGGGGCCGCCGTGCAGCTGGGCGGCACCATCGCCAGCAACGTCGCCTCCCTGTTCCACGTGGAGGGCCACGACCGGCGCGACCTCATGATGGCCGGGGTCTCGGCCGCCTTCGGCGCCGCGTTCGGCACGCCGCTGGCCGGCGCCTTCTTCGGCATGGAGATGTGCTTCATCGGCAAGCTCGACTACAGCGCCGCCCTCTACTGCCTCACCGGCTCGTTCGTGGGCAACGCCGTCTCGCGCGCCTGGGGCAGCGCCTTCGCGTTCCACACGATCGCGAGCGTGCCCGCCATGGAACCCGCCACACTCGCGATCGTGATCGCGGCAGCCGTGGTGTTCGGCCTGGCCGCGCGCCTGTTCACCTTCGCCATCCGCAGCGTAAAGCGCCTCTACGCGCGCCTGTTCGTGAACTACCTGGTAGCGGCTGCCGCAAGCGGCGCCGTGCTCGTGGCGCTGTTCTTCTGCTTCGACCTCACCCGGTACGGCGGCCTATCCGAATGGCTCGTGGGTGCCGCCTTCCGCGGCGACACCACCTTGGCCGACCCCCTGCTGAAACTCGGGCTCACCGCGCTGACGGTGGGAGCCGGCCTGCAGGGAGGCGAGGTCACCCCGCTGTTCGGCATCGGCGCCTCGCTCGGCGGCGCGATAGGAGCCGCCCTGCTGGGCGACCCGAGCTTCATGGCGGCCCTCGGCATGCTCGGCCTGTTCGGAGCGGCGCTCAACGTCCCCATCACCACGATCATGCTCGGTATCGATATGTTCGGCGCCGAGGCCGCCGGCTACGTTATTACTGTCTCTTATACACATCTGACGCTGCCGACGATACTCCTTGTGTAG
>CABRIF010000053.1 GCA_902470925.1 uncultured Collinsella sp. | reverse complement strand
GATTCCTCTACGTCTCGTGGGCTCGGAGATGTGTATAAGAGACAGCTCTTCCCCACCCCGCCGACATCCGCCCCGGATCGGCCGGCGACCGGACCCTCATCATCGTGAACCCCCAGGCGCAGGCGGGTGCCGCGGCGCAGGCGGCCGAACGGCTCCAGCGCTTCTTGCAGCTCTACCTGCCCAACCAAACCTTCGACGTGGCCCGCACGAAGCGCCCGCGCCATGCCACCGAGCTGGCGGCGGCAGCCTGCGGCTACCGCACGGTGCTGGCCCTGGGCGGGGACGGCGTGATCCATGAGGTCGCCTGCGGTCTTATGCGCATCGCACGCGAGCGGCGCCCCGCCCTCGGCGTGGTACCGGTGGGCTCGGGCAACGACTTCGCCCGCACGCTCGGCTTGACCGACTGCAGCGGGCGTGACTTCGCCCACCTCATGCAAAGCCGCCGCACCCCGCTCGACATCATGCGCATCGACTGGCGCGACGAGGCCGGCGCGCACGGCGTGGACTACGCGGTGGAGACCTTCTCGATGGGCCTGGACGCCGCCATCGGCCTGGGGACGCACGATTTGCGCTACACCTGCGGCCTTACCGGCCAGGCGCTCTACACGGCCAGCGGCCTGCGCGCCTTCGGGCGCGACTACCGCAGCTTCACCTCGACCGTCGCCCTCGACGGCGAGGAGCCGCGCGAGCTCACCACCATCACGTTCGCCATCCAAAACGGCCCGACCTACGGCTCGGGCTTTCACATCTGCCCCGCCGCCGATCCGGCCGACGGCCTGCTCGACATATGCTACGCGAAAGGACCGGTCCCGCGCGCGATAGCGCTGCCGGTGTTTTTGTCCGCCAAGAACGGACGGCATGTGCACTCGAAGCACATTCGCATGCAGCGGGCGCGCCGCATCGAACTTGCCTGCGCCGAGGCAGGCTACCCCATCCAGGTCGACGGCGAGCGCCTGCGCGCGCAGCACCTCACCGTTAAGGTGCTGCCCGGCGCGCTCGACGTCCTGGTGCCGCGTGCGGCCCGCTAACGGCGCTCGACGACCGTCCCGCGCTCGACCAGGCGACCCGGGATGCGAATGGTCTTGACATCGGTGCCTGCCGCGTTCGTACCGTCGCTGTTCCAGCTGCCGATGCCGTTTTGGTCCTCTTCCTCGCTGGGCACGGCGTGCTCGAACACGGTGGCACCGCGGGAGAGCAAATCGAAGCGGACCGTGGTGAGGTTGTTGTGCGCGCGGTAGCTGCCGAGGGAGTCGTCGATGCCAACCACGCTCACGTCCTCCGGCACGCGCAGGCCGCGGTCGCGCAGGGCATCGATCACGCCGATGGCCATCTGGTCGTTCGCCGCGTAGACGGCGGTCATGCTGCGGTCGTCGGCGAGCTTCAGGCCCGCCTCGTAGCCGCTGTTCGCCGACCAGTCGCCCCGCAGCGGCTCGACCGGCTCGATGCCGCGCGCAACCAACGCGTCGCGCCAGCCGGCCTCGCGGAACTCGTTATCGATGGAAAACGACGGGCCGGCCACGTAGCGGATCTGCTCGTGCCCGTAGTTGAACAGGTGCTCCATCACCAGCGTGGAACAGCCGTAGTGATCGGAGTCGACCGTGGTGCAGCGCGGGTGCGCGTACATCGACACCAGCACCGTGCCCATGCGCGCCTGGGGCGTGAACGACTCGAAATCGGGGGCCATGCGGCTCATGGCGATCACCATGCCGTCGACCGGCAGCTCCGCCATGCGACGGGAGGCCTCGGCAAGGGAGAATGACTCGGTCTTGCTCATCTCGATCAAGGTGATGGCGTAGCCGCGCGCACGGGCCGCGGCGCTGATGCCGTCGAGCAGGGACAGGTTGCCGATCTGGGTGACGTCGTTGACGCACAGGCCCACCGAGCGGTAGCGCCCCACGCGCAGCGAGCGCCCCGCGTAGTTCGGACGGAAGCCCAGCTCCGCCACGGCCTTGTTCACGCGCTCGCGCGTCTTTTCGCTCACGTTGGGCAGGTTGTTGATCACGCGCGAGACGGTTTGCTGCGACACGCCCGCCACCGCGGCCACGTCGGCCATGGACAGCGTGTGGGGCCGGCCGCCCCGCACGCGCGAAGCCGTGTCTCCGTCGTTGCTCTGCATCATCTTGGCCATGGTGCCTCCCCCGCCCGCGGGCATCGTCGTTTCTCCCCGAAGCCAGCAGCAACAGGGCGTTTCATACATCGCCTTCCATCATAGCGCGAAGCAGCTGAAACCCAGTGCATACTAGGTAAATCGCTTTGCCAGATGCCGCTCACCGACTCATAGCTACCGGTCACCCAAAAAATAGATGCCATCGTGACAAGATGGACTGAGTACGATAACATGCAATACCGAAAGCAATCCTTTTGCAATAGACGGCGGCATGGCCGCACGGGAGGCATCATGGCTACAACCACGCCCTTTGGCACGACACCAGACGGGCATACGGCGCACGTGTACGAGCTCGCCTGCGGGCCCGCCCGCGTGCGCGTGAGCGATTTCGGCGCCACGCTGCTCGGCGTCGAGGTGCCCGATGCGCAAGGGCGCGTTCAGGACATCCTGCTCGGCTTCGGCGGCATCGAGGGCTACTTCGACAACCCCGCGTGCTACGGCGCCACCATCGGGCCGTCTGCCAACCGCACCGACGCAGGACAGGTCCCGCTGGGCGGCACCGTGTGCCAGCTGCCCTGTAACGATGGCCCCGACCAGCGGAACAACCTGCACACGGACCTCGAGCGCGGCCTGCACAAGCGCCTGTGGGAGGCCTGCCTCGATAAGCACGCCGAGGCGGTGAGCTTCACCTGCCGCATGGACGCAGGCGAGCTCGGCCTGCCGGGCGCGCGCACCTTCACCGCCCGCTTCGAGCTCAGCTGCACGGACAGCGGTGCCGTGGAGCTCTCCGTGCGCTACGGCTGCACCACCGATGCGGCCACCTTCGTCAACATGACCAACCACAGCTACTTCAACCTGGCGGGCCATGCGAGCGGCTCGGTGCTGGAGCAACTCGTGCGCATCGAGGCGAGCCGCTACCTGCCCCAGCGCCCCGACAGCGTGTCGGCGGGCGCGGTGTCATCCGTGGCGGGCACCCCGTTCGACTTCCGCCGCGCCAAGGCGCTCGGCGCCGACATCGACGCCGACGACGTCCAGCTCGCACAAGCGCGCGGCTACGACCACTGCTTCTGCATCGACGGCTGGGAGCCGGGAGCCCATCCGCGCCAGGCGCTGCATGCCGAGGACGCCGTGAGCGGCCGCACCCTCGACATCCTCATCACCGCGCCGGGCGCGCACCTCTACACCGCCAACTGGCTCGACGATGCGCACGCCAAGGACGGCGCCCACTACCGCCCGCGCGACGGCTTTGCCTTCGAGCCGGAGTTCTGGCCCGACTGCGCCCACCATCCGGACTGGCCCCAGCCCGTCTGCACGCCCGACGAGCCGTTCGACGCCCGCATCGTCTACCGCTTCGGCACGCGCTAGGCACCGCCGCCGCACGCGGCGCGCGTCCGGCACCTCCTTCGGGCCCACCTGCACGCCCTTTCGGGCACCCGCGCGCCGCCGCGGCGCGCCCCACCGTCACCATACCGTCCCGCCTCACACGGGGCGCCGAGGAAAGGAAACGCCCATGTCAACCATTGCCAACCCCGCCGGGCTCGAGCGCGCCCGCCAGCTGTTCGAGCGCGAGTTCGGCGCACCCGCACCGGACGCCCGCCTGCTGTACGTGCACGCCCCGGGCCGCTCCGAGATCGCGGGCAACCACACCGACCACGAGGGCGGCCACGTCATCGCCGGCGCGCTCGACGTCTCGGTCGACGGCATCGCGGTGGCCAACGGCACCGGTCTCGTCCGCGTGGCCGACGAGGGCTACCCGAGCTTCACGGTCGATCTGGACAACCTCGACATCCATGCCGAGGAGATCGGCACCTCCGAGTCGCTCGTGCGCGGCATGGCCCACGAGATCGCCCAGCGCGGCGGAGCGGCGGCGGGCTTCGACTTCGCCTTCGTCTGCACCGTCCCCTCGGGCGGCGGGCTGTCGAGCTCCGCGGCAGTCGAGGCCGCCTACGGGCGCGCCATGGAGGCCCTGTGGGGCTCCCAGGCCATCGACGCCGTCGAGCTCGCCCAGATGAGCCAGCGCACCGAGAACAACTACTACGGCAAGCCCTGCGGCCTCATGGACCAGGCGGCGGTGTGCCTGGGCGGCCTGGCCTACATGGACTTCGAGAACACGGAGCGCCCGGCCACGAAGAAGCTCGCGCTCGACTTCGAGGACCACGGACACGCGCTCGTGCTGGTGAAGGTGGGCGCCGACCACGCCGCCTCCACGGCCGACTACGCCGCCGTCCCCGGCGAGATGCAACAGATCGCCGCCGAGTTCGGGGCCGCGCGCCTGTGCGAGGTCGACCAGGCCTCCTTCGACGCGAAGCTGCCGGAGCTGCGCGAGAAGTTCGGCGACCGCGCCTGCATCCGCGCCATCCACTACTGGTACGAGAACGATCTCGTCGACCGCCGCTGGGCGGCGCTCACCGCCGGCGACATCGACGCCTTCCTCGCCCTGACGCGCGCATCGGGCGCCAGCTCCGCCATGTACCTGCAAAACGTCACCGCTGAGCTGGGTTCCTCCCAGCCGGCCATGTACGCCCTCGGCCTGGCGGAGCACATCCTCGACGGGCGCGGCGCGGTGCGCATCCACGGCGGCGGCTTCGGCGGTACCATCCAAGCCTTCGTGCCGCTCGATATGGTCGATGAATTCATGGGTCGCATGGACAGCTGGCTGGGCGAGGGCTCCTGCCGCCGCTATGCGATCTCGGAGGAGGGGGCGTACGCGGCATGGCTGTAGCAAGCGAGACCGCGGTCCCCACCCGCGAGGCGCTCGGCGCCGGCATCCAGCAGTTGGTCGACTACGCCGCGGCCTGCGAGCTCATCGCATGGGAGGACCGCGTATGGGCCTACAACACCGCGCTTGAGTGCACCGGAGCCACCGAGCCGGCACCTGAGACAGCGTGGGTGCTCGCCGGCGCGCACGAGGCGTCTGTCGAGCCCTTTGACCTCGAGGCGACGCTGGCGCTGCTGGCCGAGGCGGCCGTTGCCAACGGCGCAGCCGAGGACACGACGAGCGGGCGCGACCGCATAGCGATGCGCATCATGGGCGCGCTCATGCCGCGGCCGTCCGAGGTGGCGGCGGGCTTCCGTGCGCGCATCGACGCCGGCGAGGCCGCGCGGGCCACCGATTGGTTCTACCGGCTGTGCTGCGACGCGGGCTACGTGCGGCGTGCGGCGATCGCCCGCAACATCGCCTGGACCTCCCCCACCGCATGGGGCGACCTGGAGATCACCATCAACCTCTCCAAGCCCGAGAAGGACCCGCGCGAGATCGCCGCGGCGGGGGCGGCCGCCAACACCGGCGCCGTCTACCCCGCCTGCCAGCTCTGTATCGAAAACGAGGGCTTCGGCGGCCGCAGCGCGGCGGCAGGGCACGCCCACCCCGCGCGCCAGAACCTGCGCATCGTCCCCATCGAGCTGGGCGGCGAGCGCTGGGGGCTGCAGTACAGCCCGTATGCCTACTTCAACGAGCACTGCATCGCCATGAGCGCGCATCACCGGCCCATGCACATCGATGAGAGCGCCCTGCGGTGCCTGCTCGACTTCGTCGACCTGCTGCCGCACTACTTCATCGGCTCCAACGCCGACCTGCCCGTCGTGGGCGGCTCGATCCTCTCGCATGACCACTTCCAGGGCGGCGCGCACGAGTTCCCCATGATGCGCGCAGAGGTGGCATCAAGCTTCGAGATGCCCGGCTTTGCGGGCGTCTCCGGCGCCGTGATGCGCTGGCCGCTGTCGGTTGTGCGCCTGCGCACAACCGACAGCGCGGAGCTGCTGGCCGCCGCCACGCACGTGATCGACGCCTGGCGCGGCTGGTCCGATGCGGACGCAGGCATCGTCGCCCACACGCCCGACGGCGCGGCGCACAACACCGTCACCCCCATCGTCCGCCGCGTGGACGAGCAAGGGCGTGCCGGCGGCGCACGCTACGAGGCCTATCTCGCGCTGCGCTGCAATATCGCCAGCGACGAGCACCCGCTCGGCGTATTCCACCCGCACGCGCAGTGGCATCACATCAAGAAGGAGAACATCGGCCTGATCGAGGTCATGGGCCTGGCCATCCTGCCGCCGCGCCTGGTGAGCGAGCTGGCCGCCGTGCGCGGGCAGCTGCTTGCCGCCGCAAGCGGCGACCTGACGCGCGCCCAGCTGGCCGACGCGCTGGCCGCCGACGCGCGGTGTGCCTCGCACGCCGCCTGGGCGCTCGAGATCTTCGACCGCCGTGCGTCCGAACTGACCGACGAGGCCTGCGAGGAGATCCTGCGCGAGGAGGTCGGCGCGGTCTTCGGGCACGTGCTGGCCGACGCCGGCGTCTTCAAGTGGGACGAGGCCGGCCGCGCCGCCCAGCAGCGCTTCATCGACGCGCTCTAAAAGGCCAGCTGCCTGGCCGCATTCGAGGTCCCGATGGCGCGCGGCCTGCGCGCCGCACGCCATCTTCCTGCCGTGCCCGCCGGTCCAACACGACGCCGGCGGGCACCTTCATGTCGCGGCGGCGCCTATCCCCGCGCACGGGTCGCAGCGCGCAGACGCCGGGCCGCGCGCACGCGCTGCCAGCGCGCGAGCGCCAGCACGAACCCCATCGCCACAAGCGCCGCCGTGGCGAAATACGCCCACCGGTATCCGAAGAAGAACGCCTCGGCGCCCGCCTCGGCATATGAAGCTACCCGATGCCCGGCATAGGCGCTCATCTGGCCGTAGAGCAGCGCCATGCCGCCCGAGATGCCCAAAGCCATACCCATGTTCTGGCCCAGGCTCGCCACGCTGCCCACGAATCCGAGCGCCGAGGCGGGCGCGGCGCTCATCATGAGCGCGTTGTTCGGGCTTTGGAACATCGAGGTGCCCAGCGACATCAGCGCGATGCACGCCACGATCTGCGGGACCTCGCTGACAGGCCCCAAGGTCCCCACCGCGAAGATGCCCGCCGCGTAGACGGCCAGGCCCACCGCGGTGGGCGCATGGGAGCCGATGCGGTCGGACAGGCTGCCCGACAGCGGTCCCACCACCGCGTTCACCGCCGGGATGACGGCGAATAGCAGGCCCGCCACGCTGGGCGTGAAGCCGTGCGCATCCTGGAGGTAGAACGGCAGGACGATCTCGGTCGAGCCGATTGCCACGAAGCTGATCACGCTCGTGAGCACGCTGATGGTGAAGCCGGCGTTGCGAAAGACCGACAGGTCCACCAGCGGCTGCGCGCAGGTGCGCTCGTGCGCCGCGAACGCGATAAGCAGGCACACCGCCGCCGCAAGCGCGGCCACCAGGGGCAGCGAGACCCCGCGCTCCAGCAGCGTCACCGAGCACAGCGCGAGCGCGAGCCCAAGCACGAGCAGCAGCGCCCCCAGGGTATCCATGCGCAGGCCCGCGCGGTCGGGGCGCACGTGTGGCAGCGTCCGCGTGCCCACCAAAAACGAGACCACGCCCACCGGAACGTTGATCAAGAAGATGTACTCCCAAGGCAGCAGGGAAACGATCGCGCCGCCTAGCACCGGGCCGCACATCATGCCGAGCGCCACGAAGCTCGCCAGCAGGCCGAGCGCGCGACCGCGCTCGCGCGCCGGGAACGACTCGGTGATGATGCCCATGTTGTTCGCCATGGCCGCCGCCGCGCCCACACCCTGCACCACACGGGCCGTCAGCAGCATGGGGTAGGTGTGCGACAGCCCGCACAGCAGCGAGCCGGCAGCGAATACCAGCACGCCCGCCTGGAAGAGATGCACCTTGCCGAACAAGTCGCCCAAGCGGCCGAACACCAGAAGCGCCGCGCAGATTGCCACCAGGTAGATGGAGGCAACCCACTGGATCGCGTCGAGCCCCACCCCGAGCGACTTCTGCATCACGGGCAGCGCCACGTTCACGATGCTCGAGTCGAGCGTGGACATGAACGTCATGATCAAGACGGTGACGAGGATCGCCCATTTGCTCCTGACGGGCGCCATGCTCGCCGGCGGCTGCGCGCACGGCGCCGCCTGCGCGCGGGATGCGCCCGCGCACCCGGGATGTTCATCTGGATGCGATGCCTCGACCCTCCGCGCCGCTTCGCCCCCGTTTGCCGACGGCGCCGCCTGCGCCCGCCGGCCCGCATTCGCTCTCTCGCCGGGGGTTGTCCGTCGATCCGTATTCGCCTGCACGTCGGAGGTTGTCCGTCGATCCGTATTCGCCTGCACGCTCCTCGCCCTCCCCTGGTATGTGCCCCGCATCGTGTGCACAGGCACCGAGCGGGCCTGCGCGCACGCAAAACGGGCGGGTTCCCGGCTTCATAGCAGCATGGAGCTGGGAACCCGCCCGCACATGTTTTGGGGTTCATTGTTCGCAGCAGTTATACCACGCCCCGCGCCCCTCCGTCAAAACGGCACCGGGACGTGATCGGCACAGGCGTCGAGGGGTGCGCGGTCGCGCGAGGCTCGTCGCGGTCGCGTGAGGCTCGTCGCGGGCGTGCGCACATTGTGGAGCACGCGGTCGCGCGGGGCTCGTCGCGGTCGCGCGGGGCATTGAAGATCCGCGCGATGGCATCCGCCGCGCTTCCCCACGAGTTCGGCTGCACAGCCACGAACCCGGCTGCACAGACGGGCCGAAGCACCGAGCGCCTCAGACGCGCACACGGATGCTGCAGGGTATCGCGATGACACGGCGCGTGCACGAACGCGGCGTATGGAGCACAGAAGCCTTCGATTGGGCGCACGGCGGCACCCCTGTGTCCCTCGCCGGGCGCCACGGGTGCGCCGCGCCCCTACAATGGACGCAGGGTCACGTCGAAGCGAGCTCCGAGGAGCGAGGCCCGAGCGCGAAGCACCCGTGCCATCCCCGGCGTCGGACCGCACCGACGCGCATCGGCATGGCGCTCGGGGCGCTATATCCGCAGGCCCCGGAGCTTGGCGCAGGGCTGCCGACGACGCTTCGCTTCACGTTGCCCAACGCAAGCGTGTACCGACCGGTCGACAAGGAGGCCACATGGCATCGCACAAGAGCATCTGGATGGAATTCAAAGAGTTCATCGCACGCGGCAGCGTGTTGGACATGGCGGTCGGCGTCATCGTGGGCGGCGCGTTCACCACCGTGGTCAACGCCCTGGTCAAAGAGATCATTCAACCCCTGATCGCCGCGATCGGCGCCGACGGCAAGCAGATCTCGGGGCTCGCCGTCCACGTCAACGGGCAGACCGTCGACTTCGGCGCGTTCATCTCGGCCATCATCACCTTCCTCATCACCGCCGCGGCGGTATTCGCCATCGTGAAGGCCGTGAACAAGATGCATGAGGTGGGCACGCACGTGAGCAAACGGGGCGGCAAGAGCGCCGCCGAGGAGCCCGAGCCGCGCCGGTGCCCGTACTGCCGCTCGCAGATCGAGCAGGACGCCACCCGCTGCCCCAGCTGCACCAGCAAGCTCGCCGGCTACCGCAACCCGCAGGAGCAGTAGGTCGCCACACCAGCGGGCAAACGCCACACGGCGCGACGGCCCGACGGCGCAGCGGCGATGAAGCGAGACGATGATGAGGCGGACAGGCGGCGCGGGCTTGCACGTGACGCGAGCTACAGGCGGTATGGGTGGCGGACGCCATGTGTCGGCCGACGATCGACGAGCAGCTCGCCACCTCGCAGGAAATGTGCCCTCAACCGGCCCCTCAACCGGCGATGCTGCAGGAGATGCGCACCGAGCACCAGCTGGCCCTGCAGCCCTTTGAGCGCAGCATAGGCGGCCGGCCCGCGCGGGGCGTCGGGCCGGCCGGGCTGGCGCAGACGCAGGCCCGCCGCCCGCCCGTCCGCGCCGAGCGCTACCTCAACGGATTGGCCAGCCTGAACTCCCGCATGGCGATGCGGCGCGTCTCGCGCATCTTGGGACCTGCGGGGATATCGGCCGCGTAGCCGACCGTGAGCATATGGATGGGATACATGCCTTCGGGCAGGCCGAACTCGCGAATCGCCACCGCCGGGTCGAAGTGACACACCCAGCAGGTGCCCAGGCCCAGATCGACCGCCTGCATCATCATCTGATCCACGACGATGCTCGTGTCGATATCGCTCGAGTCCATGCTGTCGTACTTGCGCACCCAGGCCTTGCCCATCTTGGTGCACACCAAAAGCACCAGCGGCGCACCGAACACGCTGTTGTCGCGTGCGAAATGATGGGCTGCACGGGCGGCGCGCTCACGCAGCAGCGGCGTGTCGCACACCAGGACGCGGGCCGGGTGCTTGTTGCATGCCGATGGGGCGATGCGTCCCGCCTCCAGGATGGCGTCGACCTTCTCCTGCTCAACCGCACGCCCGGTGTAGGCGCGGCAGGAGTAGCGCGCATGGGCCAACTCAGCAAACGACATGGATAGACCTCCTCGATATGCGAGCGGTGCCAGGCGAGCACCGCTTCTTTCCAACGATGGTGCGCGGGTCCGGCAGGAACCGGTGCCGAGCCCCGGACGGCGTGCCGTCGAAGCACGGCGCACGTACACAGGGCGCTTTGCAGGCGCGGGTGCGTTGCCGACGGCGGTTCGTGCGGGCCCCACCGCGCATCGGGTGCCCGCGCATGCAGGCGGCAACGCTCACCAGGTGCTCGTGCGCACGGGCAGCGGCGCGCAAGCAGCCAGCGCCCCGCAACCGAGCCGGCGCGCGCCGAGCCCCTAGATGCGCTCCAGCGCCTGCTCCACATCGGCGAGCAGGTCCTCCACCGACTCGATGCCGCACGACAGGCGCACCATATCGGGCTCGATACCGCAGGCGGCGAGCTCGTCGTCGTTCATCTGGCGGTGCGTGGCGTTCGCGGGGTGCAAACAGCAGGTGCGCGCGTCGGCAACGTGCGTGGCGATCTGGGCGAGCTGCAGGTTCTTCATGAACTGCTCGGCGGCCGCACGACCGCCAGTGAAGCCGAAGCTCACCACACCGCACGAACCGTTCGGCAGGTACTTCAGCGCCAGCTCGTGATTGGGGTCGCCCGGCAGACCGGGGTAGCGGACGAAACGGATCTTAGGATGCGTCGAGAGGAACTCGGCAACCGCCTGGCCGTTCTTGCAGTGCTGGGGCATGCGCACATGCAGGCTTTCAAGACCCAGGTTGAGCAGGAAGGCGTTCTGCGGGCTTTGGATGCAGCCCAGGTCGCGCATGAGCTGCGCGGTGGCCTTGGTGATGAAGGCCCCGCCCAAACCGAAGCGCTCGGTATATACGACGCCGTGGTAGCTCTCGTCGGGCGTGGTGAGACCGGGGAACTTGTCGGCGTGTGCGTCCCAATCGAAGCGGCCGGAATCCACGATGGCGCCGCCCACGGCGGCCCCGTGCCCATCCATGTACTTGGTGGTGGAATGGGTCACGATATCGGCCCCCCACTCGATGGGGCGGCACATCACCGGCGTGGGGAACGTGTTGTCCACGATCAGCGGCACGCCATGGGCGTGTGCGGCCGCCGCGAAGCGCTCGATGTCGAGCACGGTGAGGGCCGGGTTGGCCAGCGTCTCCCCGAACACCGCCCGCGTGTTGTCGCGAAACGCCGCCTCGAGCTCCTCATCGCTGCAATCCGGCTGCACGAAGGTGCACTCGAGCCCCATGCGACGCATGGTGTGCGCCAGCAGGTTGTAGGTGCCGCCGTAGATGGCAGAGCTCGCCACCACGTGGTCGCCCGCCCCGGCGATGTTGAAGATCGCGAAGAAGTTCGCCGCCTGGCCCGAGCTCGTGAGCATGGCGGCCGAGCCACCCTCGAGCTCGCAGATCTTGGCGGCGACCGCATCGTTGGTGGGATTTTGCAGGCGCGTGTAGAAGTACCCCGACTCCTCGAGGTCGAAGAGCTTCCCCATATGCTCGGACGTATCGTATTTCCAGGTGGTCGATTGGTAGATGGGGACCTGCCGCGGCTCGGCGTCCCCCGGTCGATACCCACCCTGCACGCAGGTCGTTCCCAGATGCTCTGCCATAGCGGCCCCTTTGCTTCCGTACGCGCCCCATGGCGCCTCGCACACATGACAGCACCATGGTATACCGTGCGGGCGCCCCGATACCCCGGCAGACGCAAGGTCGCGCAAAATGGGCCGCGCGGTGCCCGTCGAAGGCCGAGAGTACCGGGGGCATGTCAGGCCGGGCCACATCCGGGACGCCTGCAATTTGGGGACGGGGTCGTTTCGTACAATTTGTGCAATTTGGGGACGGGGTCGTTTTGAACTGCTTCCCATTTCTTGGGCAGAGAGACGATGATGCCCGAGAGATGGGAGGCGTTCCATGTCGATCGACGTGCGGCGCGGGCACGGCCGGACCCAATCTGGGGACGGGGCCGATTCGTACACTGAGGGCCGGCTCCTCCGCGGCGACGGCTGACCCGGTGGTGCGCGCACGATAAGCGCCGATCCGCGCGAAGACGTCAATGAAGGCCCGGGAATAAGCTCGTAATCCGAAATGAAACGCACCCCCAGATTGCAAATTGCATTGACTCACATCCTCGCCTCGCCTTTTCAGGAATAAGCTCGTAAGCCGAATCGACCCCGTCCCCAGATTGCACGCCCCAAGATTGCAGAATCGACCCCGTCCCCAAATTGCATTGCATTGGGCACAGCGGGTTCGTGCTTTGTCCATCCGGGAAAAGCGGGTTCGGCTCTCGTCCATCTGGAGGCAAAAATCGCCTCTGAATGGACAAAGCGCGAACCCGGGATCCGCCGATGGACAAAACACGAACCCAGAACTCGCCGATGGACAAAACACGAACCCAGAACTCGCCGATGGACGAAACACGCACCCGGGATCCACCGACGGACAAAACGCGAACCCACGTTGGCGACCAGCGGCTACCGGTTGTCGTGCCCATCGTTTTCTGCATCATGCCCGCCGTTTGCCCCCACGACCACGCGGGAGAACGCAAGGTCTTCCACGCAGGCGATCGAGCCGAACTCCGTGCAATCGAGCTACACATCATCGAAACTCATCCGACGAATCGGCGCATCCGGGAACCCTTCGATGGTGAAGGCGCGGCTGCTCGCCGACGGCTCGAAGCATCGCCGTGCGCGCACGTGGCGCACGCGAATGTCGCTCACCTGGGTATTCGGAAGCTCAAGATGACCGAGGTCGAGCAGGCGCTCCCACAGCTGCGGCACCTCGCCCGCATATCCCTCCGGCAGCGCGCAGCTGTTGTACCCCGGATTCCAGTTGAGGCAGATATGGAAGGGGTAGCGCACGTTCTCCATGCGCAGGTTCTCAACAGTCACCCGCTTGATGTAGCCCTTTCGCGTATCTGAGGACTTGATGCGAAACCCGCAATCCGTACCAGAAAACACCAGGTCGCGGATATCGATATCATGGATACCACCCGAGACCTCGCTGCCGATCGTCACGCCGAACCCGGCGTTGAGGCGGCAATCGCGCACCGTAACATGATGGCACGACCTGCCCACACGCACCCCGTCGGCGTCACGCCCGCTCTTGATGCAGATGCTGTCGTCATTGCAGCAGATCTCGCATCGCTCGACCAGAACATCGGAGCTCGAATCGATGTCGATGCCGTCGGTCGAGGGACTGCACGCATCCGCCCCGACGATGCGGATGCCGTCGATATGCACGTCGTGGCTATAGCACACGTGAACGTTCCAGAAGCCCGATCGCCGAGACGTGAACCCCGACAGCTCGACGCCGCGCGAGTTCATCACCACCACGTTGCGCGGCCGCATGCAGTCGTAGTCGCACGCCCAGCGCAGACCGCGCGCGTCGTAGTCCGTACGCATGCCCCCGTGCATATCCGCGCCCCAGTACTTTGCCCACCAGTACGGCCCTTGGCCATCGATGACCCCGGAACCTTCGATGCGTACGTCGTGCGCATCGCACACGTTCAGCACGCCCGGGTACCACAAGCCCTCGATACCCGCCACCCGCGTAGGGATGACCGGGATGCTAGACTCATCGGTTGTGCCCATCAGCACTGCCCCGTCCTCAAGCACCAGACGCGAACCGGATGGCACGAACAGCGGACCCGTAAGATGCACACCGGCCGGAATGATGGCGGCATCGCCTGCCGCCGCGGCATCGTCGAGCAACGCCTGGAGCTCCTGCGTCACCTGAGCCGGCCCCGTGACGTCGACACCGCGCACCGTCGCTGGAACATCCCTCATGTCACACCTCCCGCCGCGCATGGGCCACGCGCTTCATGTTGATCCCGCCCGTATTGGCCTTTCGCCATATATTGCCCCCGCCGCTCAGCGTCTGCCACATGCCCCACACCAACCTCCCGCCGCACGTCGGCTCCTTATCGCGCGTCACCTCCTATCCCGCATCAACTTATCCCGCATCGACCTCCTCGAGCTTGTGCGCATAGTTGATCACGCGGTTGTTGCCCCAGCACTTTTCATACGGGTAGCCGGTCACCGCCTCGACGAACTCCTTTGTCTCAGGATCAACGTCGGCCTTGGAGCCGCCGCTGCGCAGGCGCTCGATCTCGTTTTGCAGGATGTGGCGGTTCGTATCGGTAAGCTTGAGCTTGAAGCTGGCCCAGATGCCGAGGATGCAGAAGGCAATGGGAACGAACACGAAGATGTTGGTGATCAGGTCGGCAACCGCTTGAGGTTGGGTTGCGGCACCCTGCACGAAGCCGCCGAGCGAGAGCACGGTCGTGATCGTCACCGTCTCGATACTGCGGAAGATATTGTCGATGGTGGAGTTGATGGATGCATACTGTCCCTCGCGACGCTTGCCGGTCAGGATCTCGTCAACGTCGGGAATGAACGATACACAGTAGTCGCAGGCGTTGAAAACACCGGTCAAACCGATATTCAGCACCACCTGCAGCACGATCCACGCAGTTGCGGTGGCGGCCACGCCGATCTCGTCGTGAATCTGGACCAGACCGAAGATGACCAGAAAGGTCGCGATCGCCTCGATGGTGGAATAGCGATAGGCGCGCGCGGCGCCCACCTTGTTGTTGACCCACATGAAGAACACCACGAACGCGATGCCGAAGGCGAAGTTAACGCCCTGGGAAAGGGAGACGCCGGCAGCATCCAGCCCCAAAGAGTAAATCAGGAAGTAGGTGAGAAACGAGCTGCGGACCGAGCGAAACAGGATCTGGGACAAATACATCACCAGGTACAGGCGGAACTCGCGGACCGAGAACGTGGAGATATAGTTCCACACCACCAAGGTGATGCGCTTGAGCACGGGGATCTTCTCGGCAGATCCGGCATCGGAATCCGCACGGGAGAAGTCGGTCGTCTCGTCATAGGGGCGGTCTTTGATCGTGCAGACCGTGATGACCATGAGAATCGCGCAGACGATGGCGTACCCGAGGGCCATGTTGAAATAGGACGTCCAGACGTCATCGCCCCATATGCTGAACAGATAGGTGTTCACCATGGACAGCGTGATGGTGGACACGGCGGTGGTTATCTGGTTCAGACCGACCAGCTGCGAGCGCTGGCTGCTGTTGGACGTCATCTCGGACGGCAGGACGTATTGGATGGTCGTCACGCCGGCGTTGCACGTCCAGTACAGGAAATTCGCAACCGCGTAACCCCACACGGGCATGCCAGGATAGAACTGCACGAGCATGAAGATGAAAAGGCCCGGGATGGTGAGCAGAATCGTACCGCGGCGGCGGCCGGTCCGGCGGCCGAGCTTGGTGCGGTACAGACGGTCCGAGATGTAGCCCCACACCGGTGCCACGAATGCCGCCAGGATGTCGGCCGATGCGATGATCACGCCCGCGGTTGCAACGTCCAGGCCGGCAAACGTGGTGTAGAAGAAGAGCTGCCAGGTGATAAGCATCGTGTTGGCGATGGTGGACAGGCCGATGCCTCCGTAGCCGATCTTCGCTCGAATCGGCAGCTGCTTTCCGAACTCCTTAGCGGTTGTCGATGTAGTGGTTGCCATGCGTCCCTCTCCTCGATCTACCCTTGCGAGCGTGCGCCGCATCGCCGACAACGCGTGCCGTGAATGCCGGCGATCGCAGATCGCTCGCACGTGAATAGGCCCGCTTCAACGAGATGCCCGGTGAAGCGCTGCGGAGGTACTTAACCGGTTTACCTCCATCTCGGAGCATACGAAGGGCGTATTGCGATTGGGAACTGTTTTTCCGCCAAGTGTGGCGAACGGGACGGCGAATGGAAATGGAACCGGTACCATTTCATCCCACAGTTTGGACGCAGTTTGGGGACGCAATTTGGGGACGGGGTCGATTCGTTCACATTTCTGGCGGCAGCCTGGGGACGGGGTCGTTTCGTTCACAGCTTCATTTCGACTTGTGAGCGGGGTCGTTTAGCACACGCAGTTTGGAGATGGAGCTGTTTGGGAGCACGGTGCATTGCCTCTGCGCCCGGGCTGTATAATCGAGCGCAAGCCGGCGCTCGTTGTGGATGAGTCGTCGGACCGGCCTTTGTCGCGGACGGATTCGTTCTTCTCGCACGAATCGACCCCGTCCCCAGACTGCGCGTACCCAAACTGCACGTCAGGCGATGCGGTACAGGCACAAGAACATAACCGCGGCCCCGTGCGTACGAATCGACCCCGTCCCCAAACTGACACGCGAACGAAATGAC
>CABRIF010000052.1 GCA_902470925.1 uncultured Collinsella sp. | reverse complement strand
TACACAAGGAGTATCGTCGGCAGCGTCAGATGTGTATAAGAGACAGACAATAGGGACCGTCGTGTTTATGCGCCTGCGCGGTTTCGCTGCGCAGTGCATCGCTCAAAAGGAGTCAGGTTATGGTTTCTGACAAGGCAACCCTCGTCAACCCGCAGGGCCTCCACATGCGCCCGGCCGGTCTGTTCGCGTCCACCATGGGCAAGTTCGCCTCCGACGTGACCGTCGTCGCCCCCGACAAGGAGGTCAACGGCAAGAGCCCCATGGCCCTCATGGCCGCTGGCATCCCCTGCGGCACCGAGGTCGAGGTCAAGTGCGACGGTGCCGACGAGAACGAGGCTCTCGCGGCCGCCATCGAGCTCATCAAGAGCGGTCTGGGCGAGTAGCGCCCCCACTGCTGTCGACTGCGCATCGATGACAGGCATCTAATTCAACTAGGTGTAAATCGGCAGGCGTCCGCGCATCCGTGGGCGCCTGCGTTTTGTTTCCCGGACGCGCATAACGGGAAACGGGAGAGAGGAATGGCAATGTACGAGGGAGTAAACGCATCGGAGGGCATCGGTATCGGCACGGTCGCCGTGGCCGTCGACCCCGACCTGACGTTTGAGGCCCGCACGGTTGAGGATGTCGCCGCCGAGCAGCAGCGCTACGACGCCGCCTTCGCCGTGTTCTGCGAGAAGACCGAGCGCCAGGTCGAGCACATGAAGGAGAGCGTGGGCGAGGCGGAGGCCGAGATCATGGCCGGCCACATCACCATGGCACAGGACCCCTTCATGCTCGACGAGATCGCCAACCGCATCAAGGGCGGCATGTGCGCCGAGCAGGCCCTCACCGAGGTCTGCGACATGTTCTCCATGATGTTCGCCATGAGCGACGAGGAGCTGATCCGCCAGCGCGTCACCGACATCGACGACATCCGCACCGGCATCCTGGCTGAGCTGCTGGGCAAGGAGGTCATCGACCTGTCCGTGCTGCCCGCCGGCACCGTTATCGTCGTGCATGATCTTACGCCGTCCATGACCGCCACCATCGACAAGAAGAACGTGGCCGGCATCGTCACCGAGACGGGCGGCCGCACCTCGCACTCCGCGATCATCGCCCGCGCGCTCGAGATCCCCGCGGTCCTGTCGGTGCCCGATTGCTGCACCACCATGACCAACGGCATGACCTGCGTCGTCGACGGCTCCAAGGGCGTCGTGGTGCCCGAGCCCGACGAGGCGACGCTCGCCGACTACCAGGCGCGCGCCCAGGCGTTCGCCGAGGAGAAGGCCGCGCTCGAGGCCTTCCGCGGCAAGCCCTCCGTCACCGCCGACGGCATCAAGAAGGTCGTTGCCTGCAACATCGGCTCTCCCGACGATGTGGCCGCCGCCCTCGAGCACGACGCCGAGGCCATCGGCCTGTTCCGTTCCGAGTTCCTGTTCATGGACAGCCCGGCGCTTCCCACCGAGGAGGAGCAGTTCCAGGCCTACCAGAAGGTCGCGATCGCCCTCAAGGGCGCTCCGGTGATCATCCGCACCCTCGATGTGGGTGGCGACAAGGAGATCCCCTACCTCCACATGGAGAAGGAGGAGAACCCCTTCATGGGCTACCGCGCGGTGCGCTACTGCCTGGCCAACCCCGATCAGTACAAGGTGCAGCTGCGCGCCCTGCTGCGCGCCAGCGCCTTCGGCGACATCTGGATCATGGTGCCGCTGGTGACCTGCGTCGAGGAGGTGCGCGCGGTCAAGGCGCTCGTGGAGGAGTGCAAGTCCGAGCTCACCGCCGAGGGCGTGGCCTTCAACCAGGACATCAAGGTTGGTATCATGGTGGAGACGCCCGCCGCGTCGCTTCTGGCCGACCAGCTCGCCCAGGAGGCCGACTTCTTCTCGATCGGCACGAACGACCTCATCGGGTACACCATGTGCGCCGACCGCGGCAACGACCGCATCTCCAACCTGTACAGCGTGTACTACCCGGCCGTTCTGCGTTCCATCAAGAACATCATTGAGAGCGGCGAGCGCGCGGGCATCATGGTGGGCATGTGCGGCGAGGCGGCAGCCGACCCGCTGCTCACCCCGCTTCTGATCTCCTTCGGCCTGGAGGAGTTCTCCATGTCCGCCCCCAGCGTGCTGCGTGCCCGCAAGACCATCTCGCAGTGGTCGCGCGCCGAGGCCGACGAGCTCGCCGAGCGCGCGTTGGCCTGCAGCACGGCCGCTGAGGTCAAAGAGCTGCTCGAGGCGGCCGCCCGCTAGGTGCCGCATCTGCCCGTATCCGTTGTTGCACGTGCCGTGCGCGGTCGCACCGTATCGCCCGCGCACGGTTGTTTGAGCCACTAGGAGGCATTGTATGTTCTATACGCTTACTGCCAATCCGGCCGTCGACATGACGGTTTCCAGCCCCGCTCTCGTCCCCGACGAGAACGTGCGCGCCGGGTCGGCCAGCTATACGGCCAACGGTAAGGGCCTGGACGTGTCGTTCGCCCTCAAGAAGTTCGGCGTCGACTCGGTCGCGCTGGGCTTTTTCGGCGGCTTCACCGGTAAGTACATCGTCGACGAGACCATGAACATGGGCTGCCTGTGCCGCCCGGTGTGGATCGACGGCATCACGCGCATCTGCGCCTACATCAACGACGGCGAGCATGAGTACGGCGTGTTGAACCCCGGCGCCCCGCTCACCCCGCAGTACGAGCAGGAGCTCTACGACATCCTGGACACCACCGGCGACCTGTCCTGCCTGGTGGTTTCCGGCTCCGTGCCCCCGCGTGCCTCCGAGGACTTCCTCGATCAGGTCATGACGCACGCCCAGTCGCGCGGGGCCGACGTGGTGCTGGACCTGTCCAGCAACCACCTGAAGGACCTGGCGCACAAAAAGCCGCTGCTGATCAAGCCGAACCATCACGAGATGAAGGCCATCTTCGGCGTGCCGGTCGACACCGACGACGAGGTGCGCGTCGCCATGAAGCTCGCGCATGACGCCGGCGTGCAGAACGTCCTGCTCACGCGCGGCAGCCGCGGTGACGCCTACTTCTCCAACGGCGAGGACATCTGGTACGCCAAGCGCCAGTTCAACATCAAGCTCGTGTCCTCCGTCTGCGCCGGCGATTGCACGCTCGCGGCCTTCCTGCTCAAGTGGTACGAGGATCGCGACAACGTCGAGGAGGCCCTGAAGCTCGCCATGGCCACGGGCGCCAACGTTGCCGAGTCCGTGGGCCTGGGCGACTTCGGCCACGTGGACGAGTACAGCAAGCGCGTGGCTGTGCGCAAGCTCGAGCGCGCCTAGGAATCTTGCGCGCATACTCATATGAGGTTCATAGCGGCGCCTCGACCCTGTGGGGCCGGGGTGCCGTTTCGTTTGAAGGGAAGTACCCATGATCTACACGCTTACGGCCAATCCTGCAATCGATTACAACGTGGCGAGCGACGGCCTGGAGCCCAATACGGTGACGCGCACGCGCGACGCCGTCTACACCCCGAACGGCAAGGGCCTGAACGTGAGCTTCACGCTCGACCACTACGGCGTCCCCACCACGATCCTGGGCTTCTTCGCCGGGTTCTCGGGCCGCTTCATCGTCGAGGGCGCCGAGGAGCTCGGCGTGCCGGTGCGTCCGGTGTGGACCGAGGGCATCACGCGGGTCAACGTCTTTTTGAACGCGGGGGAGAACACCGAGTACAACCTGGTGAACGCCGGTGCCGCCATCACCCCGTCCGACGAGCAGCGCATGTACGACATGATCGACGCCCTCGAGGACCTCGACTGCCTCGTGATCTCGGGCTCGCTGCCGCCGAACACCTCGGCGGCGTTTCTGCCCACGGTCATCGAGCATGTGAGGGCCAAGGGCGCCGAGTTCGTGCTCGACATCTCCAGCCCGCAGCTGGCCGAGCTCGTGGAGCTGCACCCGCTGCTCATCAAACCCAACGACGATGAGCTGCGCGACATCTTCGGCATCGAGGTGTCCGGCGGCGACGACGAGTCGGTGGCGGCGGCCATGCGCACCCTGCATGAGCGCGGGGTGCAGAACGTGCTGCTCACCCTGGGCGGTGCTGGCGCGTACTTCTCGAACGGCGAGCACCTGTGGTTCGCCAGCCGCACCTTCGACGTGCAGCTGGTCTCCACCGTGTGCGCCGGTGACTCCTCGCTCGCGGCGTTCCTGTCGGTGTGGCACGACCGGCGCGAGGAGGTCACCGAGGCGCTGCGCCTGTCGATGGCCACGGGCGCGAACGTGGTCGAGTGCGCGGGTCTGGGCGACTTCGCCCGCGTGGATGCGTACAAGGACGGAATCGCGGTGCGTCAGATCTTCTAGGGCAGCGCGCCTCCGCCCGGTGTGCTAAGGTGCTTCCAGATGGCTTCAACCTAAGGAGTTAGTGTATGGATACACGAGCTATGACCATGGAAGATATCGCTGAGGCGCGCGAGGTGGTGGCGCATGACCGCGCCGCTTCCATCGCGCGCAACGCCGCCACGAGCACCGGTGTGCGCGCCGCCTCCCGCAACCCGCAGGCGGTGGCGGAGGCCACGACGACCTTCGACATCCAGCTGGAGCAGGGCCGCATCTGCGACCAGGAGCGCAGCGGCCGCTGCTGGATGTTCGCCAGCTTGAACACCATGCGGACGCGCGTGATGCGCAAGCTCGGGCTCAAGACCTTCGAGCTGTCGCAGGTCTACCCGCTGTTCTGGGATAAGTACGAGCGCTGCAACTGGTTTTTCGAGCATGTGATCGCCACGGCGTCTGAGCCGCTGGGCTCGCGCGAGGTGGCGTTTCTGCTGGCCGACCCGCTATGCGACGGTGGTCAGTGGGACATGTTCGCCTCGCTGGTGAAGAAGTACGGTGTGGTGCCGAAGGAGGCGATGCCGGAGTGCGCGAACTCGCGCAATACCGGGGACGTGGACAAGTACCTCACGCGCCTGCTGCGCGCCGGGGCCAAGCGCCTGCGCGAGGCCGTGGCCGCCGGTGCCGATGAGTCTGCGCTCGCCGACACCAAGCACGAGCTCATGCGCGACTGCTACCGGGTGCTCTCGATCTGCCTGGGCGAGCCGCCCAGCACCTTCGATGTGCGCATCCGCAACCGCGACAACGAGCTGGTGGCGAGCGGCACCTACACGCCGCAGGCGTTTTTCGCCGAGTTCGTGGACATGGACGTGGACGAGTACGTCTCGGTGATCAACGCGCCCACCTCCGACAAGCCCTACCTGCGCTCCTACACCGTGAAGTTCTTGGGCAACGTGATCGAGGACGGCGGGGTGCGCCATGTGAACCTGCCCATGGATGCGCTCAAGCGCGCCGCCGTGGCCCAGCTGCGCGACGGACTGCCGGTATGGTTCGGCTCCGATGTGGACCAGGGTTTCCTGCGCGATGACGGCGTGCTCGACCCGGCGGCGCTCGACGTCGACGGCCTGTTCGGGCTGCCCATCGAGGCGGGGCTCGACAAGGCCGCGCGCCTGGACTACGGCGAGTCGCTCATGACGCACGCCATGACGCTGCAGGGTGTGAACCTGGATGCGGATGGCGCGCCCACCCGTTGGCGCGTGGAGAACAGCTGGGGCAAGGACCACGGCCGCGACGGGTACGACATCGCGTCGGACGCGTGGTTCGACGAGTATGTCTACCAGGTGGTTGTCAACAAGAAGTACCTGACCGACGAGGAGCGCGCCGCCTACGAGATGGAGCCGGTGGAGCTGGCTCCGTGGGATCCCATGGGGGCGCTTGCGCGCTAGCTGCCGTCGCGGCCCGCACGGCTTGCTCGCGCGGGTTCCGTGCTCGTGCGGATTTCGGCCCGCGTGCGCGCATCGTGCCAGTTCGGGCCTTTGATTGCCTGCGTCGCATATGCGGCCGCCGGACGCTCGCCTCGCGCGGCATCCGGCGGCCGTTTTGCATGCGAGCGCGGCGGGCCGGCTTGCTATACTCGTGCGGATGGTGCGGCAGGAGGGATTTCGATGGCATACGAGGCAGATAGGTCGTTCGCGGGCGAGACGCTCGCCGGAGCTGACCCGGGGCCGGCGGCGCGCCGGGTGCTGCATGCGCTTGAGGATGCGGGCCTGGAGGCGTGGCTGGTGGGCGGCTGGGTGCGCGATGCGCTCATGGGCACCTGCGGGCACGATATCGACATCTGCTGCAGCGGCTCGTGGGAGCAGAACGCCCGCGCGCTTGCAGCGGCGGGCCTGGGCGTCATCGAGTCGGGCACCCGGTTCGGCGGCATCACGGCGGTGGCCGACGGCGAGCGCTTCGAGGTGACCGCCTACCGCCTGGACGGGTTCTATACCGACGGCCGGCATCCCGAGCACGTGGAGCGCGCGGCCTCGGTGGCAGACGACCTCGCGCGTCGCGATTTCACGGTCAACGCGATGGCGTGGCATCCCGCGCGCGGGTTGCTGGACCGCTTCGGCGGCCGCGATGACCTGGCGGCGCGCACGATTCGCGCCGTCGGCGAGCCCGCGCGCCGTTTTACCGAGGACGCCCTGCGGATGCTGCGGGCCGTCCGGTTCGCCTGTCGGCTGGATTTCACGATCGAGCCGACAACGGCGGCGGCGCTGGCGGCTTGCGCGCCGCTGCTCGACCAGGTCGCTCGTGAGCGGGTGGGCATCGAGCTTGCCGGCATCCTGGCAACCCGGCATGCCGGTGACGCCCTGCGGCTCTATCCCGAGCTCATGTGCGCGGCCATTCCCGAGCTCGCGGCGGCGCGCGGCTTCGACCAGCGCAGCCCGTATCACGCCTACACCGTGTACGGCCATACCGCGCGCGTGCTGACGGTCGCCGGCGAGCTGTCGCGCTTCCGTATCGACGGCGGCGATTCGGCCGCGCCCCCGTCCATGTCGCTCATGTGGGCGGCGCTGCTGCACGACATCGGCAAGCCGGCCACCTGTACGGTCGACGAGCATGGCCGCGGCCATTTCTATGGGCATCCCGAGCGCGGCGAAGCGATGGCGCGCGCCATCATGCGGCGCCTGTCGTGCCCGTCCGACCTGATTCGCGATACCTGCCTGCTCATCCGCCTGCATGACCGGCCGCTGCGCGCCGAGCGCGAGGACCTGCTGCGCCTGCTGGCGTCCCTGGCGGCAGCGGGCACCGATGTTGCGCGCCTGGCCGGCGAGCTGTTCGACCTCAAGCGCGCCGACACGCTGGGCAAAGATCCGCGCTGCTTCTACTACGTGGAGGACATCGAGCGCATGCGCGAGATGGTCCGCGAGCTTCTGGCGAACGGGGAGGCCTACAGCGTGCGGACGCTGGCGATCTGCGGGCGCGACCTGGTCGAGACGGGGGTGCAGCCCGGTCCGCGCATCGGCGAGCTGCTCGCCCGGGCGCTCGAGGCCGCGATCACCGGCGCGGTCCCCAATGAGCGAGCGCATCTGCTGGCGTATCTCGGCATCGACTGAGCGGGGCCGCCGCACCATCCCGTCGGTTTCCCACCTTTGCTCTCGGCTGCAGGAGTGCTACCATCTTCGGTCGTGGTAACACGAATGGAACAAATCGTAACAAATGTTGGGGAGGATTCCATGGTGTGCAAGGATGCGCAGATGTCGAGACGGGTTTTTGTAGGTGCGGCGGCCACCGCGGGTGCGGCACTGGCGGGGCTTGCGGGATGCTCGGGCGGCTCGGGTGCCGCAAGCGGTTCCGCCGATGCGGGCAGCGGCGCTCGCGACCAGGTGACCATCGCCATGAGCACGAGCAACGAGCCGGCTGCCGGCTTCGACCCGTGCGTGGACTGGGGCTGCGGCGAGCATGTGCACGAGCCGTTGATCCAGTCCACGCTCGTGGTCACCGACAAGGACATGGCTTTCGTCAACGACCTGGCGGTTTCTTACGAGTGCTCGACCGACAACCTTGTGTGGACCTTCGAGATCCGCGATGATGTGCGCTTCAGCGACGGCAAGCCGCTGCGCGCCTCCGACGTGGCGTTCACCATCAACACCATCCGCCAAAGCGAGCGCGCCCAGGCCGACCTCACCATGGTGAGCGAGGCGGTGGCGACCTCCGATACCGTGGTGGAGATCCGCCTGTCCAAGCCCTATAACGCGCTGCTCTACACCCTTGCCGTCATGGGCATCGTGCCCGAGCATGCCTACGGGGACACCTACGGCGAGGCGCCGGTCGGCTCGGGCCGCTACTTACTCAAGCAATGGGACCGCGGCCAGCAGGTGATCTTGGAGGCCAACCCCGACTACTACGGTGACACGCCGACGATCAAGCGCGTCATCGTGGTGTTCATGGAGGAGGACGCCGCCCTTGCAGCCGCCAAGAGCGGGCAGGTTGACATGGCCTACACGAGCGCCACCTATGCCGACCAGGAGGTGTCCGGCTACAGCCTGGCCTCGTACAAGACGGTCGATTCGCGCGGCATCAACCTGCCGGTGATCGCCTCCGGCTCCAGCAAGCGCGACGGCGAGAACACCTACCCGGCGGGCAACGACGTCACCTGCCATGTGGAGGTGCGCCGCGCCATCAACATGGCCATCGACCGCGAGCAGATGATCAAAAACGTGCTGAACGGCCGCGCGACGGCCGCCTACAGCATCGGCGACGGCCTGCCGTGGGCGAGTGCGGACATGCGCATCGAGCGCGACCTCGATGCGGCGAAGGCCCTGTTGGAGGATGCGGGCTGGAAGGCCGGGGAGGACGGCGTGCGCGTCCTGGACGGTACGCGCGCCGAGCTCACCCTCTACTACGCCGCCGGCGACACCGTGCGCCAGGCGATGGCCAACGAGTTCGCCAACCAGATGAAGGAGCTCGGCATCGCGGTCACGCCCACCGGTGCCTCCTGGGACGACATCTACCCGCACGAGTTCAGCGATCCGATCATGTGGGGGTGGGGGTCCAACTCGCCCTCCGACGTCTACGAGATTAACTACTCCACGGGCACGATGAACTATTCGTGCTACAGCAGCACGACCACGGATGCCTATCTGGACCAGGCGCTCGCCCAAGGCGACGTCGAGGCGTCCTACCCCTTCTGGCAGCGCGCGCAGTGGGATGGCGAGGAGGGCATCGCCCCGCAGGGATCGGCGACATGGGCATGGTTTGCCAACGTCGACCACCTGTACTGGGTGCGCGACGGCCTGCAGGTTGCCGAGCAGAAGTTGCAGCCGCACGGGCACGGCTGGTCGGTCGTGAATAACGTCGACCAGTGGAGCTGGAAGTAGGAGCGGATGGGCACGGTGGCGCCTCATGAGATGGGGAGCGGTATGGTCCGTACGGTGATCGGGGCCGTCGCGCGTTTCTGCGCGCTGATGGTGGCCGTCAGCATGGTGACGTTCGCGCTGGTGAGCACGTCGCCCATCGACCCGGTGTCCACGAATGCCGGGCAGGCCGCCTACGGGCGCATGAGCGAGGAGAAACGCGAGCAGCTGCGCAGCTACTGGGATGCCGATACGCCCGTGTGGGAGCGCTTCGGCTCCTGGGCGCGCGGGGCGCTCTCGGGCGATCTGGGCACGAGCCTGCGCTACGGCAAGCCGGTTGTCCAGGTGATCGCCGAGCGAGCCGGCAACACTCTCATGCTCATGGGGGTGGCCTGGGTCATCTCGGGCGCGCTCGGGTTCGCGCTCGGGGTGGCCGCCGGCGCGCATCCTGGCGGCGGCCTCGATCGCGCGGTGCGCGCCTGGTGTTTCGTCATCTCCTCCACCCCGGCGTTTTGGCTGGGTCTGGTGCTGCTCACCGTGTTCGCGGTGATGCTGGGTTGGTTCCCGTTCGGCTTCTCGGTGCCGATCGGCGTGGATGCGGCGCAGGTGTCGCTCGGCGAGCGGCTCTATCACCTGGTGCTGCCGGCGCTCACGCTCTCCATCACGGGTGTGGCCAACATCGCGCTGCATACGCGGGAGAAGACCATCGACGTGCTGGCGAGCGACTACGCGCGCTTCGCGCGGTCGCGCGGCGAGGGCACGGGCCGGATCGTGCGGGCGCATGGCCTGCGCAACTTGGTTCTGCCGGCGCTCACGCTGCAGTTCTCCCAGGTGGCCGAGATCTTCGGCGGCTCGGTGCTTGTCGAGCAGGTGTTCAGCTATCCCGGTTTGGGCCAGGCCGCCGTGACGGCGGGCGTGGGCGGCGATGCGCCGCTGCTGGTGGGCATCGCCCTGGCGAGCGCTGCGCTCGTGTTTTTCGGCAACGGGGTCGCCAACGTCCTCTACGGCGTGCTCGACCCCCGCATGCGGACGGGGGTGCGCGCCCATGTGTAGGGATGGGGAGGAGCGCGACGTGCGCCCTGCGTGCGGAGGACGGCCGGCCGCGCGGGATGTGCGGGACGCGCCGGATGCGGCGTCCGCTGCGGATGGATGTTGCGCCCTAAAGGCGCCTGCCGTCGCTGGCGGCGCGCTCGATGCGGACGGCGCGGGCGACCTGCTCGCTGAGACCCCGGCCGTGCCGGTACGGGAGCTGCACCGTCCCGTGCATCGTGGCGTGCCTGCGCGGCGGCGGATGCTCGCGGCGCTGGTGGCGGCCGCGGCGGTGCTGCTCGCGGTTACCGTGGCGGGCGCGCTGCTGACCGACGCCGCCGGTGCCACCGATTTCGCCGCCAAGAACCTGGCGCCCTCGCTGGCCCATCCGTTCGGCTGCGACTGGATGGGGCGCGACATGTTCGTGCGCACCCTGGCGGGCCTGTCCCGGTCGCTGTTCGTGGGGGTGCTGGCGGCGCTGTGTTCTGCCGTCATCGCGCTTGCGCTCGCGCTCACCGCGGCACTGGGCGGGCGCCGCGCCGATGCCGCGGTGGGCTTTTTTGTCGACCTGATCATGGGCGTACCCCATATCGTGCTGCTGATCTTGATCAGCTATGCGCTGGGGCGAGGCTTTTGGGGTGTGAGCGTGGGCATCGCGCTCACGCACTGGCCGAGCTTGGCCCGCGTGCTGCGCGCCGAGGTGCTGCAGCTGCGCTCGCAGCCCTGGATGGCGCAGGTGCGCCGGCTCGGGGTCGGGCGCGTGCGCCTGGCCTGTTGCCATGTGCTGCCCGCGGTGCTGCCGCAGCTGCTGGTGGGCACCGTGCTCATGTTCCCCCACGCCATCCTGCACGAGGCGTCCATCACGTTTCTGGGCTTCGGGCTCTCGCCCGATCAGCCGGCGATCGGCGTCATCCTCTCGGAGTCGATGTCCTATCTCTCCTCGGGTATGTGGTGGCTGGCGGTGTTCCCGGGTGCGGCGCTCGTGGCGTGCGTGTTCGCCTTCGACCGCATCGGTGCGCTGCTGCGGCGGCTCGTATCGGCCCAGACGATCCAGGGATAGGAGGTAGCGATGATGAGGAGCGTTCGGCAAGGGCGGACAGCCTCGCCGGCGGCGGTGCATGCCGCGCATGCGGACGGCGAGTTCCACCACCATCACAGCC
The DNA here is from genome assembly GCA_902470925.1 of uncultured Collinsella sp. Taxonomy (GTDB): domain Bacteria; phylum Actinomycetota; class Coriobacteriia; order Coriobacteriales; family Coriobacteriaceae; genus Collinsella. The sequence goes on along the minus strand of CABRIF010000052.1, from coordinate 5,305 downwards.
ATGCGGACACGACCGCGCATCCCGGGCACCATCACCTACTGACGGTCGAGGGCCTGAGCGTGGCGTTCGATATGTATGATCCGGCGGCGCCGTACTTTTCGGCGGGGCGCGTGCGCCAGCAGGTGCTGCGCGGGCTGTCGCTTTCCGTGCATGCCGGCGAGGTGCTGGCCGTGGTGGGCGCGAGCGGCTCGGGCAAGACGGTGCTGGCCGACGTGCTGCTGGGGCTCGTGCAGTCCAACGCCGCGGTTGCCGGCAACATCTGGTTCGATGGCGAGCCGGTCGACCTCGAGGGACTGGCGCGCCTGCGCGGCCGCGGCATCTCGCTGGTTCCCCAGGGGGTCACGAACCTCGATCCGCTCATGCGCCTCGGCGAGCAGGTGCAGGGTGCTGCGCGCGGCGACACCCGGGCCGCCCGGCGGGTCGACCGCATGCGCCGCGAGCGCCGCCAGCGGGAGCTCTTCGCGGCCTATGGATTGGCGCCCGAGGTGGCGCGCCTCTACCCGCATCAGGTCTCGGGCGGCATGGCTCGCCGCATCCTGCTCATGTGCGCGCTCATGGACGAGCCGCGCCTGATCGTGGCCGACGAGCCCACGCCGGGCCTCGACATGGATCTGGCGGTCCACGCCCTGGACGACCTGCGGTCGTTTGCGGATAACGGCGGCGGCGTGCTGCTCATCACCCACGACATCGAGCTGGCGCTGCGCGTGGCCGACCGCGTGGCGGTGTTTCGCGACGGCACGGTGGTTGAGGAGACGGCGCGGGAGAACTTCGAGCGGCCCGACCTGCTGCGGCACCCCTTCAGCCGGGCGCTGTGGCATGCGCTGCCCGGTCATGATTTCTGCGCCGGCGCGGAGGGCGTCAAGACGCGGCAGACGATGAAGGGAGCTGAGGGCCTATGAGCTTGGAGGTGCGTGACGTCACGTTTGCGTACCCGGGTGCAGAGCCGCTGTATCGCGGTTTTACGTGCCGTATTGAGGCGGGGGAGCGTGTGGCGCTCACCGCCCGTTCGGGGACGGGGAAGACCACGCTTTGCCGCCTCATGGCGGGATATCTGCATCCGCAGGCAGGGGGCGTGTACGTGGACGGCGCGCCGCTGGCGGCGTGCCGCGCCGGCGTGCCCTGCCCGGTGCAGCTGGTGTGGCAGCATCCCGAGCAGGCCTTCGACCCGCGCCAGCGCCTGGGGCGGGCGATCGGGGAGGTCGAGTCCTCGCTGGGGGATGGTGGCGCCGCGAGCGAGCGCCGCGCCATGCTCGCCGACGCGCTCGGCATCCGCGAGGCGTGGGCGGCGCGCCTGCCCCATGAGCTGTCAGGCGGTGAGCTGATGCGGTTTTGCCTGCTGCGGGCGTTGCTGGTCCGGCCGCGCTACCTGCTGGCCGATGAGGCGACGGCCATGCTGGATGCGGTGACGCAGGCGGAGCTGTGGGGGGTGCTGCTCGATATGCAGCGCACCGAGGGCTTCGGGATGGTGGTGGTGTCGCACGTGCCGGACCTGGTTGAGCGCGTGGCCACGCGGGTGCTGGAGACCGGGGTGGCGCGGGCGTAAGACGGCCCGCTTCACAAGTCATCCACGACTTGGAGAAACTTGAAATTGGGGCTTGCGCGGGACGGGGTCATCCCGTAGTATTCTTTCTTGCGCGAAGGAGCGCAGACAACAACCTTTGGGATGTCGTCTAATGGCAGGACAGCGGATTCTGGTTCCGTCAATGGGGGTTCGACTCCCTCCATCCCAGCCAGTTGCTGTTCTCCTCCCGTAGTTGGCCCGTTCGTCTAGCGGTTCAGGACGCCGCCCTCTCAAGGCGGAGATCACCAGTTCGAATCTGGTACGGGCTACCAACATCGCAACGGCGGGCTTCGGCTCGCCGTTTTTGTATGTGGGCCTTCTTTTCGTGGGGCAGCACAGCGTGTCGCGCAGTCTAGCCACGTCCGCGATACTCACGCGGGGTCATGCCGACCCGCTTTTTAAACTGAGAAGAGGGCGCTCAAGATTATGCCTGGTTTTCGCGGTTCTGAGTGCTCCGGCGCGAGGCTTTGCGGCATAGACTCGGCTATCATCGGTGCCGATGGGCTGCTCATATGCGCGTGTGGGAGAACGTGCGGGCATGCTGCGCTGACGTGGCGCGTGCCGTATGGCTTGGGGGCATAGGTGCCGCGCGCGGGTCTCGCGCATGAGTCTCGCGCACGGGCGTCGCCCGGGCCGCGCTCGCTGCGCGCATTGGTACGCTTCGTTGACGGCATGTAGGAAATGATGCCGTTCGCATGGGCGCGGCGGGCGCGGCGGGGGCTGCTAGTACAATAGGAGTGTTACCGCAAAGATACGTGAGGAGAACCGACGTGGATTCCCCGACGCATACCGTTCGCGGCGCAGCTCCGGAGCCGCATGTCGCTGGGGGCGACGACCGCAAGACCGCCCGCCGCGGCGCCGTGTTCATCGGCATCGTGCTCGTAGGCTATATCGTGTACCTGGTGGTTACCGGGCAGATCGCGCAGTTCTGGGAAGCCATGCAGAGCGTGCAGGCGCCCTGGCTGGTTGCCGCGTGCGTCTGCATGCTGCTGTACCTGATCTTCGGCATCCTCGCCTATGCGATCGCGGTCTGGCTCGACCCGAAAAGCCCGGTGGGCATCCGCGACCTCATCTCGGTTGAGGCGAGCGGCATCTTCTTCGGCAACCTCACGCCCATGATGATGGGTTCCACCCCGGCGCAGATCTACCGCCTCACGAAGGCGGGGCAGAATGTGGGCGAGGCCGGTGCCATCCAGTTCACACGCTTCATCGTCTACCAGTTCGGCCTGGTGGTGTGGGGCGCGGTGCTGCTGCTCGCGCGCATGCCGTTTTTCGCCAGCCAGTACGGCGATATCACCTTGCTGTGCATCTTCAGCTTCGGCGGGCACGTGCTGATTCTTCTGGCGATCTTCGCCATCGCGCTCATGCCCAACACGGTCACCAAGGTGGCGCACTGGGGCATCAACCTGCTGGCGCGCCTCGGGGTGGCCCGCGAGCGCACCGAGGGCTGGCACGCCTTCGTCGACGGCGAGATCCACGCGTTCAGCGAGAAGTTCCGCCTGGCGGCCGGGCACTTGAGCTCCATGGCGCTCACCGTGGTTATCACCCTGCTGCAGCTCGCCTTCTTCTACCTGGTGCCGTACTTCCTGATGCTGGCGTTCGGACATCACGAGGTCGACTTCTTCTCGGTGATGGCCGCCTCCGCCTTCGTGCAGCTGCTGAGCTCGGCGGTGCCCCTGCCGGGCGGCACGGGCGGTGCCGAGGGCGGGTTCGCGCTCTTCCTGGGTCATTTCTACGGCAGCGCGGCCACCGCGGGCTACCTGCTGTGGCGTCTGATCACCTTCATCGCGCCCACGATTCTCGCGGCTCCGCTGCTGGGCCTGCACAGCTCCCATAGCGCGAGCATCCACGACCGCTGGGATCGCGCGATCGCGCGCCTCGGGCGCTCGAAGCGCGGGCGTGCGCGCTCGCCGCGTGCGGGAGCGGCGGCTGTGTCCCGGGAGGATGCGCGCCGGTCGGCTGCGGCGGCGGGCCTGGCCGGCGGTGCGCGGGGAGCGGTTGCGGGCCCCGGTGCGGCTGCGGCTGGTTCTGCCGACGGCGTGCAGGGGGCGGCATCGGCTGCAGCTTCGGCTTTATCTGTTGACGCGGCTGCCGGTGCGTCTGGGGGGCAGGCGGTTGCCGAGCAGCCCGATGTGCCGCGCTCCGCTCCCGGGCAGCCTGCCACGTCGTCCTCTGCCGCCACGAGGCCTTCCGGCGTGACGACTGGCCACCGCGGCTCATCGCGTGCTGCCTCGTCTGCCGCCGCGCGCCAGGCGCAGCATGTGCGCCGCACCGCTGGGGGCATCACGGTGAGCCCGGGGGCGTTCAAGCGCAAGCGCTGATCTACACCGTTCGACATGGCTACACGTCTACCGCGAGCCAGGGGCGTGCGAGCTCCGTGCGGGGGCCTGGGGTGCGTCCGTTCGGTTTCCGATAGGTGTGGTTCCTGTGGAGTGACACCTATTGAACTACTATGCATAAGTCGTTAATTAAGCGACAGATATGTGCTATATGTTCAGGAGGAGTCGATGCGCAAGATTCATCTGCGAAAGCGTGCCCTGGCGATTGCAGTCGCTGCTGTGATGCTGCTGGGGGCTGTGGGCTTAGGGGTTGCCGGCAATTTCCTGTTCGAGTTCGCTCTCGACCCGCATGCGGGCTACTCGATGAAACGCATGATGGACGCCGATGAGGTGGATGGCCTGGAGGAGGCGCCCGCCAACGACGCTGCGCTCGAGCAGCAGGCCGCTGCCTGGTTCGAGGAGGGCCGCGTGCAGGTGGCGCATACGGCCGAGGACGGCACGGCGCTGTCGGGCTGGCGGATCGACCAGCCGGAGGCCGCGGCGAGCCATACCTATGCGGTGGTGCTGCACGGCTATACCGCCGAACCCGCGCGCGTGGCCAAGTACGCCTACTCGTTTTACGAGCGCGGCATGAACGTGCTCATGCCGGCGGCGCGCGCCCACGAGCGGTCCGGCGGCTCGTTTATCGGCATGGGCTGGCCGGAGCGCCGCGACGTGATCGGTTGGCTGAGCGACATCGTGGCGGCCGACCCGGATGCCCGCATCCTGGTGTTCGGCATCTCCATGGGCGGTGCCACCGCGATGATGACGGCGGGGGAGAGCGACCTGCCTGCTAACGTGGTGGGAATCATCGAGGATTGCGGATACGCAAGCGTGTGGGAGGAGTTCGCCGTCCAGCTGCAGAACGTGTTCGGTTTGCCGAGCTTCCCGCTGCTCGATGTTGCCAATGCTGTGTGCCAGGTGCGTGCCGGGTGGGATTTCCACGAGGCGAGCGCGGTCGATGCAGTGGGCAGGGCCACGGTGCCCATGCTGTTCATCCACGGTGACGCCGACACGTTCGTGCCCTATGAGATGCTCGACGAGGTCTTTGAGGCGTGCGCCAGCCCGGTGAAGGAGAAGCTCGTGGTGCACGGGGCGCCGCACGCCGGTTCGGCATCTACGAACCCGGAGCAGTACTGGACCTGCGTGAACGGCTTTCTGGATAAGATCGGGCTGTAGAGACGGACGGCGGAGGCGGGATGCAGGTGGCGCGGAGACGTTGTGGGCCGCTGATACTGCACGGCGGTTCGGGGCCTGCCGCCGGGGCGGGGCACAGATGGCATGAAGGCGCTATGAGCCGCCATGTTGCAAGGCGGTTCGGGGCCTGTCGTTGCAGGGGCGGGGCGAAGGTGTCGCGGAAGCGTCGCGAGCCGCTGATACTGTCTCTTATACACATCTCCGAGCCCACGAGACGTAGAGGAATCTC
>CABRIF010000051.1 GCA_902470925.1 uncultured Collinsella sp. | reverse complement strand
CCCCCGGCGTCTCGCCGCCCCCGTGCGCACCGCCCGCGCAAGAAGCGGTAGGCGGCGCGGCATCACAAGGTAATGACGGGCTTCGAGCCTGTTCTCCGCACAGGCGGATGCCCGAGATGCGGCGCGTTTGCACGTGCTGTCGGCAACGAGTTCCCGTATGGTCTCCCATCTGAACGCGCCTGCACCCGACTGTGGCGCAGGCGCGTTCGTCATCTGGCTGCAAGGTGGCCGGGACGTTTGTAAGCTGCGCGTAAGCATGCCGCCAGCCTGCGGTAATGATTCATCAATGTGCCGTAATGAACGCCGAGCGTGGCTGCGGCGGCGCGTCGGCGCGCGGTAAGGTGCTGAATCGAAAGGCGGGCGGGCCGTATGGGCCCGCGAAGATCCGCCGCGCGCTCAGGTGCGCACCGTTCTTGAAGGGAGAACCATGCTTGATCGTTCCTGCTCTCGTCGCCAGTCCCTCGGTTTCGCGGGCGGCCTGGCTGCTATCGCCGGTCTCGGCCTGACCGCATGCGGCGGCGCCCCTGCATCCACCGGCTCCGCGGGCTCCGGCTCCGCTGCCGCAGGCGTCACCGGCGAGGTCACCTACGACGGCGCCTCTTCGTTCCAGGCGCTTGTCGAGGCAGCTGCCGAGAAGTTCATGGACGAGAACCCCGACGTGACCATCTCCGGCTCCGGCAACGGTTCGGGCACCGGCCTCACCGCCGTTGCCGCCGGCACCGTGACCATCGGCAACTCCGACGTGTTCGCCGAGACCAAGCTCGAGGCCGATCAGGCCGCCGACCTGGTTGACCACGAGGTCGCCGTGGTGGGCATGGGCCCGGTCGTGTCCAAGAACGTGAAGGTGGACGATCTGTCCCTGGAGCAGCTGCGCGGCATTTTCTCCGGCACCATCACCAACTGGAGCGAGGTGGGCGGCGACGACGCCGAGATCGTCGTCTTCAACCGCAAGTCCGGCTCCGGCACCCGCGCCACCTTCGAGGCCGCGGTCTTTGGCGACGAGGTCCCGAGCTTCAACGCCGCCGCCGAGCTCGATAAGTCCGGCGACGTGCAGACCAACATGGGCTCCACCGACAACGCCATCTCCTACCTCGACTTCTCTCACTTCGACGACTCCAAGTTCAACGCCATCAAGGTGGGCGGCGTGGAGCCCAAGAGCGAGAACGTCTTCGACAACACGTTCCCCATCTGGGCAACCGAGCACATGTACTGCAAGAAGGACGCCGATGATGCCACCAAGGCGTTCCTCGAGTTCATGCTGTCCGATGATGTCCAGGGCAAGCTCGTCGAGGAGCAGGGCTTCATCCCCGTGTCCGAGATGAAGGTCTCCAAGGACGCCACGGGCAAGGTCACCGAGAAGTAACAGATCTGCCTGCAGAGTATTTTCGGAAGGGGCGCTATGGCTAAGCAGCTGCCCAAGCGCCGTCTGGAACACATCGGCATGGGTGTCACGGGTGCGTGCGTCGCGCTCGTGACACTTGTTGTGCTGGCCTTGATTATCATGGTCGCGCACAAGGGCCTGTCGACGTTTATCGCGGACGGTGTGAGCATCGGCGAGTTTTTCGCGGGGACAACCTGGAACCTGGCGGCAACCGACGCCGCCGGTATGCCGCAAACCGGCGCGTTGCCGCTGATCGTCACCTCGTTCGCCGTCACCATCATCTCCACGTTGCTGGCGCTGCCGGTGGCGATCGGCTCGGCGATCTTCGCCGTGGAGATTCAGCCGGCGTTCGGCCGCCGCGTGTTCCAGCCGCTGATCGAGCTTTTGGTGGGTATTCCCTCGGTGGTGTTCGGCCTGATCGGCTTCCATGTGATCGTGGGCGCCATGAAGGCGATTTTCGGCGTGCCCACGGGCCTGGGGATCCTGCCGGGCTCCATCGTGCTGGCCGTCATGATTCTGCCCACGGTCACCACCCTGTCCATCGACGCGCTGCGTGCGGTGCCCGACAGCTACCGGCAGGGGTCGCTCGCGCTCGGCTACACGCGTTGGCAGACCATCTGGCACGTTGTGCTCAAAAGCGCGCTGCCCTCGCTCATGACGGCGGTCATCCTCGGCATGACCCGCGCGTTCGGCGAGACGCTCGCGGTGCGCATGGTGATCGGCGGCATCGAGGCCATGCCCGCCGGGCTGCTGGCACCCGCCTCCACCATCACCACCACGCTCACCACGAGCATGGCGGTGTATGCGGACGGCTCGATCCAGAACGACGCGCTGTGGTCGCTGGGCCTGCTGCTCATGGGCATGTCGCTCGTGTTCATCCTGATCATCCATCTCATCGGTCGGAAGGGGGCGCACGCCCGTGGCTGATACAACCTGCAATGCGGCCGCCCGTCCCGCAGCCGCCGCCCCCACGACACCTGCCGACGACGCGCGCCGCGCCTACATCGCCCGTGCCGCCCGCGCCGACAAAATCGCGACAGGCGTGCTGGGTGCCATCGTGGCCGTCGTGATGGTCATGGTGGTCTCCATGGTGGCCTACATCCTCATCGAGGGCATACAGACCCTGTTCTCGCCGGGCTTCCTCACCGAGCCGAGCCGCTCCAACGGCGCTGCCGGCGGCGTGGCCTACCAGCTGTTCGACTCGTTCTACCTGCTATTCCTTACGCTGCTGATCTCGGTGCCGGTGAGCCTGGGCGCGGCGGTGTTCCTCACCGAGTATGCGCCTGAGGGGCCGGCGGCGCGCATCGCCAGCACGGCGATCGAGACGCTGTCGTCGCTGCCCTCCATCGTGGTGGGCATGTTTGGCTTTCTGGTGTTCAGCGTGAGCTTCGGCTGGAAGTACTCAATCATCTCGGGCGCGGTGGCGCTCACCATGTTCAACATCCCCATCCTGGTGCGTGTCATCCAGCAGGCGCTCACCGACGTTCCCCAGGACCAGCGCGACGCTTGCCTGGCCATGGGGCTCACCCGCTGGGAGGCCACGGTCCACGTGCTCATCCCGGCGGCCATGCCCGCCATCGTGACCGGCGTGGTGCTTTCGGCCGGGCGCGTGTTCGGCGAGGCGGCGGCGCTGCTGTTCACCTCCGGCATGTCCAGCCCGGTGCGCCTCAACTTTGCGACGCTCAACTTCGCAAGCCCCACCTGCGCGTGGAACGTGTTCCGCCCCGGTGAGTCGCTGGCGGTGCATATCTACAAGATCTACGGCGAGGGAAGCCCTGAGGCGCAGCAGATCGTGTGGGGCACGGCGGCCCTGCTGATGATCTGCGTGCTGCTGTTCAACGTGGCGTCCCGTGTGGCCGGCAAGGCCCTGGCGAAAAGGATGACGGCTGAATGAGTGAGCAGAAAGACGGGCAGACGGTCCTTGCCGCGCGTAACGTGAACGTCTACTACGGCGACCACCACGCTCTGCACGATACGACGCTGGAGTTCCGCGCCGGCGAGATCTGCGCGCTCATCGGGCCGTCCGGCTGCGGCAAGTCGACGTTTCTGCGCAGCTTGAACCTCATGAATCGCGAGATCTCGGGCTGCCGGGTGGAGGGCGAGGTTCTCTTCGGCGGGCGCAACGTGAACACGCCGCGCGAGAACCTCTACGAGCTGCGCCGGTCCATCGGCATGGTGTTCCAGCAGCCCAACCCCTTCCACAAGACCATTTACGACAACGTGGCCTTCGCCCCGCGCCGCCACGGCCTGCGCGACCGTGCGGCCCTCGACGAGCTGGTGGAGGAGTCCCTGCGCGGCGCGGCGCTGTGGGACGAGGTGAAAGACAAGCTCAACCAGAGCGCGTTTTCCCTGTCGGGCGGTCAGCAGCAACGCCTGTGCATCGCCCGCACACTGGCCATGCATCCGGACGTGATCTTGTTCGACGAACCCTGCTCGGCGCTCGACCCCATCTCGACGCTGGCCATCGAGGAACTCATGCACTCGGTGGTGCACGGGCGCGCGATTGTGATCGTGACGCACAACATGGAGCAGGCCTCGCGCGTGTCCGACCATACGGCGTTCTTCTACATGGGCGATATGGTGGAGTACGGCGAGACGGACCAGATCTTCCAACGCCCGAATGACAAGCGCCTGAACGACTATCTGACGGGCATGTTCTCCTAGTTCGCGCGCGTGGGGTGCGGGTGCGCTCGGCGCCGTGTGCTTTACGCATCGTGCCCGAGTGTGTTCAGGACCGTGCGGTCACATTGCGCGCATCCTGTTTTGCACGCCGCGGCCCTCGTCGTTTCTGCGCGCGTCTTGCGGGCGGTGTCCAGCCCATCCCTGGCGCTGCGGCCTTTCTAGTCCGAGGCCGCAACGCCGTGTCCATAGAGCCGTCGGGCGGCCTGCTGCGTGCGGGCTGCCCGACGGCGTTTTTCGTGCGGCGGCTGTGGGCGCGCGTGTCTGGCTAGCTAACCTGCTGGCTGGCTAGGTTCGGCGCCTGTGGGCCCGCGTGTCCGGCTGGTCAACCGGCTCGTCGGCTGGATTGGCGTCTGCGTCGGCTGGACTGCCTGCGTTCGGCCGGGTTGCCTGCGGTGAGCGGGGCTGCTTGCGGCGAGTGGGGCATCGCCCTGCGGGCACGGCGTCGCTTGCGCCGATGCCCGCGGGGCGAACCTGCTAGGATGGTAGGTCGACAGACGGACGATGAGGAAGAGGGGCTGCCACACATGGCCATTTTGCTGGGCTGCGACAAGGTGCACGTGGAGTTTCCCACCAAGCTGATCTTGGACGACGTGACGCTGGGGGTGGGCGAGGGCGACCGTATCGGCATCGTCGGCAAAAACGGCGACGGCAAGTCAAGCCTGCTGTCGGTGCTCGCCGGCACGCTCGAGCCGGATGCCGGCCGCGTGACGCATCGGCGCGACCTGCACATCGGCCTGCTGGGCCAGCGCGATGCCCTCGATGATGCCTCGACGGTTCATCGGGCGGTGGTGGGGGACACCCCTGAGTACGAGTGGGCGGCCAGCCCGCGCGTGCGGCAGATCCTCGACGGCCTGATCTCCGATGTGCCCTGGGAGGGCCCGGTGGGGGCGCTTTCGGGCGGCCAGCGCCGCCGCGTGGACCTGGCGCGCCTGCTGATCGGCAACTACGACGTCCTTATGCTGGACGAGCCCACCAACCATCTGGACATGCGCACGATCAGCTGGCTCGCCGAGCATCTGAAGAGCCGCTGGCAGCGCAACCAGGGTGCGTTTCTAGTGGTCACGCACGACCGTTGGTTTCTCGACGAGGTCTGCACCTCCATGTGGGAGGTGCACGACGGTGCCGTCGACCCGTTCGAGGGCGGCTACTCGGCCTACATTCTGCAGCGCGTGGAGCGCGACCGGATGGCCGCTGCCACCGAGGAGCGGCGCCGCAACATGGTGCGCAAGGAGCTCGCGTGGCTGTCGCGCGGGGCGCAGGCGCGCAGCACCAAGCCGAAGTTCCGCGTCGAGGCGGCGCGCGAGCTCATCGCCGATGTGCCGCCGGTGCGCAACGAGCTCGAGCTCAAGCGCTTGGCGGTGAGCCGTCTGGGCAAGCAGGTCATCGACCTGTTCGATGTGTCTGCAGGGTATCGCGAGGTTTCCGGTGGCGCTGGCGCGGTCGATGCCCGAGTTGACGTGGACGCGGCGGCTGCGGGCGTGGCCGATGCGGGCCCGGCTGGCGCTGCGGGCGATGGTGCAGTGGCTGCGGGCAGTGGTGCGACGGCTGCGGACGATGCGGCGACGGCTGCGGGTTCGGCTGGCGCTGCGGGCGTGGCGGCGGTAGCTGTGAGCGATGGTGCGGTTGCTGCGGGCAGCGCCGCGGCGGCCGCAGGCGATGGCGCCTGCGCGCCGGTGGGGGCTGCGGTGGCAGAGGGCGTGCCTGCAGCCGGCAACTCACCTGCGGCGACCCCCATCATCGAGGATGTGACCTGGCAGATCGGGGCGGGGGACCGCTACGGCCTGCTTGGCGAGAACGGCGCGGGCAAAACCACGCTGCTGCATGTCATCCAAGGCACGCTCGCCCCGCTGCGCGGTCGGGTGAAGATCGGTTCCACCGTGCGCTTCGGCGTGCTGTCTCAGCAGCTCGACGAGCTGCGGCCCTCTTGGGAGCACACCATCCGCGATGTCCTGGCCGATTTCAAGCGCACGGTGGTGGTCGACGGCAAGGAGACGAGCCCCGAAAAGCTGCTGGAGCGTTTGGGATTCACCCAGCAGCAGCTCATGAGCCGCATCAAGGACCTGTCGGGCGGGCAGCGCCGTCGTCTGTCGCTGCTGCTCACCATTTTGCAGGAGCCCAACGTGCTCATCCTCGACGAGCCGGGCAACGATCTGGACACCGATATGCTTGCCATTGTCGAGGATCTGCTCGATGGCTGGCCGGGCACGCTGATTCTGGTCACTCACGACCGGTTCCTCATGGAGCGCGTGACCGACCAGCAATGGGCGCTGATGGATGGGCATCTGCGCCATATGCCTGGCGGTGTGGATGAGTACCTGCGCATGGTCGAGGCCGGGCACGCGGCGCGCGACGCACGTCCGCAAGCTCCCGGCTCTGCGAAGGCGGCGGGTGCCCGTAGCGCTGCGGGCGCGGGCGCTGGGACGGCCGGGGTTGCTGCTGGCACCGCGCCGGCGGGTGCCGGAGCGGGGACCGCGGTTGCAGGCGGTGGCCTGTCGAACGCCGAGCGTCAGCGCTTGAAGAAGGAGGTTGCCTCGCTCGAGCGCAAGATGGAGACGCGTCGCGGCCGCATCGAGGAACTCACGGCGGCGATGGGGGAGGTCGACCCCACCGATTTCGCAGCCCTTACGGCTCAGCAGGAGAAGATCGCTGCGGCTCGTGCCGAGCTCGAGGAACTCGAGATGGCCTGGCTGGAGGCCAGCGAACAGCTGGAAGGGTAGCGGGCGCGGCTCTGTTGCTGGGGCGCGAGGCGTTGTGATTGGAGGCGCGAGGCGTTGTGCGGGGTCTGCCAGGGGGCATTCCGGGTTCGCGTCCTGTCCATCCGGGCATCCCGGGTTCGCCTGCTGTCCGTCTGGGAATCCAGGGTTCGCCTGCCGTCCATTTGGGAATTCCGGGTTCGTCTCCCGTCCATTTGGGAATCCCGGGTTCGCCCGCTGTCCATCCAGGGGCCGTTTTCGCCCCCAGACGGACGGAACCCGAACCCGGGATTGCTGGACGGATTGAATCCGAACCCGGGATTGCGGAGGGGGTCTTGGATGGATTGAATCCGAACCCGGGATCGTGCGCCGGGCCTTGGATGGATTGAATCCGAACCCGGGATCGTGCGCCGGGCCTTGGATGGATTGAATCCGAACCCTGTCGCTCGCTGAGGGCTCCCGACGGATACAAGCCGAACCCGGGATCTTGCAAATGGCTCCAAATAGATGATGCATGCGTCCAGGATTCGCAGCGGGAAGCCGGACGGACGGAATCCGAACCCGGGGTCGCGCGCCCGGGGGCTCGATGGATGCAACCCGAACCCTGTTGCTCGCCGAGGACTCCCGACGGACGCAATCCGAACCCGGGATCTTGCGTTTTTGCGGCAACCGGATGCCCGGAGGCACCCCGGGTTCGTGTCCTGTCCATCTGTGAATCCAGGGTGCGCGTTCTGTCCATCTGCGAATCCCGGGTTCGCCCGCTGTCCATCCAGGGGCCGTTTTCGCCCCCAGACGGACGGAACCCGAACCCGGGATTGCTGGACGGATTGAATCCGAACCCGGGATTGCGAGGGCAGCCTTGGACGGGTTGAATCCGAACCCGGGATCGCGGAGGGGGCCTTGGACGGATGGAATTCGAACCCGGGATGCCTTGCCGCGGCGCATGGTGGCGCCGGGGGAGGGCCGTTGCGGTGTGAGCCGCTCGGTGTGCCGATGCGGACCGGCGACGCGGGCCGACGATGCGGGCCGACGATGGGGCCTGCGTCGCCGGACTGACGATGGGGGGCCGGTTAGGAGAAGATCGTGCGGATGCCCTTTCCGATCAGGTGCAGGCCGCGCTTGATCTTGCTGCCGCGATCCTGCTGCATCTCGGCACCTGCCGAAGCTACCGCGTCTGTACCGGTTGCCTCAGCTGCTGTATCGGAGCCAACATGGGCATCGGCACCGGTGTCTTGTCTCGCGCGTGCGGTGTCGCCCACGCACGGTGCGGCGGCGCCTGCTGCATCTTCGGCTTCCGAGCCGTCATCAGTGCTGGCGGCGGCTCTTGTTCCCGTCGCGTTTGCGATTCGCGCGGAGTCGATGGCTGTGCCCGCACCAGCGCTTGTGTCGATGCCAGCATCTGCGTCAACCGCCTTACCTCCCACGCCCGCGCCTGCCGTCGCGGCCTCCGCGCCGGTACCTGCTGCGCCAGCCGCCACACCGGTACCTGCTGATGCGGCCGCCGCTTCCGCGCCAGCGCTAGCCGTCGTACCGGTGTCCACTGATCCGGCCGTCACACCCGCGCTCGGACCACCCATCGCACCGGCCCCCGCACCCGGACCGCCCGTCGGCCCTGCGCCCGCGCCCGCCGTCGCGCCCGCACCCGGACCGCCCGTCGGCCCTGTGCCCGCGCTCGCCGTCGCGCCCGCATCCGGGCCGCCCGTCGGCCCCGCGCCGGCACCAACCCCCGCACCAGCCCCTGCGCCCGGATTCGCCTCGCGGGCCTCCGCCCAGCGGGCCTCGGCTTGGCGCGCCCGCTCAACCGCCTGCGCCATGCAATGCTCCTGGGCATTGAACGCCGCCTCGTCCTCAGGCCGCGCCACCGGCTCCCAGGTGCCCTGCGAGCTCAGCACACGGGCTTTCACGTTGTCGCGCAGCTGGCTGGTCATATAGGCGCGCACCAGCGCGCGGCAGGTGGGGTCGAGCACGGGGTAGGCGATCTCCACGCGGTGCTCGGTATTGCGCGTCATCATGTCGGCGCTTGACAGGTAGAGCGTGTCGGCGTCCTCGCCGAACGCGTAGACGCGCGCATGCTCCAAAAAGCGCCCTACGATGGAGCGGATATGCACGTTGTCGGTTTTGCCCACCACCCCCGGCAGCAGGCAGCAGATGCCGCGGATGATCATGTCCACGCGCACGCCGGCCTGGCTGGCCTCGGCGATCTTGTCGATGACCTCGCGGTCGGTGAGCGAGTTCATCTTGAAGAACGCGCGTGCCGCCACGCCCTGCCGGGCGCGGGCGATCTCGCGGTTCAGCCCGTCCATCACCAACGGTTTCAGGCCGGCCGGCGCCACGCCCAGGTAGCGGTACTCGCCGCGCAGGTTTCCCAGCGAGAGGTTGCGGAAAAACGCGTTGGCGTCCTCGCCGATGCCGGCATGCGCGGTCATGAGCATGAAATCCGAGTACAGGCGCGCGGTCTTCTCGTTGAAGTTGCCGGTGCCCAGAAGCGTGATGCGGCGAATCGCGCCCTGTTCGTGGTAGGTGAGCTGGCAGATCTTCGAATGGCACTTGAAGCCCTCGGAGCCGTAGATCACCGTGCAGCCCGCCTCCTCGAGCCGGCCTGCCCAGGCGATGTTGTTCTCCTCGTCGAACCGGGCGCGCAGCTCCATCAGGACCGTGACCTCCTTGCCGCCCTCGGCCGCCGAGATCAGCGACTCGCACAGGCGCGAGGCGCGCGCCACGCGGTAGAGCGTGATGCGGATGGAGATGCAGGCGTCGTCGTGGGCGGCCTGCGCCACCAGGTCGAGCAGGGTCCCCATGGACTCATAGGGGTAGAACAGCAGCTTGTCGCCGGCGAGCACCTGGTCGCGCATGGGGGTTCCGGGCTCGAACATCGGGCTTGCCTGCGGGGAGAACGGCGCGAACAGCAGGCTCTCGCGCGTCTGCGTGGGCAGCTTGCCCTCGAGGCCGAACACATAGCCCAGATCGAGCGGCGTCTCGACGCTGAGGACGGCCCGCTGCGGCAGGCCGAGCGCCCGCCGCACGGTTTTCAGCGCGGGTCGGTCGAGGTTGCCGTGGACCGCCAGCACCACCGGCTGCAGGCGCAGGCGGCGCTTCAGGACCTTCTTCATATGCTGGCGGTAGTCCTCGTCGTCCTCCACGCCTTCGCCGTCCGGATCTAGGTCGGCGTTGCGCGTCACGCGGATCACGGCGCGCTGCTGGGGCGTGTACGTGCCGAAGCACGAGTCCAGGCAGCTGAGGATGACATCCTCGAGCAGGATGTAGCGCAGCCGGTCGGGGGTACAGGCGAGCTCGACGGCGCGCGGCAGCGAGCCGGGCACCTCGATGATGCCGAGCAGGCCCTCCTCGTCGCCGTTGCGGGCCGCCAGGGTGCAGCAGATGTAGAGCGCGCCGTTGCGCAGGTTGGGGAAGGGGTGGCGCGGGTCGATGATGAGCGGGGAGATGATGGGCAGCACCTGGCGGTTGAAGTAGCTGCGCACCGCATCGCGCGCGGTGCCGATCAGGTCGGCTCCCGTCAGACGCTCGATGCCGTGCTCGCGCAGGCACCCTTCGAGCTCGCGGAAGGTCGTCGCGGCCTGGGCGTACAGCCCGGGCAGCGTCGCCAGGATAGCCTCGACCTGCTCAGACGGTGTAAGGCCGCTTTTGTTGTCGCGTGGCTGGTGCTTCAAGGTGGCGAGGCTCGACAGGCCGCCGGCGCGCACCATGAGGAACTCATCCATGTTGCTCTCGAAGATGGAGACGAACTTCAGGCGCTCGAACAGCGGCACGCTCTCGTCGGACGCCTCGGCGAGCACGCGTTCATCGAACCTGAGCCAGGACAGCTCACGGTTCTGCGTGTAGCTGAGGTCGCGCTTGGCCTTGCCCGCCTTCTTGCCCGTGCGCACCGCCGCCACCTTGCCCGCGTCTGCCTGCTCGCCGCCGGCGTCGCCGAGGGCCGAGCCATGGGTTGCGGGTGCGGCCTGCGCATCGGGTGCGGTCGGTGTATCGGTTGCCATGAGCTCTCCTTTGCGCCCTCGCGTCCGGCTGCTTCGGGCGTGGACGCATGAATATCTGTAACGATACCGTTCCAGGACGCCGGCGGGCGCGGCCTCAGCCGTTTCGTGATGAACTCTTTACAGAGCGCTTGCGCGGGCCGGGTGCGGGCAAGGGGAGGTAAGCGCTGCGTGAAGGGGGTGGCGGTGCTGCGGAGGTGGGCGTACACTGTCCTGCGTACGGACGGCGCCTGTCGCGGGCGCCGGGCAAGGGGCGCTGTGCGGGTCCGCGCGGCGCCGACTACCGAGGAGGACCCATGTTGAGGATCGGCCTGTTGACGAGCGGCGGCGACTGCCAAGCGCTCAACGCCACGATGCGCGGCATCGTCAAGACCCTGCACGCCCGCAGCGCAGAGCCGGTGGAGATCTTTGGGTTCGAGGACGGCTACCAGGGGCTCATCTACCGCCGGTACCGCCGCATGTCCCCGGCGGATTTCAGCGGCATCCTCACCCGCGGCGGCACCATCCTGGGAACGAGCCGCACGCCCTTCAAGCGCCTCGATACGCCCGAGGCCGATGGCGTGGAGAAGGTTCCGGCGATGGTGGCCACCTACCGCGACCTCAAGCTCGACTGCCTGTTCATGCTGGGCGGCAACGGCTCCACCAAGACGGCCAACCGTCTGCGCGAGGAGGGTCTGCGCGTGATCGCGCTGCCCAAGACGATCGACAACGACACCTTCGGCACCGATCTGACCTTCGGCTTCACGAGCGCGGTCGAGGTCGCCACCAAGTGCATCGACGACATCCACACCACCGCCAGCAGCCATGGGCGCGTGTTCGTGATCGAGATCATGGGGCACAGGGTGGGCTGGATCCCGCTGTATGCCGCGGTGGCGGGCGGGGCCGACGTGTGCCTGATCCCCGAGATCCCCTACGAGATGGACAACGTGATCGCCGCGATCGAGCATCGGATGGACCTGGGAGCCCGCTTCACGATCATCGTGGTGGCGGAAGGGGCGATCTCGCGCGAGGATGCGGCGCTGCCCAAGAAGGCGTACAAGAAGAAGGTGGCGGCGCGCACGTCCCCCTCGATCGTGTACGACATCGCACGCGAGGTCGAGCGCCTGTCGGGCCGCGAGACGCGCGTGGCGATCCCCGGCCACACCCAGCGCGGCGGCCAGCCCGATGCGCAGGACCGCGTGTTCGCCACGCAGTGCGGCGTGGAGGCGGCTCTCGGCTGTTTGGAGGGCGACGGCGGCTTCATGGTGGCCCAGCGCGCCGGCAGGATGTGCCGCGTGCCGCTGGCCGAGGTTGCCGGCAAGCTCAAATACGTGGACGTGGATGGCGACCTGGTGCGCGAGGCCCGCGCGCTCGGAATCTCCTTCGGCGACGAGGCGTAGGCGGGACACCGCGGCGCAACCCGGTCCGGGTCGTTCACGCCGAGCCGGTGGATTGTTGCCGGCGCGGTGCGGGCCGCCCCGGCGCCAGGGCCGTCACAGGCGCTGCATGCGGTATCCCACGCCCACGTGGGTTTGAATCAGGACGGGGTGCGAGGGGTCGTGCTCGACCTTCTTGCGCAGCGTCCGCATGAACACGCGCAGGCTCGCGATGTCGCTGTCCCAGGAGGTGCCCCAGATCTCGCGCGTGATGAAGGTGTGGGTGAGCACCTTGCCCACGTTTTTGGCCAGCAGCACCAGCAGCTTGTACTCGATGGGGGTGAGGTGCAGCTCGTCGCCGTCCAGCCAGGCGCAGCCGGCGGCGAAGTCGATGGCGAGCGGCCCGTTCTCGAACCGGCTCGACGCGGCGGCTTCCGGTGCCGCCATGCGCGAGCGCCTGAGGCTTGCGCGCACGCGCGCCAGCAGCTCCTCGACCGAGAACGGCTTGGTGAGGTAGTCGTCGGCGCCGGCGTCGAGCGCGCCGATTTTGTCGGCGTCCTCGGTGCGCGCCGAGATGACGATGATCGGCACGGCCGACCAGCTGCGGATCTTGGCGATTACCTCCGCGCCGTCGATGTCGGGCAGCCCTAGATCGAGCATCACGAGATCGGGGGTCTTCGAGGCCGCCTCAAGAATGGCGGCAGCGCCCGCCTCGGCCGCCTGCACCCGGTAGCCGTGCATCTCGAGCGCGGTGGCCACGAGGTTGCGCACCGCGCGGTCGTCCTCCACCACCAGCACCTGCGCGCCCTCGGCGGCGTTCGCGATTGCGGCGCCGCCCGCAGTCCCGCTAGCGGCTCCGCCCACGTTGTTGACGCAGCCAGCGACGCAGCCCGCAGTCCCGCCCGCGCCGCTGCGTGCGTCGCCCATCTCGATGTCACTCATGGATCTCTACCTCCTCGGCCGGGAGCGTGAAGGTGAAGACGGCCCCGTGCGGTTGGTTGTCGGCGACATCGATGATACCGCCATGGGCCTCCACGATGGAGCGGCACAGCGAAAGGCCGAGGCCGAAGCTGCGGTGCGCATCCACGGGCTGGTCGCCGGCGCCGGTGTAGAAGCGCTCGAAGATGCGCGGCTTGTCCGCATCGGCCACGCCCGGGCCATCGTCGGCCACGCGCACGGCCACCATCACGCCGCGCCGGTGCGCGCCCACGGTGATATGCGAGCCGTCGGGCGTGTATTTGAAGGCGTTGACCAGCAGGTTGGTGAGCACCTGCATAATCAGGTGCACATCGATGCGCACGAGCAGGATCTCGTCGGTGTGCTCGATCGCAACCTCATGGGCACCCGCCTCGCGGCTCACGTGGTGCACCGCGGCGGCGATGACCTCGTCCATGAGCTCGGAGGTGAGCTTCAGGTGCGCGGTCCCGTCCTCAATGCGCGTGACGGCCAGCAGGTTCTCGACCGTGTCGATCAGCCAGAGCGAGTCGTCGAAGATTGCGCCGGCAAGCTCGCGGCGCTTCTCGGCGTCGAGCTGGCCGGCGTCGTCGCGCAGGATGCCCGCCGCGCCCGAGATGGAGGTGAGCGGCGTGCGCAGGTCGTGCCCGATCGAGCGCAGCAGGTTGGCGCGCAGCTGCTCGTTTTTGGCCACCACGGCGGCCTGCTCGCGCTCTTGGGCCGCGCGCTCGCTCTGCAGCGCTAGCGCCGCCTCGCCCACGATGGACAGCACGATGGAATTCTCGAACGCCTCCAGGCTGCGGCCCGCCAGCGCCAGGCCCACCACGCCGTAGACCTCGTTGCCCGTCCGCACCGCCAGGTACAGGCAGCGCGCCTCGGGCAGGGTCGTGGTGGTGGCGCCGGCGTGCTTGTTGTTGGTGAACGCCCAGGTCGCCACGGCGCGCTCGTAGGCGCTCGTGAGCTCGGGCGCGGCCGGCTGGGTTCCGGCCGGCTGCGTGATCGGGCTGCCGAGCTGGCCGTTCTCGGCCGGGTAGAACACCACGTCGCAGCGGAGCAGCTTGATGAGCTGGCTCATGGTGACCCGTGCCTGCGCCTCGATGCCGCGGGCCTGCTGCAGCAGCTGGTTGGTTTCCAGCAGCACGCGGGTGCGGAAGGCGTTTTTGGCCGAGGCGCGCGCGTTGTCGGTGATGCGGGAGGTGAGCTCGGAGGCCACCATGGCGGTGACGAACATGATGCCGAACGTGATGAGGTAGGTGCTGTCGAAGCTCTCCAGCGTGAGCACCGGCGCCACGAAGCAGAAGTTGTAGAGCACCACCGACAGCACGCTGGACAGCAGGGTGCACAGGCGTCCCTCGGTGGTGATGGCGGTGAGCAGGGCGGTGAGGATGTAGAGGGAGATGATGCTCGACTCGGTGAGGTCGGCGTAGCGGAAGCTGATGCCGATGGCGGTGGCCAGCGCCGAGAGGCCGAGGGTGCGCAGCACGTCGCGCCTGCTCGGCATCAGCAGCGGCGGGCGCCGCTCGCTGGCTCGTGCCAGGGTGTGCGCGCTGATATGGTCGGGGATGATGTAGATGTCCAGGTTCGGGGCGATCGCGATGAGCTGCTCGATGAGCGACTTGCGCCCGAACAGGGCGCGGCGGGCCCGCAGCTCACCGGTGCGTCCCATGACGATCTTGGAGATGCCCGACAGCCGCGCGAACTCGGCGATCTGGAACGCGACGTCATCGCCGTAGACGGTCTCGACGTGCGCGCCGAGCTGTTCGGCCAGCCCCATGTTCTCCTTCAGGCGCGCCCGGTCCTCCTCGCTCATGCCCTGCGTGCGCGGGCTTTCCACGAACAGGGCCGTGAGCTGGCCGCGGAAGGCGCGGGCCATGCGGGCGGCGGTGCGCACGATGCGCGGGTTGGTGGGGGCGGGCGAGACGCACACCAAGATGTGCTCGCTGGTGTAGAAGCCGCGGTTCTCCATCACGCGGGCGGCCTCGGTGAGCCGGCCGGTGCGGTCCGCGCAGCGGCGCAGGGCGATCTCGCGCAGGGCCGTGAGGTTGGCCTCGGTGAAGAAGTTCTCCTGGGCGCGCTCGGCCTGCTGGGTGCGGTACACCAGGCCCGCGCGCATGCGCTCCAGCAGGTCGGCCGGCTCGATATCCACGAGCTCCACCTGGTCGGCGTCGTCGAAGATGCGGTCGGGGATGCGCTCGTGCACGATGATGCCGGTGATGCCCGCCACCATGTCGTTCAGGCTCTCGATATGCTGGACGTTCACCGTGGTGTAAACGTCGATGCCGGCGCGCAGCAGCTCCTCCACGTCCTGGTAGCGCTTGGCATGGCGGCAGCCCGGGGCGTTGGTGTGGGCGAGCTCGTCCACCAAGATCAGGCGCGGCCGCCGCGCAATGGCGGCGTCGAGGTCGAACTCGGAGAGCTTGATGCCGTTGTGGTCGATCGTGCGCGGCGCGATGCTCTCCAGGCCGCAGGCGAGCTCGGCGGTTTGCGGGCGCTCGTGCGGCTCGATGTAGCCGGCCACCACGTCGATCCCGCGGCGGCGCGCCGCCTGGGCGGCGGTGAGCATGGCGTAGGTCTTGCCCACGCCCGCGGCGTAACCGAAGAAGATCTTGAGGTGTCCGCGGCAGGCCGCGCCCTCTCCCGATGCCTTGAGGTCCCGGTCGCGCTCGATCGCCCGCAGCAGGCGGTCGGGGTCGGCCCGGCGTTCTTCGTCTCGCGCCATGTGTCTCCTGTCGTTGCGGCTGTGCGCCTGCGGTGCCAACCGGTGCGTGCACGTGTCCGGTTCGGGGTGCCCGCAGGGGCGCTGCCCGATTGTTTTCACAGCTATTCTGGCATATGCGCCCGTCCCGCCGCGCCATCTTTATCTCATCTTAATGCCCGTCACCCAGACCCTCATGCCGCCTTAATCCCAAACGGCGTTTACTGTACGTAGCGTCTTCGGGCGCGCCGTGGCCGCATCGGCTGCCGCCGCGCCCGCGGGGCCGGTATCGATTCGTCTGGAAGGAGCTGGAATGGATGTCTTGATCCCCATCATCGGGGCCGTATGCATCGGGCTGTTGATCTACTACATCTATATCCTCATGAGGAGTGACTCGTAAAGTACCATGAGCACCGTCATTCAGTATGTGCTGTACCTCGCCGTGCTCGTTGCGCTGGCCATCCCGCTGGGGCGGTTCATGGCGCACGTGATGGACGGCGAGCGCACGTTTCTCACCCCCGTGCTCGCTCCGGTCGAGCGCGGCCTGTTCCGCCTGCTGCACATCGACGCCACCGAGCAGATGGGCTGGAAGCGCTACCTGGTCTGCGTGCTGGCGTTCAGCGGCATCGGCCTGGTGGTCCTCATCGCGTTGCAGCTGCTGCAAGGCGTGCTGCCGCCCAACCCCGAGGGATTGGGCGGCGTGTCCTGGGACCTGTCGTTCAACACGGCCGTCTCGTTCGTGACGAACACCAACTGGCAGGCCTATTCGGGCGAGACCACCTTGTCCTACCTCACGCAGCTGGCGGGCCTCACCGTCCAGAACTTCGTGTCGGCGGCCACCGGCATTTCGGTCATGTTCGCGCTCATCCGCGGCTTTCGCCAGGTGAAGCGCGAGGGGCTCGGGTCGTTTTGGGTCGATCTGTCTCGCGTCGTGATCTACGTGCTGCTGCCGCTCAACCTGGTGCTGGCGATCGCGCTGGCCGCCGGCGGCGTGGTGTCGAACTTCCAGCCCGCGCAGACCGCCGAGCTCATGGAGCCCGTGGCGGTCAAGCAGGACGCCGACGGGACCCTGTCTCTTATACACATCTCCGAG
>CABRIF010000050.1 GCA_902470925.1 uncultured Collinsella sp. | reverse complement strand
ACCTGGGCCCGCCTTCGCTTGTGGTCTGGGCCCGCCTTCGCTTGCGCCCCGAGCGTCGCCTTGGGCAATGACGTGAAAAACGAATCGACCCCGTCCCAAGCGGCGAAAGGCACCGCTCCCAAATTACGTACACGAACTCCTCCATACGAATCGACCCCGTCCCCAAATTGAGCGCGTACGAATCGACCCCGTCCCCAAAGTAAAGCCGAAGGGCCTGCCCCGGTGGAGTTCCGGGGCAGGCCCTTCAAGCGGTCGAGCGGCGGCCACATGCGCCGCGCTCAGATGAACTGGGCAACGCTTAACAGGTGCCCAGAGAACGCACCTGCACAAACAGGCAAAACGCAGCCGTTTAAAAACGGATACGCCTACGCGACGTGATGCAGGTAATTATGGAGCGCGCGACGGCCCAGCTCCAAGCAGCCCATGATGCCCTGGTTGCCGTCAAGGCTGTTGTTCACAATGTACGCATCGATATTGTGCACCTGCGGCGTATCGATGTAGCCGTTCAGGTACTCAGCCGCCTTGCGGCGCGCCAGGGACACGATGGGCGTGTGGTCGGCCACGCCGCCGCCCACGATGATGCGCTCGGGGGAATAGCACAGGGTGTAAGTCATGAGCGCCTGGCCCAGATAGTTGGCCAGCAGGTCCATGGCAGCCGGGTCATCGACCAGGTCGCTGGCGCGCTTGCCGTCCCAGCGCTTGGCGATAGCGGGCCCACCGATGAGGCCCTCGAGACAGTTCTTGTGGTACGGGCACTCGCCGTGCTCGGCCAGCGGATCGGACGGGTCGGCGGCAACGTAGATGTGGCCCGCCTCGGGGTGCAGCATGCCGTGGATGAGATTGCCGTCCACCATGACACCTGCGCCCACGCCGGTACCCACGGTGAGGTAGACGACGTTACCCAGACCCTGTGCGGCGCCGAAGGTGACCTCGCCCAGGCACGCCACGTTGACGTCGGTGTCGTAGCCGCAGGGGACGCCGAGCGCGCCGCGAAGGCTGCCCAGCAGATCGAAGTGACGCCAAGCGGTCTTGGGGGTCTCGAGGATGTGGCCGTAATCGGGGCTGGCGGGGTTTACGGCCGTGGGGCCGAACGCACCGATGCCGACGGCCGAGACGCCCTTGTTGGCGAACCACTGGCAGATGGGTCCGATGGAGTCCTCGGGGCCGGTGGTGGGGATCTCCTCGCGCTCGACGATCGTGCCGTCCTCGAAGCCGGTGGCGCACACCATCTTGGTGCCGCCGGCCTCGAGCGCGCCGATGAGATGCCGTTCTTTCATACGAGCTCCCTTCGATAGGGTTTGTGGGCCTGATGTCTATGATAGCGTTTCCACCTGCGCGCGGCGGCGCGTGCGCGCGGGATTCCTCCGCATGCGCATGTGCGCGGGCACACGGGGCCTGAAGCGGGCGTGCCTGAACGCAAGCTGGATATGGGCGCATTGACGGCGGGGGCGATCAGCGGGCCCGCTTTGGATGGCTGCGCATTGGGCAGTCGTTCGCGGCCAAGTATCCGCAGCAGGTGCCGTGCGGACCTGGTTTCGCGTTGCGTGGCTTGCATGCCTTGTGCGCACTCGGCTGTGGGCGTCCCGGCGCCCGTGGCGCATCGTCCCGAACGGAGTGTTTGAGCGTATCGGCCCCCATCTTCGGAAGCACCGTGATTGCTGTGCGAATGCGCGGATGCGCTGGGCGAGGCGCGGCCGAATCGCTATCCTTGTTACCAAGACGTTCCGTGCACGATGTGCCAAACGAACCGTATTCACAGCAAGCATCGACGGCGAAGGGAACGAACATGGCCGTGAACCTTGACGTGGCGAAAGCATATTCGATTGAAATCGCTGAGGGCGCGCTGGGCGCGATATGCCTGGCCGGCGCGGCGTGGCTAGGGGCGGCGCCCGAGGCTGGCGCAGAGGCGCTTGTGGCCGGGGCGGCTGGCGCGGTGTGCCTCGGGGCGCTTGCAGGGTCGGCGCTCCGACGCCACGCCGATGCAGCAGCGCGGGAAGCTTTGGAAGCGCGCGTGGGCGAGCTGGAGGGACGTCCGGCGGTTGATGAGCACGAGCGGGCGCTCGCGCGGGCTCAGAAGGCAGAGGAGGAATGCGCTTCGGCCCGGGAGGCGCTGGCGAGCACGTCGGAGGAGCTGGCGAACGCACGTGGTGTGTGCGAAAAGCTGGCGACGGCGCTCGAGCAGGCGCAGGTGACGGCGAGCCTTGACCGGTTCAGCGATTTTCAGCTTCTGGCCCTGTGCGACATCTGCGATGCCGAGGATCAGGAGGGGTATCTGGTGCGTCCGTTCGAAGATCCGGCAATGGAGCAGCTGTCGGCGCTCGGGGCGGTGTCGTTCGCATCGCATCCGCAAGGCGAGCGGCAGTTGGAATGGACGCTGGTGCCCGAGATCAGGCAGGCGGTTCGTGCCCAGCGCGTGCATATCGATGAGCGAACGCGGGCGCTTCGGGCGCGTCGAGGTGATTCAGCGGCGGATGATGATATGTCCTAGCTGGGCACTCCATGATACGTACACAGGAGGGGCGTTTTTTGCTCACGAGTTTGAAAAAGTTCTTGCATCGATTCTGCCCAGAGTGCATAATAAGCAAGCGCTTCGCGTGAGAGACACACGGTGGGTGTAGCTCAGTTGGCTAGAGCGACGGGTTGTGGTCCCGTAGGTCGAGGGTTCGAGTCCCTTTACCCACCCCACTTCCTCTTACGTGCGCAGACATATTGGACCGTTAGCTCAGCTGGCTAGAGCAGGGGACTCTTAATCCCAAGGTCCAGGGTTCGAATCCCTGACGGTCCACCATTGATTTCTTAGACCAGGTTTTCACCTGGTCTTTTCATTTTGTCAATTTGGGGACGGGGTCGTTTCGGTTTTCAATTCAGCATCTAAGGCGGCGTCCAAGCAGCAAACGAAACGGCCCCGTCCCCAAATTGAAAGAAGATCCTGACCGAGCTAGTGACCTGGAGGGTACACAGCTGTACGATGGGAGAGGCTTTTAAGAGGAATCCGCACCAACGGGCGTTGCGAAAAGGAATGCATGATGTTGAATTCGGCATGTTGACATCAGGCTTGTGTTCATTTCTTTTTAATCTGGTTACTCTCTGAACGTTCAGGACGATTATAAATTAGACTAAATCTGAACATCGAAGTCTGTATGACATTGGAGACCGCATGACCTTAGATAGAAAAATGTTTGAGACTCTGAATTGCCTTCGGGTGTTTCCTGCGGCGAGTCAGAGGGAGGTCGCCGATCGCACAGGACTTTCGCTCGGAAGCGTGAACGCGGCCATGAAGGACCTTGCCTCGAGAGGTCTACTTGAGAGCGGTGTTCTAACGGACGCTGGCCTTGAGGCGCTTAAGCCATACAAGGTCGACAACGCAATCATTCTGGCCGCTGGGCTATCCAGCCGTTTCGCGCCCATCTCCTACGAGAAGCCAAAGGGCCTGTTGCGTGTACGTGGAGACGTGCTCATTGAGCGACAGATTGAGCAGCTGCAGGCAGCTGGCATTTCCGATATCACCGTCGTTGTTGGCTATAAGAAGGCCTATTTTTTCTACCTCGAGCAAAAATACGGTGTTTCGATTGTCATTAATGATGAATACGCTTCGCGCAACAACCATTCTTCGCTGTACCGCGTGCGAGATCGCTTGCGTAACACCTTCATTTGCTCGTCTGATGACTACTTTACCGAGAATCCCTTCGAGTTATATGTTTATCGCGCCTATTATGCCGCTCAATGGTCAGAGGGCCCCACGAAGGAATGGTGCATGAAAACGGGTCCTCAGGGCCGCATCACGGGTGTCACGGTGGGCGGATCCCATGCATGGTACATGCTGGGCCACGTGTATTTTGATCACGTGTTCTCACGGCATATGATCGATGTGCTTGAAGCGGAATTTGACAAGCCCGAGACGGTTGACAAGCTGTGGGAGGATCTCTTCATCGATCATCTTCCAGAGTTCGATATGGTGGTGCGTCCGTATTCGGAGGGCGTTATCAACGAGTTCGATTCGCTGGACGAGCTCCGTGCATTCGACCCCGCATTCCTGGAGAACGTCGATTCCGAGATTTTCGATAACATCGTGCAGGTACTCGGATGCGATAAGTCGGAAATCCACGACGTGTATCCGCTCAAACAGGGGCTGACAAACCTCTCCTGCCATTTCAGCACGGAGAGAGGCGAGTATGTGTATCGTCATCCCGGTGTCGGGACAGAATTGCTGATCGATCGCAAAGGGGAGGTGGCTGCTCAGCAGACGGCGCTTGAGCTGGGAATCGATGGCACTTTTATCTTCGAGGACCCCGAGCGCGGTTGGAAGATAAGCCGATTCGTACCCGATTGCTCCAATCTTGACCCCCATGATCCCGTTCACGTGGCAAAGGCAATGGCAATGGCTCGGGACCTGCATGAGAGCGGTGTCGAAGTAGCGCGAACATTCGATTTCTATCAAGAGGCCAAGCGATATGAATCGCTGCTGGCTGAGCGTGGACCGATCGATATACCCGGGTTTGCAGAGACGGCTTGCAGGATTGAGGAGCTGGAAGCGCACGTTACAGCTGATAAAGCCCCCACCTGCTTGTGCCACAACGACTTCTTCTATCTGAACTTCCTGGTCAATGCGACGGGGACGATTCATCTCATCGACTGGGAATACGCGGGTATGGGCGACTACGCCAATGACTTCGGAACCTTTTGTGTGTGTTGCGAGTTGGATGAGGCGGAGGCAGATGCGGCTCTCGTGGCGTATTTCGGAAGACCGCCAACGATAGAGGAGCTTAGGCATAACTTTGCGCATGTTGCCCTGGCTGGTTGGTGTTGGTATCTATGGTCGCTATTGAAGGAAGCCGAGGGCGATTTTGTGGGCGAATGGCTGTATGTCTATCACCGTTATGCCGTTTCCTATCTCGATCGCGCTCTTTTGATGTATCGGGAGGGGGAGTAACATGCGGTTCGGCCTGTTTAGCGGCATTCTATGGGGACTCGATACGGTGATCTTGGGCATCGGCATGGCCATGGCCCCCTTTATCGGTTCAGTTGAGGCGGCGGCATATGCCTCACTTGTTGGGTCATTTCTGCATGACGTATTCTGTGCAATCTGGCTTTTGGTGTACATGGGAGCGAGACATCGCCTAGGGGACACGCTTGCAGCCCTGCATACTCGTTCCGGCAAGGTTGTGATGCTTGGAGCGTTGTTGGGCGGGCCCATTGGCATGACGGGGTACGCAATCGCCATCGCAAACCTTGGTGCTGCGTATACAGCTATCATCTCGGCTTTCTACCCGGCTTTTGGTGCGGTGCTGGCATTTATTCTGCTCAAAGAGAGGATGGGACGCGGGCAGGTAGTGGCGTTGCTTGTGGCGCTTCTCGGTGTCATGGCAATGGGCCTTCTTACTGCGGGCAACAGCCAGGTTGTTAATGCGCCAATCGGCTTGCTGGGCGCGGCACTCACGGTGGTCGGTTGGGGGTCCGAAGCAGTGCTGTGCGCTTGGGGGATGCGCGACGACAACGTTGATGATGAGACAGCGCTTCATATTCGCGAAACGACTTCTGCACTCGCCTACGGTGTTGTGGTGCTGCCACTATTCGGAGCCTGGGGCTTTGCTGCACACGCGGCACCAAGTACAGCGACTGGTCTCATCGCCTTGGCGGGCCTTGCGGGCGCTACATCCTACCTTTTCTATTATCGAGGCATCTCGGCCATCGGCGCGGCGAAAGCCATGGCGCTCAATATCTCTTATTCAGCCTGGGCGGTTGTGTTTGGTTTGGTGCTGCTGGGGACTGTCCCTGCTCCGGCGACCGTCGTGTGCTGCATTGCGATCGTTGCGGGGACGGTTCTGGCGGCCAGCGATTGGCGCGAGCTGTTCGGTATACGACGGACCGGCTAGCTCGGGTCACCGTGCTTTTCGATTCGATATGCTAATATAGTTACATTATTCAAGGGAAAAACGAACATGGATTGCACATTATTCAAAGGAAAAATGTGCAACCGATTTGCTTTGCTTTAGAGTAAAAGGGAGGTTTAGATGGAAAGAAAGCTACTCGAGAATCTCAAGAGCTGGAAAGCCAGCGGCAGCAGAAAGCCGTTGATCTTGCGCGGTGCGCGTCAGGTTGGTAAGACGTGGCTCCTACGGGAATTCGGCGAGGCGTGTTTCGAGAACGTGGCGTATGTTCGTTTGGAGGACAATGCGCCGATGTCACAGTTATTCGAGGGCTCGCTCGACCCACATAGAATCATGACGGGCATTTCAGCTGCTACGGGAGAGCCAATTAACCCTCAAACCACCCTTATCGTGCTGGATGAGGTGCAGGCTGTGCCTCGTGCGCTCACCGCATTGAAGTACTTCTGCGAGGATGCCCCGGAATATGCCATCGCCGTAGCGGGCTCGCTTCTGGGCGTCGCCCTCAATGCCGGCGTCTCGTTTCCGGTGGGTAAGGTCACGTTTCTCGATCTGCATCCTCTGAGCTTCAGGGAGTTTCTTCTGGCCATGGGCGAGCAAGCGCTCGAAGAGTATATCTCCAAACTAGACTTCGATATGATGGGCGTGTTTAAGGAGCGCTACGAGGACCTGCTGCGGCTCTACTATTTTATCGGGGGCATGCCAGAGGCAATCTCTGTATACGTTCAGAGTGGTGATTTCTCTGAAGTCCGCAACGTGCAGCAGGACATCCTGGATGCGTATCGCGGTGACTTTGCGAAGCATTCTGGTGCGGCCATCGGGGAGCGATGTCGGCTCATCTTCGAGTCTCTTCCGAGGCATCTCGCCAAGGAAAACAAGAAATTCGTGTACGGCGTGGTGAAAAAAGGTGCGCGCGGGCGCGACCTGGATGATGCTCTTCAGTTTCTTATTGACGCTGGCCTGGTAACGAAGGTTAAGCGGATCGCTGCCCCGGGCATTCCGCTTGCTGCGTATGCCGACGAGGCATCCTTTAAGCTTTTTTGTGTGGATGTGGGGCTTCTTGGAGCCCTCGCTGACATCGATAGCTCAACGATTGTTGATGGCAATGCCCTGTTCACGCATTTTAAGGGTGCGATGGCGGAGCAGTACGTTTGCCAGCAGCTCACGAGCGATTGCGGGTTCGTTCCATATTACTGGTCCGCCGCGAAGGGTGGAGCCGAGGTGGACTTCGTGATTCAAACAGAGGGTGCGGTCGTACCTATAGAAGTAAAGGCTGAGGAAAACCTCAAGGCAAAAAGCCTGGCGAGTTTCTGCAAGACATACAATGGCACTCATGCGGTGAGGACCTCCCTGTCGGGCTTCCGAAGAGAATCCTGGCTAACGAATGTCCCTCTGTATGCGGTTGGTCGCATTGGAACCTTGTCGCATGGGACGGAGACGCCGGCGTAACGTGGTTAGTGAACCGCAGCCAATCGTCTCATGGAATCAGGCCGGTTTATGATAAGGTGATGAAATTAGTTGGTCCATAGGGGGAGTACTGAATGCAGTTTGACGATGCGTTGAGGCGTCTGCAAGAAACGGAGCTCGAAATCCTCAGGGTGCTCGCTGATTTTTGCACCGAGCACAGCATTCAGTGGTTCATAGATTCGGGCACGGTGTTGGGCGCGATGCGTCACGGCGGCTTTATTCCGTGGGATGATGATATTGACGTTGGCATGCTTCGTGCGGATTACGATCGGTTCCTGACGACTGCCGACCATGCGTTTCCGGCGGGTTATTCGGTTCATACGGCTGAGAACACTCCTGGATTTGCTGGTATGTTTGCG
This sequence comes from uncultured Collinsella sp., assembly GCA_902470925.1. GTDB lineage: Bacteria > Actinomycetota > Coriobacteriia > Coriobacteriales > Coriobacteriaceae > Collinsella. The sequence continues at coordinate 9,290 of CABRIF010000050.1, read as the reverse complement.
AAGGTCTACAAGGACGGCACGCTGTTCGAAACCGATGAAACGCGTGAGGCAGGCCTTTCTCAGGGCATCTTTGTCGATATCTTTCCCTACGATGCGCTCTCGAGTGTTGAGAGCGAGCGGCGCAAACAGCGCTCGGGCGCCCGCTTTTGGCAGAGCATTTCCTACCTCTATCATTCGGGAAGTATCGTGGTGCCCCACAAGGGCGCTCTTGGTCGCATTGAGCGCACGATGTGTAAACTTCTCCATCCGGTGATTCATAAGATGCTTGTTCCAGAACAGATTGTGTCGAAATTCAGTTCGGCGATTGCAAGAGCAGATGGCCATAAGTCCGACCTGTTGCTTCCTTTTGCATGGCCGAACATGCAGGGAATGCCGCTGGATGTGCTGATTCCGACCCGGGAGCTTCGATTTGAGGATGCTGCCTTCCCGGCTCCGGGTGATGCTGAGCGGTATCTAGAAATCATGTATGGTGATTGGCGGATGCTGCCAGCAGAAAAAGACCGGCGCACACATCTTCCCAGAACTCTCGATTTTGGTGACGGAATGCGGTGGTCATCATGAAAGCGCTTTGCTTTCGATCCTTTGTCCGTAGAAATTGCATTCATCGATTCTTGCATGTAGGTGCTTTATGCTGAAGGTGCTTGTCCACGGTCTCAGTCCAAATAGAGGGGGCGTCGAGTCCTTTTTGCTCGCATACTGCTCCAAGATCATGAACTCCCATCCTGATGTGCATTTCGACTTTGTTGTATACGGGGATGGGCATCCTGACTTCTTCGACGAGCTTGCGCCCTATCAATCAAAGATCCTGCATGTTGCATTGAGGACGGAGCGATGGGTTGAGAACTACCGCCAGCTCGATTCGATCGTTGCGACAGGGTCGTACGACCTTGTATGGTTCAATGCGTGCACGCTCAGCGATATTACCCTTCTCTCTGTTGCAAATAGGCGAGGGGTGCCATGCGTCGTGCATAGCCATAACTCGGCTCCTATGGGCAATGGCCTGAATGCAGTTCTCCATGCGTGGCATAAGCGGAGAATATCCCAGCTGGCTAAAATGGGAATTGCCTGTTCGGATTATGCTGCGAAGTTCATGTTTCCTGACACCTTTCTCGATGAAGGAAACTGCTTCATCTCGGTCAATGCGGTCGACTGCGACCGATTCGCTTTTTCACCCGTCGATCGCGAAAGGGTTCGCTCGGATTTAGCGCTGTCCGACACATTTGTGATTGGGCATGTTGGCCGATTTACCGATCAGAAGAACCATGCATTTCTTATTGAAATCATGCAAAAGGTTGCGGCTGTTGATCAGAGGGCTCGTCTGCTCCTGCTTGGCAGCGGTCCACTTAAAGCGTCCATCCACGATCAGATTGGTGCATGCGGGCTGAATGGAAAGGTCGTATTCGCGGGCTCTGTCCCTGATGCGTATCGGTACTACTCCGCAATGGATTGCTTTGTGTTTCCCTCTCTGTATGAAGGCATGCCGCTTGCGCTTTTGGAGGCCCAGGCAAATGGTTTGCCGTGTATTGCATCAAGCGCAATTTCCTCCATGTCGTTTGTGACGGAGCGCGCGCACGCGCTTGCGTTGGAATCCGGTGCATCTCAGTGGGCTGAGGCGGTGCATGAGGCAGCCCACTCTTCATATGATCGGTACTTGGGCGCCGGCGAGGTTGCCTCGAGTGGGTATGGTCTTGAAGCATCCGCCAAGCGCATAGTCGGATTGTTGTATCAGGCGGCCGGTCAGAGCTTTCACTCGTGATGATTACGACTGAATCGGGCGTGAGTTTGCATGAAGATACCGGCGCAGCTGATGCAGGTAGAAGCTGTGCAGCCTGCGATAAGCGCAAACGTCGCACCGTTCATTCCAAACAATGAGATGAGCTGGGCGGACGATGCAAAGACGACGACGAGCGAAGCGATACTGCCGAGAATCATGATGCGTAGCGCTCGGACTGCAACAAGGAGGTTGCTGAGAAAACCTGTTGCTCCCAGCAGCACTGAGCTCAGTATGAGCGGCAGCATGATCGATGAGTGCGATGCAACTTCACTGCCGTAGAGCAGGTTGAGAAGCGGTTGTGCCGCGAGCGATGCGCCCAGTAGCGAAATCGCACCGATTCCGATGATGCCAAGAACGGTCATGTTCACTAGTTGCTGGAACCGATACCGATCGCCTGCGTGGTAGCTTTCGGCAAAGTACCCGATAAGCGGGTTGTAGATATATGTTGATCCGACTTGAATGATCGCAACCGGGGTTGCGATGGAGGCGTAGATTCCCAAAGCGCTATCTCCAAGTTCCTGGGATAGTATCTGGCGCGGCAGGGAAGCGAATGCGCCGCTTGCTACGCTGGAGAGAACGATGAGGGCGCATGCAGACAGAATCGCGAAGGCCTTTTTCGAACCGATGCCCAGATGGATTGTATGAAGCAACTTCGTCCGCGGTAGATCGTAGAGTAGTCCGATCAGCAACGTACATGCGGCCATGCTTGTGACAGCATAGGTGATGTTTGCGGTGAGGAGGTAGACAACCGCAAAGCTCGTAAGGCAGAGTGCGCCTTGCAGGCCCAAGGAGATGCCAATATAGTCCATGCGGTGTGACTTTTGATCTGCAGCATGCAGGATATCGATGACCGAGGCGATTCCTTTATAGAGCGCAAAGGCGAAGATGACTGCCCATGAATTTGGGCGGCATGTCATAAGCGCGTACCCAAATGTGAGGACGAGGGCAGCAGAACTCGTGCCGACTGCCAGCGTCACATACTCACCGATGCTATTTTGGTTTTTCATATCGGTGATGAGGTATGTGTACATACCAAATTGGGCTATGGGTGAAAAAATGCCGTACACGGACATGGCAAGCGAGTAGAGTCCTGCGCTGGTGAGGTCGGGGGCGAGTCGGACGACCAAAATACTGATCGCCCATTGGCACCCAAGCCCGATGGCGGAGCCCGCCATATTCCAGACCATGTTCTGTTTCACGGTGAGCGTTTTGCTGCTGGAAGTGCTTTTCATGGTGGTATCACAGCCTATCGGCAAAGTGGTTGTTAACGAGCGCATCTGCCTTTGCAAGCATGCCCGTGACGGCAGGGCGCTCTATAAGCTTCTTTCTCGCAATGCTCAGCCCCAATGAGACAAGAAAAATAAGAAGCCCGATGCACGGTGCGAGTATGAGTGCAGCAGGAGTTGGAAGCATGCTTATCGGCATGGAAACACTCGGCAAGATGTGACTGAAGATGAGCTGATGTGTGTGGATGAGGTAAACGCCGAAGATATACGGGGTAATCTGCTGGAGCACACGCTGCAACAACGTCGGCACGCTCATGGATTTGAACAAGGAGAGCAACGCCACAGCCTGTATCAGCATGAACGGTGATGTGTAGTTGTCTAGACGAGGACCTAAGTCAGCAAGCCATGTCGGCGTGTGCATCGAAAGGGCGGCGGGCGCCGCTACTCTAAGAATCAGGACTACGATTGCCGTGCTTCCAAAAAGGAGGAGAGGCCTGAGATTAGAAAGACGAGGAAGTCCGTACTTCCTATAGTAAGCACCGAGCACATACAGATACGCAAGCCATATAAAGCTGTAGCCTCCCTCTAGGCTGAACGGTGAGGCGCCCCAGGGAAGGAGTGAACAGCATGAGGCAAGTAGGAAAAAGGAGAACAGCGCTACAAAGGATGCTTGACGAGAGCAACGTTCAATCGCTGCGTCAATCAAGGGCATGAAAAAGAAAAGCGCGATATATGCCGACGCAAACCAATAGTAGCGAGTGGTTACTGGGAAGAGTGTTTGAATGATAGCGGTTTTGACGTCAAGGTAACCGCAGGCAACTGAGACGATATTACCGATTGCTATGATGCTGGCGACTTCGAGCCACAACCTCAGGATGCTGGAGAGCCTGTGGCCAGTTTTGTAGCCTACGTATCCACTGATCACCCCAAAGCAATTGACGCCGCAGAGACATACGATTTCGATGAGCCAGAATGCCGTTGATCGAACCGAGCCGATTGGTGCTGCGTCTAAGGCCCCGCCCTGTCCGAGAACATGGAGCATGATAATCATAAACATCGAAATAGCTCTCAGCAGGTCGATGCCTACATTGCGTTTTTTGTTTTGCGGGGCAGTGCTGTGCGGTTGTGTCATGGCGTAATTTCTTACTTGTTGGACATGGCGGCGGTGCTTGCGGCGGGCGTGCACCAGTCTAGATAGAAGCTGCTGAGCCATTTTGCGGAATCTGTGATGTCGAATCCAGCGCGCCGCGCGTCGAGTGACGCGCTTGCTCGGTCAGCGCGTGGGTGATGGAGCAGATCGACTGCCTGAGATGCCCATGCGGCAGATCCGGAGTTTAGCGGTGCGAACACCGTATCGGCGCTTACGCGAGCAAGTTCTGGAACACCGGTTGAAAGCAGACAGCGGGCGCCTGACGCCTGGGCTTCAATGGTGGCATTGGCAAGCCCTTCTTTATGCGAAGGAAAGATAAAAACGTCTATCGCACTGAGGATGGCGTGTACATCATCTCGAACACCCAGCAATTGAACGTGCCCTTCGATCCCCAGCTTCTGTGCCTGCGCGCGTATTGCCTCCTCATCTTCACCTCGTCCGACGAGGACGAGGTGGGCCGTTGGGAGCGCAGTGAGAATGCGGGCAAAAACCTCCAAAAGAAAAGATTGATTTTTGATATAAGTCAAGCGACCAACATGACCGAATAAAGGGGCATCTTGGCTTATGCCTAGTTCATGACGGATTGATATGCGATCCTTTTCGTTGAAACGCGCCTGTTCGATATCGATGCCGTTTTTGAGAACGTGGAACCGTTCGGACAACACTACTTTTCTTCCGAACCGATCGCATCCGGCCTGAGCCGAACAAGCAAGAAAGTAATCGGCGCACCGCCGAGTTGGATGCGTTGCAATTCGAAACACAAGCTCGCGTGGGGAGAGAGGGTAGTTTTGAGCATGACTATGGGCTATGCAGCGCGCGCCGCTTCGGTGGGCTGCGGTGAGGTAAATGGGGGCCGGTAGCCCAATGTGCCCATGCACAATTGGGTAACGGTGCTCGGAAAAGAACGCCGTGCATGCACGCTTGTATGCTCCGATGTTGACGATATTGTAGCGGGGGATTTGAAAAACACATCCCCCCAACTCGCGTATTTCCTCATTGAAATCGGAGCCTTCGGCTTCGTTCACGAGGAAGTCAAATTGAAGGCGCTCGCGGTCGATGTTGCGATAGAGATTCATGATGAGGGTTTCCGCCCCACCGCGGTTCATGGCACCGATTACATGCAGGACGCGGATCGCTTGCCGACTCATTTCTGGTCCTTAGACGCGGGAGCCGTTGGGCTGTTTGACGGGGTCGATAGGGCGACTTCCTGTACAAGGGAGGTCACCTTGCGACGAATCTGCGTGAGCTGTGCTTGGAGTGTGAATTCACGAACTAGCAGGAGCGCAATGATTGCAAGAAAGATGAAATTGGAGGGGGACTGAATGCCCAGCAGTCCTGAGAGGAAATAGGAGACTCCAGGGAAGATGGAAAGTAATAACAACCCGAGGCTTAGCAGTAGCCAGAAGAGGGAGTCTTGGGTGTCGAATTGCGCTCGCCGAATCTTGCGGACAACAAATACCAGAACAACGAGGGCTCCGGCTATGAGGACGATGCGGAGGGTGGCATTCATGATTACCTCCTGAACCAAAGGGCGAATAGGATCGACGAGCACGCATTGGCCATATAGGAAATGGCCTTTGAGGCGGTGAGGTAGCTTTCTCCTGCCATCCGATCGCGCATGGAAACCTGCTCCTCTACCACGTTCATGCCGAGTCGCTTGATAAGGAAGGCGAGTGTTTCGGGTTCAGGAGTGAGGTCATCGCGCGTGGCGAAGAGTTTGATGGCCCTCTCGTTGTAGAGTCTCATGCCGGATGTTGGATCATTGATGGATGCGCCGGTGGTTAGTCGGATGAGCATTGAAATCAGATTCGATCCAGCCATACGTAGTGAGCGCGGCTTCGGGGTATCCACAAAGCGCGAGCCGATGACAACATCGGCCCCCGTTTTTTCCATGCGCACTTCGAGGGCCTCGATGTATTGCGGTGCATGTTGGCCGTCCGCGTCGAATTGGATTGCCCGGTCGAAGCCACGGCGGTAGGCATATTTCATGCCTGTTTGAAAAGCTCCCGTAAGGCCAAGGTTCGCCGGAAGATCTATGAGATTGAATCCATGCTTACGGCAAAGGGCTGCCGTTTCATCGCGCGACCCGTCGTTCACGATGACATAATCGAAGTCTCCTTGATGGGAAAGCAGCTCGGTCACGGTTGAAACAATCGACGCCTCTTCGTTAAATGCCGGAATGATGACTAGTGTCGACACGTCAGCGGGTTTCCTTCCAAAGTAATGCGAAGCAATTTAACTATGATACGCTACCGTGGTATGTAATAAGATACTTCCATGTATCTTTCGCATGATATCGGTAGTAAAGGTTGGGCAGAGCGTTGTCGAGGGTCTGCATTTTCTCAGCCCTGTGTTATCCAAACATGGGAGGAGTTGAGCGATTCACTGACAGTCTGGCAACGGAATTGGCACGACAGGGGCATGAGGTGGTTGTCGTGACCAACGATACGCACGGTGTCGGCTTACACGAGACCTCCAGCTCGGGTGTGGAGTTCTTCCGTTTGCCCTGCCGCAATTTGATGGGTGGTCGTTATCCTGTTCCAGTTTGCAACGCGGACTACCGGGCTGTTGTCGAAATGCTCTACGAACGTCCGTTTGACGGTGTTTTGGTCAATACCCGTTTTTACCTTCATTCTCTGCTGGGTGTTCGGGTTGCAAAGCGCCATGGCCTTCGAGCCGTGGTGCTCGATCACGGCTCTGCGTACTTGACGCTGGGATCATCATTGATCGATTTCCTGATTGCTCGCTATGAGGATGCGGTCACCGCTCATCTGCGCCGCCAACCGGTTGATTTCTATGGCATATCGCAAAAAAGCGTTGAATGGCTTGAACACTTCGGCATACAGGCAGAGGGCGTCATCAGTAATTCGATCGACGCGAAAGCGTATCGCGAACAGTCATCCGGCAGGTCATTTCGAAGCGAGTTGGGTATCGACGATGACCTCATGGTGGCATTTACAGGTCGTCTCATTCCGGAAAAGGGGATTGCAATTCTGGTCGATATGATGCGCATGCTGGAGAGCAGGGGGGTGCAGCTTGTCGTGGCGGGTGATGGGCCCCTGCGGGACTTGATAGAGCATGCGAATTTGCAGAAGATTCACTTGGTCGGGAGGCTGAACACTCCAGATGTCGCCGCCTTGCTCATCGAAAGTGACTTGTTTTGCCTGCCGACCCGCTCTGAAGGTTTTTCAACATCGCTTTTGGAGGCATCGGCGTGCGGAACGCCGTCTCTTGTTACTGATGTGGGCGGTGCCCGGGAACTTCTGCCAGACGAGTCGTATGGGTTCATCGTCCCTGAGGCGAGCGCTGCTTCGTTTGCTGATGCGCTGAAGCGGATAATCAGCACAAATATCGATTTGCAAGCTTTGGGTGCACATTGCTTTCACCGCGTTGAGAGTACACGCTCGTGGTCCTCAACGGTTGAGCGCTTGCTGGGGGCGCTTGAAAGCGCGAGCGCCCATTAGAGCTGCAGTTCCGCGTTGCTGCGCTAATGGGCCCCTGTACGCAGCAACGCGGAACTGCAATGATGTGAGTGCTACATAATGGCCGAGGCTATGATGTGCATTAAGATCACGATATTTGTGAGTGAGAACACGGTAATCACTGTTGGGAATGAATCTTGTTCTATGCGGACGTGCTTGCTTCGGAACGCTAGGAACAGAGGGGCGACAACAGGAAGGATATAGCGACCCTGAACGCCCTGGATCACAGCTTCAGTGTTGAAAGTGTGGCCGATGAACATCGACAGCATGCAGGCTGCAAGCGATGCCATAGGTATGAGCACCATGATCAACTGGAGGGGTCTGGACAACACGTTGTCATCCGTCTTGTCCCGCTGAGCTGCGTATGCAATTCCAAACAACAAGGGAATGCAGTAAAAATACGGAACAGCTATATTTGCCTGGAACCATCCTAGACTCCTGCCGAGCATGGTGCTCCAGTAAAAGTCGCCTTGCACAATGAGGCTACGGAAAAAGATGGCCATTGTTGCCAGGGGCTGCTGAAAGGCATAAGAAAGCTCATAGAAGTGCCCGGTTTCGCCCCCTCGAACATCCAGAGCCTGGCTTGTTGAGGCTATGTTGCTGATGGAGGTTATTTGCAATGCAAATACCATGAGGAGCGGCAGGATAAAAACGCCGCCTTTAAATAGAAGCGAATTGCGATGCGAATCAAATCGATTGGAAGGGATGAACAGCACAAGCAGCAAAAGGGTGGAGTAAATCACTTTGCAAGGCGCCAGCAGCGTGCCCACGGCAATGATTGATAGAGCGAGCGATCTGCTTATCGGACCGCTCTCCTTAATTGCCTTGAGCGTTAGGGAGGTAAATAGCATGCCGAGTGAGATGATGCCAACATCATATGAATACGAGGCCGCAAGATGGAGCGTCATTGGCAACAACGAAAGCGCCACAATGACTTTCTTGCCAAAGGGAATGATGCGATAGCTTGCAATTGCGCAAATGATGAAGCTGGCGGCATTGAAGAGACGGCCCAAATAGAACAGAGGGTATGTTCCTAAATTAAGAAGTTTGCCAAGTAAAATTGCGATCGTTGTGGCAATTTTGGCAGGAGGGTTTTCGGAACCGAGGCTATAACGAAAGTAGTCAACTGTTATGGTTGACTGGTCAGATTGAAGGAACTCGAAATCGTTCATGATTTTGCGATAATCATGAGCATCGACAGCGTTGTTGTTGAGCTCGGTAAAGAGTTGCCAGTCGCTGGTCCGCACCTCAAATCCGCGCTCATCTGCTTGTCCGGTAATAACGTCGGCAAGCCAGTAGGAGGAGTAAAAATGGTGGGCTTCGTCTGGAACCGTAAGGGGCGGGAAGGCGAATGCGTATACAACCGCAAGCAGACACAGAACTCCTGCGAACATGGTCGTTGAACTTGTAGATGCATTCAGGTCGTCACTGCAAGCGAAAAAAACAATGATGCAACCGCACGCCGTAGCGAGAAGGGCCAGAGCCAGGTACACACGGCTGTCACATGCGTTGAACCAAAATAGCGACAAGGATAGCAGGAGCGCACCTGTTGTTATCACGGGGAGGTACGGACGCAGCGCCCGCAGTGGATTATGATTCAGCAGAGAAGAATTCATATGTTATTCGTTCCATTTATTCTTGTAGATAGCGACACCTGT
>CABRIF010000049.1 GCA_902470925.1 uncultured Collinsella sp. | reverse complement strand
CGAGCTTCCTCTACGTCTCGTGGGCTCGGAGATGTGTATAAGAGACAGGACTACATCCTGCCCAACCGCGACACCACGTCCGGTTCGGTTGACGCCAACTACTTCCAGCACATCAACTACCTGGATAACTACAACAAGGAGAACGACACCGACCTGGTGTCCGTGGGTGCGATTCACTACGAGCCGATGGCCGTCTACGCGGGCCGCTCCAAGGACCTGGACGCGATCGCCGACGGCGCCTCCATCGCCATCCCGAACGACCCCACCAACGAGGGCCGCGCGTTGCTGCTGCTGCAGGATCTGGGTCTGATCACCCTGAAGGACCCTGAGAACCTCGAGGCGACGCCCAAAGACATCTCCGACAACCCGCACAACATCTCGTTCCAGGAGCTCGAGGCCGCTGCGGTGCCGCGCGCGCTCGAGTCGGTCGATTTCGCCGTCATCAACGGAAACTACGCCATCGAGGCGGGCTACCACGTGAAGGACGCGCTTGCCCACGAGGAGACGGGCTCTACGGCGGTCGAGCAGTATGCCAACATCATCTGCACGACACCCAAGAAGAAGGACGATGCGGCCGTGAAGGCGCTCGTCGAGGTGCTGCAGTCCGACGACTTCAAGGATTACCTCGAGAAAACCTACGGCCAGGACGTTCTGCCGGCGTTCTAAGGACGGGCATTCGCGGTGTCACGGGAGCGCCAACAGCATATCGTCGCCTGCCTGAGCGGCGAACGCGGCTAACTGCATAACGCGAGTTCTTTGAGCCGTGTGGATAATTGCTATCCACACGGCTCGGTGTTTCTGCGTGCGAACGGGATGGCCGCAGGGGAAGGCTGCTGCATTTTTGCGGTTTTGTGAAATGCACATTCTGGCTAGCATATGAACTGAGTTTTTAGACTGTGACTACCTGGGCTTTTGTTGCGTGCAGACAGCTTGATATATATCCATTATCAAGTGGCATTTCGCAAAACCTCGAAATTGCAGCAAATGGGTTGGCAGATCGGCGTGAGCGCATCCTGTTTTCCGCGCTGGACCGCTCGCCGAACGCTTTAGCCGCATGGATTGCATTCCTGTCCTGGCGCGCTACCATCAGGGCGCATGGGGAGCCAAGGCGCACAGGGGTGCGCGGTAGAGGGTACAGACATGGCAGAGTCACAGGTCGTAGCCGCCGACGGGATGTATCGCATGGCCGAGGGGGACCGGCCGCCGGTTGAGCCCATGGAGCAGCTCGTGACGCCCGAGGACATCGCCCAGGGCGAGCGCGCGGGCGCCAAACGCAGCCAGGACCCTCGTTTTCTGCAGTTCTTCGGCATGCTGAACGGCGGCCTGATCTTGACGGCCGCCTCCATCGTCCTGTTCAAAACGCCGAACCACTTCGCCTTCGGTGGCACCTCCGGCGTATCGGTGATCCTGTCCACGCTTTTCCCGTCGCTTCCTGTGGGCGCCTTCATGTGGATCATCAATATCGTGCTGGTGGTGCTGGGGTTCATCTTCCTGGAGCGCCGCGCGATCCTGTGGAGCGTGTTCGCCTCATTCGCCCTGTCCGCCTACGTCTCGCTGTTCGAGATGCTCTTCCCCGGGGCATCGGCGGTTTCGGTGACGGGCGACATGTGGCTCGATTTGTGCTTCGCAGTGCTGCTGCCGGCCATCGGCAGCGCCATGGTGTTCGACATCGGCGCGTCCACCGGCGGCACGGACATCCTCGCCATGATCTTGCGCCGGCACAGCACGCTCGAGATTGGCCGTGCGCTACTGCTGGTGGACATCGGCATCGTGGCGATCGCCGCGGTGCTGTACGGCCCGCGCGTGGGGCTGTACTGCGTGCTGGGTCTGTTCGCCAAGACGCTCGTGGTGGACAAGGCCATCGAGAGCATTCATCTGCGCAAGGTGTGCACCATCATCTGCCGCGAGCCGCTCACGGTGGAAAAGTTCATCGTGCGCGACCTCAGGCGCACCGCCACCATCAGCCGCGGGTACGGGGCGTTTTCGGGCCGCTGCGTCACGGTGATCATGTGCGTGCTGTCCCGGCGCGAGGCCGTGAAGCTGCGGCGGTTCGCCCGCGAGGTCGACCCCGGCTGCTTCATGACCATCGTGGACAGCTCCGAGATCATCGGGCGCGGCTTTCGCGGCGTGAACTGAGTACGGCGGGCTGCCGGCGGACGTTTGCGGCCGCGGGCTCGGGAGGCTGTAGGCGGGGCAGGGGTGCGTCCGCAGCCTATTCGGCCAAAAAGTCGACAGCGTACTGCGCGGCGAGCATCGCGCCTTTCACCAGAACGGATTCATCGACCTTGTAGTAGCAGGAGTGCTGGGCGAAGGTGGCGCCGATCTGGGGGTTGCGGCAGCCCACGAAGGCGAGCACGCCCGGCACGCGCCGCAGGTACTCGGAGAAGTCCTCACCCGACAGGGTGCCCCGGTAGTGGCCCTCGGCCTCTGCACCCAGTACCTTGCGCACGGCGTTCAGACATCGCGCGCTGGCGGCCGGCTCGTTTTCGACCTTGTAGTTGGCGATCGTGTAGTCGGATAGCTCGGCCTCGGCGCCATGGGCGCGAGCGGTGTGCACGGCGATGCGCTCGATCAAGCCGGGCATGAGGTCGTGGGCGGTGTCGCTGTAGGTCCGCACGGTGCCGGACAGGTAGGCCTCGCCGGCGATGACGTTGCGCGCGGTACCGCCGTGCAGCTCGCCGACGGTCACCACGGCCGGTTCGTAGGGTGACAGCTCACGCGACACGATGGTCTGCAGGGCGTTGACGATCTCGGCGGCCACCATGACCGCATCGGCTCCACGCTGCGGCATGGCCCCGTGGCAGGAGGTGCCATGGACGTCCACGCGGAACCAGTCGGTATTGGCCATGCGCGGTCCGGGTTCGCAGGAGATCTTCCCGGCGTCGATCTCGCTCCAGATATGCATGGCAAAGGCGCCGTCGACCCCATCGCACACCTGCGCCTCATCGCACATGAGCTTGGCGCCGCTGCCGTTCTCCTCGGAGGGCTGGAACACCACGCGCACCTCGCCGTGCAGTTCATCAGCCATGCGCTGGAGGATCTGCACGGCTCCCAGCATCATGGCGATGTGGCAGTCGTGGCCGCAGGCGTGCATGAGGCCCTCGTGCACGCTGGCGAATTGCTCGCCGGTGCGCTCGGTCACGGGCAGGGCGTCGATGTCGGCGCGCAGCAGCAGGCGGCGGCGCGGGGTGCCGTCGGCGCGGTAGGCGTCTGCGGCGGTGCCGCGCACGGTGGCCACCAGACCCGTCTTGAGGGGACGCGTGTAGGGAACGCCCAGTTCGTCGAGCTCCTCGGCGATGTCTGAGGTGGTGCGGATCTCCTCCATGCTGAGCTCGGGGTATTTGTGGAAGTGACGGCGCTGGCGGATGATGGAGGGCTCGAGCGCGCCGGCGATCTGGCGGATGGTGGTGGCAACGGTGTCCTGGGCGGGCCCTTGCGTTGGCTGGCCGGCTGGTTGCTGGGTGTGGGTGTCCGGCATACGCGGGCTTCCTTTCCGTAGCGCTTGCATATGCGCGCGCAGGGCGCAAACCGGATTCTCGCCCGAAGCGGGCACGTGAGGCGAATGCGGTTGCGGCGCCGCGGTGCGCTTGGTTTCACTCTAGCACGATGGAGGTGCGCGCGCCGCGCTGCGGCGGGCGGGCGCGGTTGCGGGCCGCCCGTCGACCGCCTTGCTGGACGATGCGTCGGGGCTGTGGGGCGCGTGCGGGCAGCGCGCTGAGCGCGTGATGTGCGGCGTGTTGCTCTGCGGGCTGCTCAGCGCTGCGCCCCTGGTGGATTGCCGGGCGATTTCGGCCGCGTGCCGGCGCTGTTTGCTGCAGGTCCCGGCGCTATAATCAGGCGATGCCATAAGGATGGGAGCGGTTCTCAGCGTTGCCGGGGCGCGGTCGCATACGGGCGGCTGGCTCGCGGGGCGGCTGGAGCGTGAAAGAGGGGAGCGCCGAGCCATGGATGCGAAGGTCGACTTTATCGTGCAGTCTGCGCGCGTGTTCACGAGCGCGCCGGGTGAGCGTGCGGTCCGCCCGCGGGCGTGTGCCGTGGCGGGCGACCGCATCGTGCGCATGGGCGCCCCCGATGAGATCCAGGCCGCCTGCCCCGCCTTCACGCCGGTTCTCGACTTCGGCGATGCGTTCATTTGCCCGGGTTTCCACGACGCCCACCTGCATTTCTTTCACACCGCGCTCGGGTCGTCGCCCTACCTGCTCATGCACCGGGGCGAAAGCGAGGCGGAGCTCGTGGCGACCACGCGTGCGTTCGCCGCGGGCCTGCCGCCGCATGCCTGGGTGGTCACGCAGGGCTGGCGCGACTATCGTTGGAATCCGCCGGTGCCGCCCACCAAGCGCTCGCTTGACGAGGCGTTTCCCGATCGGCCCTGCGTCATGTATTCCGGCGACGGCCACACGCTCTGGATGAACTCGCGCGCCCTCGACGAGCTGGGCGTCACGCGCGATAGCGTGCCTGCGCAGGGCGGCAGCTACGACAAGGATGCATCCGGCGAGCTCACGGGCATCGTGCGGGAGGCGGCGGCCATGGAGCTCCTGCCGCGCTGCCTGGAATGGCTCACGCCGCACGACGTCGCTGCCGCCTACGAGGCGCAGCTCGCGCGCATGGCCGAACAGGGCATTACCTCGATGTGCGACATGGCGCTCATGCCGCACGAGGGCTGCGATTTCATTCGCGATGACATCTACGAGGACCTCGAGGCGCACGGCAACCTGACCGTCCGGGCGCATCTGTTTCCCACGCTGCTTGACGACCAGTCGCGCCTTGAGGGGCTGCAGGCGCGCTACCGGGAGAGCAACCTGCTGCGCGCGCCGGGATTCAAGCAATTCTTCGACGGCGTGTCGAGCCAGCATACGGCGTGGTTGACCGACCCCTACACCAACGCGCTCGTACCCGGCGACTGCGGGCGGCCCACGGTGGACGCCGCGCGCATGCGCTCGCTGGTGCTCGCGGCGGCCGAGCGCGGCCATGCGGTGCGCATCCACACCATCGGCGACGCCGCGATTCATGCGGCGCTCGACATCTTCGAGGAGGCCCGCGCGCGCTTCGGAGCGCCGCGGCAGGGGCGCAACATCCTTGAGCATCTGGAGAATCTGCTGCCTGCCGACATCGATCGCCTGCGCGACCTCGATGTGCTGGCGAGCTCCCAGCCCGGTCATATCACACTCGACCCGGGAGGCCCTGAGCGCGATCTGGGGCCCGAGCGCGCGCAGGTCATGTGGCCGTTTGCCACCTACCTGGCTCGCGGGGTGGCCCAGGCGTTCGGCACTGATTCGCCCATCACACCGGTGACCTCGATGGATGTGCTCTATGCGGCGGTGACGCGCCAAGACCCTGCAAGCCATGAGCCGGCGGGCGGCTGGCTGCCGGCGGAGCGCATCCCGGCTGCCGATGCGCTGCGCATCTACACGGCCGGCAGCGCCGATGCGGCGGGGCGCGCGCATGAGCTGGGCAGCCTCGACGCCGGTTACCTGGCCGACTTCGTGGTGCTCGATGCCGACCCGCTGACCTGTGCGGCCGACGAGCTGCAGGGCGTCCGGGTGCTGGAGACCTATGTGGGCGGTCGTCGGGTATTCTCGCGGCGGTAGGCGGGCGTTGCGGGTCCCCGTTGCCGCTACCTGTGCCCTGCCGTCGCCGCTGTCAGCGCCTTACTGCTCCTTGCGCGACGGCAGCTGGACCTGGGATTCCTGGTAGCGCTTGGGCGTGATGTGCGCGACCTTCTTGAAGGTGCGGGAGAAGTGCGAGGAGTCGAAGAAGCCGAGCGCCGTGGCGACGTCGGTGACGGACAGGCCGCTTTTGAGCATGACCTTGGCCCCTTCGATCTTGCGCTTCATGATGTACTGCTGGATCGTGGCACCCGTCTCGGCCTTGAACTTCTTCTGTACGGCCGAGGTGCTCAGGTGGAACGCGTCCGCGATCTGCTGCACGCGCAGCGCACGGTTGGTGTTGAGGCCGATGAACTGCACGATGCTAGTGACCAGCTGTGAATAGCCATGCGCACGGGTTTTGCCCACCTCGGCGGTGAAGAACACGATTGCCGCATCGCGGATTTTCAGCACGCCCTGCAGGGTGTGCGCCTCCTCGGTCCGGCGGATGAACGCGTCGCGCGCCAACGTGGACTCCACGATGTCGCAGCCGGCGTCAATGCCGGCGCGCGACAGCTTCTGGAACACCACGATCGAGTAGTTCTTCTCGCTGCGCAGCATGTCGCCAGAGGTGCTGGGGATGACGGCGTTGCCCAGGCGGAACACCATATCCTTCAGGTCCTCGACCTTGCCGGCGTTCACGTAGGACAAGATCTCGGACTCGTAGTAATACAGATACGACTGCGGGTCGAACGTGCGCCCGTCGTACTTGCCGATGCGCTCGCGGTCGAAGTCCATGTAGAACGAGCGCACGTAGGCGTGCAGGTTCTCGGACAGCGGATCTTCCAAGCTGCCGGTGAAGCAGTAGTTGATATGCGTGATGATGTCGCGCAGGTCGCCCAGGGCGTACAGGGGCAGCTCCTGCAGGTAGGTGGTGAGCATGCGCCACTCGCGCTGGGGAATGTCCTGCTCGGCGAGCTTCTGCTCGAGCGAGTCGCGGTCGATTACATTGCAGCGGAACGGGCCGAACAGCGCATAGCGGTCCTCGATGGCGTACAGGATGAACATCTCGCCGAAGCTGCCGGTCAGGATGCTGAACCCGCGCTCCTCCATAGAGGCATCCGTCGCCATGCGGCGGAAGTCGTAGTTTACGATTTTTGCCGTATCCGAGGTGAATGATGCTATAAGATCAAAAGACCTATCAAATAGGTGAATAGGCATGTGCGTCAGCACATGGATTGACTTGAGTATCCGCTCAGCGTTCATTCGCCCCTCCCTTAGTAACAGTTTCATCTGCTTATCATGCGACAAATTCTCCGTTCGTACAAACCGGTGGATAGGACCGTGAAAGAAGTAGCAAAGCAGCAGGTCAAGAGGCGTAAAGTCAATTAAGTGACACGCTTTCTTACAAAAGTGTTGTAGGAAAGTACCATCTTCGCGCGCTCTATACATGAATCTGCTGAGAAACTGGCGCGTTTCGTGCTGCTGTGGCGCAAAGGTACATTTGCTACGGACAGACCAGCAATATCATGTGGTGTTCAAAGGAAGCTCCGCTCCCGCGGGGCCCATGACGACATGCGAAAGGCGCGTTACATGGTACAACGGAATTCGACTCAGGATGAGCTGCAGCAGGCGGCACGCGAGGCGGTCCGCAGCAAACTGCGCAGCAACCGCGAGCATGGCCGTGCGCGCAACTGGCGCGGTGCGGCGGCGATGGTGCTGGCCCTATCGGTGGCGGGGGCGGCGGTGCCGAACCTGGCGATGGCAGCCATCCCCACGGCCGACCGCGCGATGGATACCACCACTCACTATAATGCCACCGGCGTGGAGACCTCCTCGCTGCGCTATGCGTTCACCCGCTATAACGGCGTGGACGCCGACGGCACGATCCGCCTCACCGTCACCAAGTGGGCTTCGGGCGCGACGGGCTGGGGCACGGACAAGAACAACCCCTATGCCGGCCAGTACATCCTGAGCTTCACCAACGACGAGTTCTACAAGCAGATCGAGAGCATCCAGATCGACGGCGGCTCGAAGGCCTACCTCGTCAAGCACGACAACGGCGCCATGTGGACGGTCGCGGCCAACAACACCAATCTGCAGACGGGCCTGATCGGCGTGGTCACCAACCGCGACCTCAAGATCAAGCTCAAAGACGGCAAGACCCTCGAGAACATGGGCATGGACAGCACCGCCATCGGGTTCGAATCGGTGTGGGTCAAAGGCAACGGCGCCATCGCGCGGGAATCCGTCTCAACCGGCTTCATCCAGCAGAATGGCTCGATGAACAAGGGCGAGATGAATTCCGGCTTCACGTCCGGCAAGATGGGCAACTCCGTCGTCATGGACACGCACAACATGCGCATCAATTCGGTGCACACCTTCAAGCCCGACGAGAACTACCTGCAGACCGATTATGAATGGGTGCTCTATATTAAAGAGCAGATCCCCGAGGCGCTGCTGCCCTACATCGAGCCGGGCGAGGTCGAGATCTACAACTCCGACACGCAGGGCAGCCCCAACAGCGGCCGCACGGTTTTCAAGGTGAGCGTGGACGACAAGGGCCTGGTGGATACGAGCCGCGAGCCCGAGCTGACCATCATCGGCAACAACACGAGCGCTCAGCGTTCCAAGGTGCGCAGCAACAACGACCAGATCTTCTGGGGCACGCTTGGCCAGAGCCGCAACTACACCATCTCCTACAAGGTGAAGGAGGGCGTGTCGCTCGAGGAGTTCTCCCGCGTCCTCAACGACTACATCACCCAGCACAACGAGCGCATGCTGTTTAGCTCCTGGCTTGAGGCCGACTACCTGGACAACGAGGGCAGCAAGAAGGACGGCGGCGCCGCGCCCAAGCAGCTCACGGGCAGCTACGCCAACTCCTGCCTGCGCACGAACGACTCGGACAAGGACGGCCTGTTCGACTTCGTGGAGTTCGAGTACGGCACCGACATCCGCAAGGTCGACACCGACGGCGACGGCGTGCCCGACGGCCAGGAGGTCCTGGTCGACAAGACGGAGGCCAAAGACGCCGCCAGCTATAAGCCGATGGTGCCCACCACCAAGGTGGTTGCCATCAGCCCCGCGGCCACCGCGCAGATCGCCGGCGCGCTGCCCAAGCCGCTCATCGACGACCCGTCCGACGCGAGCAAGAAGCTCTCGGTGACGAGCCAGGATGCGGGCAACGCCTCCGTCAAGCTGGTGGCGGTCGATGAGCGCACCGGCAAGATCGACGAGAGCAAGGTCTACGCCACCGAGCTCATCCCCTTCGACAAGCTGCTCGCGGGTGAGTTCACCCTCACGGTTCCGAAGGGCACCATCCCCGAGGACGTCCACACGGTGAAGCTCGTGGCCTACAGCCCCGATGGAAACGAGGTCGTGGAGGCAGCTTCGACGATCGATGTGGCGACCGATGCGTCGCGTTATGCGCCGATCGACGGTACCATTACGGTTGGCAAGGGTTCGCGCCCGGATGAGGCCGATGCCAAGGCCGCGATCACGAACTCCGCCGAGCTTCCCGAAAATGCCCTCTATACCTGGGAGCAGGCGCCGGATACCAGCAAGGCCGGCACCGTGTACGGCACGGTGAAGGTGACCTATCCGGACGGCACCTCCGACTCGGTGCCTGTTAAGGTCATCGTTTCCGACCAGGCTGGCACGTTCGATCCGAAGCCGAAGCCCATCACCGTGGACATGGGTCGCGAGCCCAGCGCGGCGGACGGCATCGCCGATCAGGACCAGCTGCCCGGCGGCACCAAGATCGAGTGGGAAACCACGCCCGAGACGAAGAACCCCGGCGACACCACCGGCGTCGTCGTGGTGACCTACCCGGACGGCTCCAAGGACAAGGTGACGGTGCCCATCCACGTGAAGGACACCCGCACGGACACCCAGAAGTACGATCCGGCGGGCCAGAAGGTGACCGTCGAGCTGAACGCTGCGGCCCCCGATGCCAAGACCGGCATCGTGGACGCCGCCAAGCTGCCCGCCGGCACCTCCTTCGCCTGGAAGAAGCAGCCTGCCACCGATCAGGCTGGCGCCACCAAGCAGACCATCGTGGTGACCTATCCCGATCGCACCACCGATGAGGTCGAGGTCGACTTCGAGGTCCAGGACAACCGCACCGATGCGCAGAAGTATCCGGTCGAGGGCCAGGACATCACGGTCAACCTGAACGAGGGCGCAGCCGCCGAGGACGGCATCGTCAACGCGAGCGCGCTGCCCAACACCACCCAGATCGAGTGGCGTACTGTGCCCGATACGAGCAAGCCGGGCAACTTCAAGGGCACCATCGAGGTGACCTTCAAGGATCAGTCCACCACCACCGTCGAGGTGACGATCCACGTGATCGACAACCGGCCCGAGAAGGACAAGTTCGAGCCGCTCGCCCAGAAGGTGACCGCCGATTTGGGCGGCAAGGTCCCCGAGGCGAAATACGGCGTTGCGTTCGCGGGCGGCGAGCTGCCCCAGGGTGCAACCTACACGTGGAAGACTAAGCCCTCCACTGAGAACGTGGGCACCACCAAGCAGACCATTACCGTGACGTACGCGGATCGGTCCAGCGAGGATGTCCAGGTCGACTTCGAGGTCCAGGACAACCGCAAGGACGCCGAAAAGTTCGAGCCGCAGGGCCAGAAGGTGGCTACGCCCGAGGGCACCATGCCGCCGGCGAGCGAGGGCATCGCGAACACCTATGAGCTGCCCGACGACACCGCGTACACCTGGAAGGTCGAGCCCGATGTCTCCAAGGCCGGCACCTCCAAGGGCACGATTCTGGTGACCTACCCCGACAAGTCCACCGATGAGCTCGAGGTTGAGGTCACGGTGCAGGCGCTGCCTCAGAACGGCAAGTTCGAGCCGCAGCCCGGTTCGGTGACGGTGGGTCAGGGCACGAAGCCCGGCGCCGATGAGGCCAAGGCCGCCATTGCCAACGTCGCCGACCTGCCGGCCGATGCCGCCTTTGACTGGGGCAAGGCCCCGGACACCACGTCGACCGGCACCAAGAAGGGCACCGTCAAGGTGACCTACAGCGACGGCTCTTCCGACTCGGTGGAGGTCGAGGTCAAGGTGGTCGAGCAGGCGGATATCTACACGCCCAAGGCCCAGGACGTCACCGTCGACATGGGCAAGATGCCGAAGGCCGCCGACGGCATCGCCAACAAGGGCGAGCTGCCGAACGGCACCGCATACGAGTGGGCGAATGAGCCCGATACGAGCAAGCCCGGCGAGGCGACCGGCACCGTCGCCGTCACCTACCCGGACAAGTCGCGCGATCTGGTGCATGTGACGGTCCACGTGAAGGACACCCGCACCGAGGCCCAGAAGAACGATCCCAAGGGCCAGAAGGTGACGGCCGAGCTGAACGCCGGCGCTCCCGACGCCAAGACCGGCATCGTTGACGCCGACAAGCTGCCCGCCGGTACCTCCTTCGCCTGGAAGGACGCGCCCTCCACGGCCAAGCCCGGCACGGCCAAGGCCGTTATCGTGGTGACCTATGCCGATACGTCCGCCGACGAGGTCGAGGTCGACTTCGAGGTCGTGGACAGCCGCAAGGATGCCGAGAAGTACGACGCCAAGGGCCAGACCGTGACGGTTGACATGGGCCGCGAGCCCGCCGCCGCCGACGGCATCGCCAACAAGGGCGAGCTGCCGGGCGACGTCCAGATCTCCTGGGGTACCAAGCCGGACACCTCCAAGCCCGGCAAGACCACCGGCACCATCGTGGTGACCTACCAGGATGGCTCCAAGGACATGGTGACGGTTCCGGTTCAGGTGCGGGACACCCGCCCCGACGCTGAGAAGTACACGCCCAAGGGCAAGCCGGTGACGACGCAGCAGGGCTCGATTCCTCCTGCGGTCAGCGGCATCGCGAACATGGGCGAGCTGCCCGGTGGCACCAACGCCGCGTGGAAGGAGCACTTCAGCACCGACACGCCCGGCAAGGTGAACGGCACCATTGTGGTGACCTACCCGGACGACACCACCGACGAGGTCACGGTCGAGATCACCGTGCTGCCCAAGCCGTCGATCCCGCAAAGCGACCAGTTCGACCCCAAGGGCACGACGATCACCGTCGGCCTGGGCGGTACGATGCCTGATGCGTCCGAGGCGATCATCAACAAGGGCGAGCTGCCGAAGGATGTTGTCTACAGCTGGGCGCAGCGTCCCTCGACCGACAACGCCGGCACGTTTACCGGCAAGGTGAACGTCGCGTACCCCGATGGCTCCTTCGACGTGGTGAACGTGTCCGTGAACGTGGTGGACAAGCGCACCGAGGCCGAGAAGTACAACCCGATGGGCAAAGACGTGACGGTTGACATGGGCCGCGAGGCCGATGCCGCCGACGCCATCGCCAACAAGGGCGATTTGCCGAAGAACGTCCAGATCGCTTGGGAGACCAAGCCGGACACCTCCAAGCCCGGCGATACCACCGGCGTGGTCGTGGTGGCCTACCAGGATGGCTCCATGGACAAGGTGACGGTGCCGGTGCATGTGAAGGATACCCGCACGGACGCTCAGAAGTATGCTCCCGCCGGCCAGGACGTGACGGTCGAGACGGGCCGTGAGCCCGCCGCCACCGACGGCATCGCCAACAAGGGCGATCTGCCGGAGGGCACCAAAATCGAGTGGGACGCCAAGCCGGACACGAGCAAGTCCGGTACGGTGACCAGCATCATCGTGGTGACCTACCCGGATGGGACGATGGACAAGGTCGAGGTCCCGGTGCACGTGAAGGACGCGAGCACCGATGCCGACAAGCATATGCCCGCCGGCCAGGACGTGACGGTCGAGACGGGCCGTGAGCCCGCCGCCGCCGACGGCATCGCCAACAAGGGCGATCTGCCGGAAGGCACCAAGATCGAGTGGAGCGTCAAGCCGGACACGAGCAAGCCCGGCAAGACGGTCGGCACCATCGCGGTTACCTACCCGGATGGCTCGATGGATACCGTTGAGGTTGCCGTGATCGTTCGCGACCCCAAGCCCGCAGGTAACGAGACGGGCAAGGACAAGGGCGGCGCCGAGCATACCGGCAAGCAGGACACCGCCAAGCAGAACGGTGCCAAGCACAACGGCGGTAAGGGTGCCAAGGCCGGCAAAGCTGGCAAGGGCATGCTGCCCAAGACCGGCGACGCTGCCTCGGTGGGCATTGTGGGCGCTCTGGCTTCTGGCCTGGGGGCGCTCGGTGCGGCCTTCGGCCTGAAGCGTCGTCGCGACGCGGAGCGCTAATCGCCGACAGGTTTCCTGTGGGGGCTCCTGCATAGTTCGATGCGGACGGGGTGCTGGGTTTTTGCCCGGCACCCCGTTTTTGCGTGCCGGTGTGCTTATCGACGCCATGAGGACTCTCAGCGGGGGTGACAACGTTTGAGGGGCGGTGGCTGACCGCTTGAAGGGCGGTGAAAGAATGATGATGATTGAAGAAGATCTAGGTTGCAAACGTATGCTTCAGCCCTACAATTGAAACATGAATGGATCGACTTACATACAATCACTCGCCTCCCTATCTGCTGAGGAAGGAGTTTTTACCACTGCACAGGCGGAGCGGTTCGATATTCCGCGCGATGCGCTTTCACGGGCCTGCGCTTCGGGAAAGCTGGAACGTGTGGCGCGCGGGGCATACCGTTCAACTGCTGTTGCCCCCTCGTATCTGGATGAGGTCGTTGCAGCATGGAAGCTCACTGCCCCTGCAGAGCTCACGTTCGAGCGCATGGCAAGAGAGTCGTGGGATGGTATAGCGGTGGGTGGATCGACGGCATCATCGGTTTTGGGAATCGGGGATTTTTATCTAACGCCGATTCGCATGTTCTCCTCCAAGAGATTTAATTCGAGAAATCCTAACATCAAGATGGGGATTCGCGCAATCAGCCGCGACGACGTAACCTTCAAATATGGCTTTGCGGTAACCAGGATGGAGCGCACAATCGTCGATCTCGTGCTTGATGATGAAGATCTATCTCTTGTTCAGGGCGTTATTGAGGACGCGCTTGACAAGGGCTTTGACCCGATGCGGCTGCGCAGCATTGTGTCCGGGCTTGCTCCTCGCATGAGAGGCAAAGTAAATCGGGCGTTTGCGGAAGGGGGGCTGCATGGTATATAAGACGCCTCTCGACCTGGACAGAGCAGTCAAGAGTATCGCGAAATCATCGCCTATGGATACGAATAGAGCGTACATCGTGTTTTTCTTTCATCGACTGCTGTGCCGTGTATTTAGCAAGCCCGACGCTCATTTCCTGCTTAAGGGTGGACAAAGCATGCTCGCGCGCACCCCTGACGCTCGGACAACACGCGACATCGACCTTCTCTCCGAGGAAAGGGATCTTGATCGAGCAATTGGCGAACTTAGGGCCCTGGCGTCGATTGATTTGAACGACTTTGTTACGTTTGAGTTCGCTAAAGCGGTACATATTAAAGCTGAGGACGAGTATCGTTCGGGCGCTTGCGTTACGTTTCATGCCCAGATCGGCGGTCGAAGGGTGCAGGATATTTCTGTCGACCTTGTGGTGGATGAGATCCCGCAAGACGATTTCGATGTGATTACGCCGGCGGATCGAATCGAGCTGCACGATATTCCCGTGTGCGACTATCGGGCGTATACCGTGGAGAGCGCGCTTGCAGATAAGTTCTGCGGCATTCTGGAAAGGCATGACGGTAGGCCTTCATCACGTCAGAAAGACTTGGTGGATGTAGTTGTGTACGCAAGAAGTTGCGAGGTTGACGGGTCTGCACTGCTGCATCGCCTGCGCTTAGAGTGCTCTGCGAGAAGAATCGTTGTGCCCTGCAGATTTGATGTCCCAGCGGAATGGCGAGGACCTGCAGAGCGGAGATTTATGAAGTTGTGCCGACAGACACCGCTGATGTCAGATATCGGCAGCCTGGACGCCGCTGTCGATATCGCGGCAATGTTGTTCAATCCCGTTCTGAAAGGGTCTGTTCATGGATTGAGATGGGATTCGGCAGTAGGGGAGTGGGCATAGGGAACCCGGAGCGTGCCTATGCGCATGGCGAACGCCCTCGTAATCGAAGGGGTATGGGGGCGCGTGTCCACGGGAAGGTCCGCCTGAGTCGCAGCGGGTCTCCGCCCGTGCTTCGACTCAAGAAATCTAAGTGTGAGTTGATAAGATTTTTTGCTCTCGCGTTGTATAAGTTCGTGTTCGTGGGTACCATTCATCGCGTACGTAAAAGCATGGATGCCCGGGGCCGCCCCGGAGCACCAGCAAAGGAGGAATCAGCTATGAGTCTGAAGCCGCTTGCAGACCGCGTTCTGGTCAAGCCCGATGCCGCTGAGCAGAAGACCGCCTCGGGTCTGTATATCGCCAGCAACGCCCAGGAGAAGCCGCAGCGCGGTACCGTCGTGGCCGTTGGCGCCGGCAAGCTGTCCGACAACGGCGAGCGCCTGCCCATCGACGTCAAGGCCGGCGACGTCGTGATCTACGGCAAGTTCGGCGGTAACGAGGTCAAGGTCGACGGCGAGGACTACCTGCTGATGCGCGCCGACGACATCTACGCGATCGTCGAGTAATTCCGCTGTCCCAGCTGGGCATCGGCCCCTGGGGCACATGTTCGCCGCCGCGGCACGCGACTCGGCCGCAAGGCGGCATCCGAACATCTCTCACCTATGGAGGATTGAACTATGGCTAAGAACATCATGTTCGATACCGACGCTCGCGCCAAGCTCGCGAAGGGCGTCAACACGCTGGCCGACGCCGTCACCGTCACCATGGGCCCCAAGGGCCGTTACGTGGCGCTGCAGCGCTCCTTCGGCGCTCCCACTATCACCAACGACGGCGTCTCCGTTGCCAAGGAGATCGAGCTCGAGGACAACATCGAGAACATGGGCGCCCAGCTGGTGAAGGAGGTTGCCACCAAGACCAACGACACGGTGGGTGACGGCACCACCACCGCCACGCTGCTGGCCCAGGCAATCGTCAACGACGGTCTCAAGAACGTCGCTGCCGGCGCCAACCCGCTGGCCATCCGCCGCGGTATCGACAAGGCCGTCAACGCCGCCGTGGCCGAGATGAAGAGCCTGTCCAAGCCGGTTGAGACCAAGGAGCAGATCGCGTCGGTCGGCACCATCTCCGCCGGCGACCCCGAGGTTGGCGCCAAGATCGCCGAGGCCATGGACGTGGTGGGCAAAGACGGCGTCATCACCGTCGAGGACGGCCAGACCTTCGATATCCAGATCGACACGGTCGAGGGCATGCAGTTCGACAAGGGCTATGTCTCCGCGTACTTCGTCACGGATAACGACCGTATGGAGGCCGTGATGAAGGATCCCTACATCCTCATCACCGACCAGAAGATCTCCAACGTGCAGGACATCATGCCTGTGCTCGAGGCCGTTTCCCGCGCCGGCAAGGGCCTGCTGATCATCGCTGAGGATATCGACGGCGAGGCGCTGCCCACGCTCGTGTTGAACAAGATCCGCGGCGCGCTCAACGTGTGCGCTGTGAAGGCTCCCGGCTACGGCGACCGCCGCAAGCGCATGCTCGAGGATATCGCGGTGCTCACCGGTGGCCAGGCTGCCCTCGATGAGCTGGGCATCAAGGTTGCCGACATCACGGCTGAGATGCTCGGCACCGCCAAGAGCGTGACCATCACCAAGGACAACACCACCATCGTGGACGGCGCCGGCTCCAAGGACGCCATCAACGATCGCGTGGCCCAGATCAAGGCCGAGCTCGAGCACACCGACTCCGAGTTCGACCGCGAGAAGCTCCAGGAGCGTCTCGCCAAGCTGTCCGGTGGCGTGGCCGTCATCAAGGTCGGCGCTGCCACCGAGACCGAGCTCAAGGAGATCAAGCACCGCGTCGAGGATGCCCTGCAGGCTACCCGCGCGGCTGTTGAGGAGGGCATCGTTGCCGGCGGCGGCGTTGCGTTCATGGACGCGCTGTCCGCGCTCGATGGCATCGAGGTGTCCGATCCTGAGGAGCAGATCGGTATCGACATCATCAAGAAGGCGCTCACCGCTCCGGTGGCCACCATCGCCAAGAACGCCGGGTACGAGGGTGCTGTCGTGGTGGACAAGGTTTCCGAGCTCGGCGCGGGTGAGGGCCTGAACTCCGCCAACGGCGAGTGGGGCAACATGATCGACATGGGCGTGCTCGACCCGGTCAAGGTCACCCGCACCACGCTGCAGAACGCCGCTTCCGTTGCGAGCCTCATCCTCATTACCGAGGCTACGGTTACCGACGTGCCGAAGAACACCCAGCTTGAGGATGCCATTGCGGCTGCTACGGCTGGCCAGCAGGGCGGCGGAATGTACTAAGCCCGGAGTGTAGGCTCCCATCGGAATCCCCCGGCGGTTCCACGCGAACGGTCCTTGGCCTTCGGCCTGCGGAGTGTTCGCTTAGGAATCCGCCGGGGTCTGCATTTGTGGCTCCGGAGAGCTTGCATTGAAAAGGCGCAGGACGTTTGATGCCCTGTGCTGCGCGATGATTGCTTTGGGGCTGCGGCTTTTTTCGCCTGCGGATTCCAGGCCTTTTCATGCGAGCTACGCGGACCCGCAGCTGTCTCTTATACACATCTGACGCTGCCGACGATACTCCTTGTGTAGA
>CABRIF010000048.1 GCA_902470925.1 uncultured Collinsella sp. | reverse complement strand
TTCCTCTACGTCTCGTGGGCTCGGAGATGTGTATAAGAGACAGTGACCTTCGAGCCCGGCCTCACCGTCATCGTGGGGCCGAACGGCTCGGGCAAGTCCAACGTCTCCGACGCCATTCTGTGGGTGTTGGGCGAGCAGAGCGCCCGCCAGCTGCGCGGCCAGGCCATGGAGGACGTGATCTTCTCGGGCTCCTCGGCGCGCAAGCCCGTAGGCGTGGCCGAGGTCACCCTCGTGCTCGACAACTCCGACCACACCCTGCCGGTCGACTTCAACGAGGTCGCGGTGACGCGCCGCATGTACCGCTCGGGCGAAAGCGAGTACCTGATCAACTCCAGCCCGTGCCGCCTGATGGACATCCAGGACATCCTGCACGACTCAGGCCTGGGCAAGGACACCCATTCCATCATCTCCCAGGGCAAGCTCGACGCGATTCTGCAGAGCCGCCCCGAGGAGCGCCGCGCCCTGATCGAGGAGGCCGCGGGCATCTCCAAGCACAAGCGCCGCAAGGAGCGCGCTCTGCGCAAGATCCGCAGTATGGACGAGCACCTCACGCGGGCCCGCGACATCAACCGCGAGATCTCCCGGCAGCTGAAGCCCCTGGAGCGCCAGGTCGATCGCGCCCGGAAGTACAAGGACCTCTCCGCGCGCGCCCGCGAACTCACCCAGATCCTGGCAGTCGACGAGCTGCGGCAGCTCCAGATCGAATGGGCCGATCTGGAGTCGAGCTCGCACCAGAGCGCCGCCGCGCTCGAGCTGGCGCGCTACCGGCTGGGCGAGAAGGAGCGCGAGCTGGAGAAGCTCCAGGTGATGCTGGAGGAGAAGGGCCTGTTCGTGGGCGATCTGGGCGAGCAGCGCCGGCATATGCAGGACGTGGTGGGCCGGATCGGCTCGGATATGCGCCTGCTGGAGGAGAAGGGCCGCAACATGGTGGCCCGCCTTTCCGAGATGCGCGGGACGCTGTCCTCCTCCGAGCATCAGCGCCGTCGTGTGGCCGACGAGCTCGCCGACGTCAACGGCCAGCTCGATGACCAGCGGGCGGCATCGGACGTGGCCCGCGCGGATGTCGAGGGCCTTTCGCCGGCGGCCGAGCGCCTGCACAATCAGCGCCTGGAGCTCGACGAGCGCATCTCCGAGCTCACGCGCGAGCAGCGCGAGCATCAGCGCCAGGCCGACGCGGCCTCGCTTGAGCTGGCGCGCGTGCGCGAGAAGCTGTCGAACGCCGAGCTCGAGGACGGCATGTACGCCAAGCGCCTGGAGCAGATCGACGATGATGCGCAGACGCTGCAGGCCTCGCTGGAAAGCCGTCGCGGACGCGCCGAGGAGCTCGCCGGCGAGCTCGACTCGGCCCGCGAGGCGCTTTCGGGGGCGCGTCGGGCCGTCGAGGAGGCGCAGGCGGCGGCGAGCGCCCTGCGCGAGCGCGAGAACCAGGCGCGCGGTGCTGTGGCCGACGTGCGCTCCGAGCTGTCCGGCCTGCGCAAGCTCGACGCGAGCCTGGCCGACGCCTCGCCGCTCGCCGCCGAGGTGGCCCGTGTGTGCGAGCACGCGATCGCCGGTCGCCTGGGTGACATGATCGAGGCCCCCGCCGACCTCGAGGCCCTGGTTGAGCAGCTGCTGGGCGGCGACATCGACGCGCAGGTGCTCGCAGATGCCGAGGGTCTGGCCGAGGCCGCCGGCTTCGCTGCCGCCGCCGAGGGCGTCTCGGGCGAGGCGCTGCTGCTTGCCGGGAACATGGCCGCGCCCGCCGCGCTCGATGCTGCGGGGACCCGCCTGGTGGAGCTGCTGCGCGTGCGCGAGGGCGTCTCGGGCGCGGTGGCGGCGCTCCTGGGTCACCTCTACGTGGTCGATTCGCTTGAGGAGGCGCTGGCGGCGCCGGCGGTTGCGGGCGTGACGTACGTGACGCGCGATGGCGTGCGCGTGCGCGACGGCGGCGTGGTGCGCGTGGTGCGCGGCGGCGGGCGCGCGGCCGGCACCCTGGAGCGCAAGCGCCGCATTCGCGAGCTGGAGGGCCTGGAGCCCGAGCTCTCGGCTGCCTTCGATCACGCCGAGCGCCAGGTGGCGGAGGCATCTGCGGCCATCGAGGCCGCGCAGGCAGAGGAGCGCACATCGGCCGGCGAGATCTCGCGGCTCGAGGGGGAGCGCAACTCGCTGCTGTCCGAGATCGGGCGCATGGAGCATTCGCTGTCCGCGACGCTTGCCGAGCGCACGCAGCTCGCGCGCCGTCGCGAGGAGGCGAGCGCCTCGGTACGCGAGGCCCATCCGCGGCTCGACGCGCTGAACGAGGAGCGCGACCGGGCACGCGCCGCAGCCGATCAGGCCGCCGCCGCGCTCGATGCCGCCTCCGACGATCTGGAGCGGCTCCGCCGGGACGATGCCGAGGCGGCCGAGCGCCTGGCCGATGCCAAGGTGCGCCTGGCCCAGGCAACCGAGCGCCTGCGCAGCCTGTCGGCGCGCGCGCCGGAGCTGAAGCGTCGCCTGGAGGGCATCGACCGCCGCATCCGCGGCACCGAGCAGGCCGCCCGCTCGCTGGAGGTGCTTCGACTGCGCGTGGACCCGCTGCACGACCGCTACCTGGCGCTGTCCGAGCGCGCGATGGATTGGGCCGCCCGCCTGCGCGACCAGGCGTCGCTGGAGGAAGCCGACTCGGCCTCGCTGCGTCGCACGATCGAGGATGCCAAGGGAGAGGTTGCCCGCGCCAAGCTCGAGGTGGATGCTGCCCAGACCTCCGTCAACGACGCGAAGGTGGCGCGCGGCAAGCTCGAGGTGCAGGTGGAGGCAGCCATCAAGGCCATCACCGCTGACGGCGCCACCGTGCTGGAGGAGGCTCTGCAGCTGCCGGCCCCCGATGACCGCGCGGCCGCCGAGCGCGAGCTCAACGACCTGGTCCGCCAGATTAACAACCTAGGACCCGTCAACCAGGTGGCCATGGAGGAGTACGAGACGCTGAAGGAGCGCGCCGACTACATCGCCGCCCAGCTGGGCGACCTCGAGGGCGCACGCCGCGCCCTCACCAAGATCACCGCCGCCATCGACCGCAAGATGCGCACGAGCTTCTTGACGACGTTCGAGAAGGTCGATGCGAACTTCCAGGAGGTCTTCAGCATGCTCTTCCCGGGCGGTCAGGCCCATTTGGAGATGACCGACCCCGAGCACCCGGCCGATACCGGCATCGAGGTCGTGGCACAGCCGCGCGGCAAGCGCATCACCAAGATGATGCTCATGAGCGGCGGCGAGAAGTCGCTGACGGCGCTCGCGCTGCTGTTCGCGGTGTACCGCACCCGCACCGTGCCGTTCTACGTGCTCGATGAGGTCGAGGCCGCGCTGGACGACTCGAATCTCTCCAAGCTGATCGGGGCCATCGACTACCTGCGTCGCACCACGCAGCTGCTCGTGATCTCGCATCAGCGCCGCACCATGGAGGACGCCGACGTCCTCTACGGTGTCTCCATGCAGGCCGACGGCGTGAGCCGGGTGGTCAGCCAGAAACTCGATCGCGAAACCGGAAAGGTCGTGAATGCCTAAATGGGACTGTTCGATTCACTGAAACGCGGGCTCGAGCGCAGCCGCGAGGCCCTAAACGAGGTCTTCTACTTCGGCGGCGAGGTCGATGAGGACTTCTGGGAGGAGCTGGAGGACTCGCTGGTCATGGGTGACATGGGCGGCGAGATCGCCATGCAGGTCACCGATGATCTGCGCGACATGGCTGCCCGCAAGAACCTCAAGACCGCCGAACAGCTGCGCGCCGCGCTCGCCGAGCGCCTGGCCGAGGTGTTTGTCGAGCCGGAGTGCGACATCTTCGACAGCACGCCGTCCTGCGTGCTGTTCGTGGGTATCAACGGCGCCGGCAAGACCACCACGGTGGGTAAGATCGCCAGCGCCGCCGCGCATGCCGGGACGAGCACGGTGATCGGCAGCGCCGATACCTTCCGCGCCGCCGCGATTGAGCAGCTCGACGTGTGGGGCACCCGCGCGGGCGTGCCCGTGGTCAAGCGCGAGCGCGGGGCCGACCCGGCGAGTGTGTGCTACGACGTGCTCGACCAGGCCGACAGGAACGGCGCCGAGCTGGTGCTGATCGACACGGCCGGCCGCCTGCACACGAGCGAGGAGCTCATGCGCGAGCTGGCCAAGGTCGTCAAGGTCACGCGCAAGCGGGCCGCCGCGGCCGCTGCCGGCCCGATCCCGGTGCACGTGGTCCTTGTGATCGATGCCGCCACCGGTCAGAACGGACTCGTCCAGGCTCAGGAGTTCAACGACGCGCTGGGGCTCGACGGCATCATCTTGACCAAGCTCGACGGCACCGCGAAGGGCGGTATCGCGCTGGCGGTCGCTCAGCGCTTGCATCTGCCCATCTATCGCGTGGGCGTGGGCGAGCAGGTCGAGGACCTCCAACGGTTCGACGCGCACGATTTCTGCCGCGCCCTCGTGGGCGCCTAATCCCCCCAGTTTGGGGACGGGGTCATTTCGTTTGTCAGTTTGGGCAGGTCAGTTTGGGGACGGGGTCATTTCGTATCTTCTCAGGTAGTGCGAATGATTCAGGGTGGTCGAAACGTCCCCGTCCCCAAATGAGGAGCGGTTGGGTGAGGATGTCCTGCCATCCGAAACGACCCCGTCCCCAAACCGCAAACTGCGTGCCGCACGAAACGACCCCGTCCCCAAACCGCACGCGAAACGAAACGACCCCGTCCCCAAACTGCATGTAAACGGATGTAGCTTCTCCAGCAAGAAAGGTTGGTTATGTTCAACTCGCTGTCCGATCGCCTGAACGATACGTTCGACCGCCTGCGCGGCAAAGGCAAGCTCACCGAGGCCGATATCGCTGCCGCCATGCGTGAGATCCGCATGGCGCTGCTCGAGGCCGACGTGAACTACAAGGTCGTCAAGGACTTCGTGTCGCGCACGAAGGAGCGCTGCCTGACCGCGGAGGTCATGGAGTCGCTCACGCCCGCGCAAAACGTCGTCAAGATCGTCCTCGACGAGCTCACCGAGCTTTTGGGCGGCACCGAGAGCAAGCTGGTCCTCTCCAGCCGCATCCCCAACGTCATCATGCTGGTGGGCCTGCAGGGCTCGGGCAAGACCACCGCAGCGGCCAAGCTCGCCTACATGCTCAAAAAGCAGGGCAAGCACCCGCTGCTGGCGGCCTGCGACGTCTACCGTCCTGCCGCCGCCGATCAGCTCGCCACGCTCGGCGGCGAGATCGGCGTGCCGGTCTTCCGCGGCGACGGTGCGCACCCCGTCGAGATCGCGCGCGCCTCGGTGCGCGAGGCCGTCGACACCATGCGCGACGTGGTGATCGTCGACACCGCCGGCCGCCTGCAGATCGACGAGCAGATGATGGCCGAGGCCGTGGACATCAAGCGCGCGGTCAAGCCCGACCAGGTCCTCATGGTGGTCGACGCCATGACCGGCCAGGACATCGTCAACGTGGTGTCCACCTTCGCCGAGCGCACCGACTTCGACGGCGTGATCATCTCCAAGCTCGACGGCGATGCCCGCGGCGGTGGCGCGCTGTCCGTGCGCCAGGTCACCGGCAAGCCGATCAAGTTCATCTCCACCGGCGAGAAGCCCGACGCACTCGAGGTGTTCAGCCCCGAGCGCATGGCCAAGCGCATCCTGGGCATGGGCGATGTGATCGGCATCATCGAGAAGGCTCAGGAGGTGGCCGACGCCGAGCAGCTCGAGGCGGCCGAACGCATGCTGCGCGAGGGCTTCACCATGAATGACATGCTCGAGCAGATGCGCGCGGTGAAGAAGATGGGCGGCATGAAGGGGATCCTCGGGATGCTGCCGGGCGGCCAGCGCGCGCTCAACCAGATGGGCGGCGCGATGGACGAGTCGATCTTCGACCGCAACGAGGCCATCATCATGTCCATGACCAAGGAGGAGCGCCTGCGCCCCTCGATCATCAACGGTCAGCGCCGCGCCCGCATTGCCCGCGGCTCCGGCGTGTCGCCCTCTGATGTGAACGGCCTCATGAAGCAGTGGGGCGAGATGAACAAGATGATGGGCAAGATGCGCGCCATGACCCAGCAGATGGGCGGCGGCAAGAAGGGGAAGAAGGGCAAAAAGGGCAAGAAGATGCGCATGCCCGGAATGCCCGGCATGGGCGGCATGAACATGAACCAGCTCATGAAGCAGATGGGCTCCATGGGCGGCGGCGCCGGCATGTCCGGCATGTCGGACATGGACAAGCTCATGCAGATGAACAACCAGTTCAAGCGCAAGTAGGTTTTGCGGCAGACCCATGCGATTGCGGCCCGCCTGTATATACCGAAGGACTGCGGTGCGAAGCAAATCCGCAGCTCGAGGCGTATATACAGGTGGGTCGACGTTTCCGGGGAAGGCATGGCCCTGACGGCGGCCTCCGCAGCTGACGGGCGCCTGCATTGTCGCGCTGGCCACGGACAGCTGCGGCGCACAGCGTTTCTGTGGAGCGAAGCGCAAGCCATGCCCGGAGAGCAAAGATGTCCGCGCCGCTGCGTACAATGAAGGCGTGAAATGCGATACGTAAAGGAGCGTGCCCAATGAGCAAGGCCGATGTGCAGTTCGTGTCCATGTGCCGGGACATCCTCGACCACGGGACCACGACGGAAGGGGAGAAGGTCCGCCCCCGCTGGGAGGACGGCACCCCTGCCTACACCATCAAGAACTTCGGCGTGACCGCCCGCTACGACCTGCGTGAGGAGTTTCCGGCGCTCACGTTGCGCCGCACGGCCCTGAAATCGGCCATGGACGAGATCTTGTGGATCTACCAGCGCAAATCGAACAATATCAAGGATCTGAAATCGCACATCTGGGATCAGTGGGCCGACGAGACGGGTTCGATCGGCAAGGCGTATGGCTATCAGATCGCGCAGACGTCCCATTACCCCGAGGGCGACTTCGACCAGATGGACCGCGTGCTGTACGACTTGACGCACACGCCGTACTCGCGCCGCATCATGACGAACATGTACACCTTCGCCGATCTCTCCGAGATGCATCTGTATCCGTGCGCGTACTCGGTGACCTACAACGTGACCGCCGAGCCCGGCAGCGAGGCGCCCGTGCTCAACATGGTGCTCATGCAGCGCTCCCAGGACATTCTGGCCGCGAACAACTGGAACGTCTGCCAGTACGCCATCCTGCTCATGATGGTCGCGCGCCATGTGGGCATGATCGCCGGCGAGCTGCTGCATGTGACCGTGGACGCCCATATCTACGACCGGCACGTCGATATCGTGCGCGAGCTCATCGAGCGCCCGCAGTACCCGGCGCCGCGCGTGTCCCTCAACCCCGAGGTCACGGATTTCTATTCGTTCACCACCGACGACCTGATTGTGGAGGGCTACGAGCACGGGCCGCAGGTCACCGGCATCCCGATCGCGGTGTAGCCGCCGCGCCCGCCGCGCCGCCGCGTTCGGCATGCTGCTGTGCCTGCCGCCGCGCCGTCGCGGCCGGGCCCATCTATCGAAAAGGAAAGGAGCCTGCCATGGCAGGTACGCTCAAGGCGATCGTCGCGGTGTGCGACGATTGGGGTATCGGGTGCGAGGGGGACATGGTCGTCTCGAATCGTGCCGACATGCGCCATTTCGTGTCCTGCACCATGGGGCATCCGGTCATCATGGGTCGCAAGACCTTGGAGAGCTTTCCGGGTGGCCGCCCGCTCAAGGGCCGCCGCAATATCGTGCTCACGCGCGACGAGGCCTTTGCCTGCGAGGGGGTCGAGGTCGTGCATTCCGTGGATGAGGCGCTCGCTGCGGTTGCGGATGAGGATGAGGCATGGGTCATCGGCGGGGGAGCGGTCTATGCGCAGCTGCTCGATCGCTGCTCGGCCGTCGAGGTGACGCATAACCACGTCACCCGCCCCTGCGACACGTTCTTCCCCAACCTGGATGCCGCGGGCACGTGGCGCGTGGCGGCGCAAAGCGAGGAGCATGTGGTCGAGCCCGGCCAGGGCGACGAGGGCGTCCGTTTTTCGTTCGTCACCTATGTGCGCGCCTAGCCGCTGCGCTATCATGCTTTGGTCCGCAACTTCGACGGGGAGGAGCCCCCATGCTGTTCAAGATGGTCCACACCGAGATCCACGTGCTCGACCTGGAGGCGTCGCTGGCGTTTTACGCTGAGGCACTCGACTTGCACCCGGTGCGTGAAAAGGCGCCCGAGGACGGTTCGTGGAAGATTGTATATCTGCAGAACGAGGCGTCCGATTACGACCTGGAGCTCACCTGGAACAAGGGTCGCGACCAGGCCTATGACAACGGCGGCGGCGACATCCACCTGGCCTTCGCGGTTGAGGACATGGATGCGGCGCACGCCCGTCACGAGGCCATGGGCTGCATCGTCAAGGAGAACCCCGCAATGGGCATCTACTTCATCGCCGATCCGGACGGCTTTTTGCTCGAGATCGTCCCGGCCAACTAGACAAGGAGCGCCCCGGTGAACCTGATTCGGCTCGAGACCCTGGACGACCCGCGCCTGGATGCCTACACCCGCTTGACGGAGCGCGAGCTGCGATGCGTGCTGGAGCCCGAGAAGGGCATCTTTATCGCGGAGAGCGCCAAGGTGATCGAGCGCGCGGTGCGCGCCGGGCTCGAGCCGGTGAGCTTTCTGATGGGCGAGCGGTGGCTGGAGCAGCTCTCCCCGTTGCTTGAGGAGGTCTCAGGCACTGATGGCGCGTCTGCGCCCCCGGTGTTCGTGGCGCCCATGGAGCTCATGGAGCAGCTGTGCGGCTTTACGGTGACGCGCGGTGCGCTCGCGGCGTTTCGCCGGCCGCCGCTGCCGGATGCGGAGGCCTTCCTGTCCGCGTGCTCCGCGCGCGCCCGCGAGCGGCGGCTGCCCGCGCGCGTGTGCGTGCTGGAGGGCATCGTGGACCACACGAATGTCGGTGCGATCTTCCGCAGCGCCGCGGCCCTCAACGTCGACGGCATCCTGGTGAGTCCCACCTGCTGCGACCCACTGTATCGCCGCGCGGTCCGCGTGAGCATGGGGACGGTGTTCCAGGTTCCCTGGTGCCGTATCGGTACCGCTGCGGCGAGCTGGCCGCGCGAGGGCATCGAGGTCCTGCGCCGGTGCGGCTTCACCTGCGCCGCCATGGCGCTTACCGACGACTCCGTCTCGCTGGACGATCCCGAGCTGGGCCGTATCGAGCGCTTGGCGCTGTTCATGGGCACCGAGGGCGCCGGCCTTGGCCCCCGTACGATCGAGGCGTGCGACATGGCGGTGCGCATCCCCATGGCCCACGGGGTGGACTCGCTGAACGTGGCCGCGGCAAGCGCCGTGGCGTTTTGGCAGCTGTGCCCGCACGTGGACAACGGCTACCGCTACCGTCCCGGCATGTTCGGGTAAAACGGGCGCGCGCCGTACCGCGCGCCGTGCCGCAGCGTGCGTGCCTCGCCGTGTCCGCCGGTTGTGGAGCTGTCGTGCGCATGCCGAAAAACCCACTGTCTTGGCTGCCATCCACATGATTACGCGCGCACGCGCGGGGGTATCCTAACGCCATTATCAATGCCAAGGACGGAGTATCACCCTATGGAGATGGATGACCACAAGCGCAGACGGAATATGATTCTGTATGTGCTGATCGCGTTTCTGGTGTATCTCGTGCTCAACATGGTGCTGTTCCCGAATCTGGGACGCCAGGGCACGAAGGTTACCGACGTGAGCTATACCACGCTGCTTGACGACCTTTCCAACAAAGAGGTCGACAAGATCCAGTACACCACCGATGACGCCCAGGCGCTCTACACCAAGAAGGGCGAGGAGGGGCAGGCGTACCGCACCACCACGATGCCGAACGACAGCGACCTCACCAATCGCATCCAGGAGGCAGGCGCCGAGCTCACCGTTTCCATCCCCGATCAGAGCTCGGGCATGTGGACCTATCTGCTCGTCACGATCGTGCTGCCCATGGCGCTGTTCTTGCTGGTGGGCTGGTGGCTGAACCGCCGCATGAAGAAGGCGATGGGCGATGACGGCCCGTCCATGAACTTCGGCGGTGGCGGCTTCGGCGGCGGCGGGCTGGGCAAGTCCGGCGCGCGCATCGTGGCGTCCAAAGATGTCGGCGTGACGTTCAAAGACGTTGCCGGCCAGGAAGAGGCGAAAGAGTCGCTCAAGGAGGTCGTGGACTTCCTGGAGAAGCCCGGCCGCTACGAGGAGATCGGCGCCAAGCTGCCGCGCGGCGCTCTGCTGGTGGGGCCCCCGGGCACCGGTAAGACCCTGCTGGCCAAGGCGGTTGCCGGCGAGGCGGGCGTGCCGTTCTTCTCCATTTCAGGCTCCGAGTTCGTCGAGATGTTCGTGGGCCGCGGTGCCGCCAAGGTGCGCGACCTGTTCAAGCAGGCCAAGGAGAAGGCCCCCTGCATCGTGTTCATCGACGAGATCGACACCATCGGCAAGAAGCGCGACGGCGGCGGCTTTTCGGGCAACGACGAGCGCGAGCAGACCTTGAACCAGCTGCTCACCGAGATGGACGGCTTCGACAACCAGAAGGGCATCGTGGTGCTTGCCGCCACGAACCGCCCCGACAGCCTGGATCCCGCCCTGCTGCGCCCGGGTCGCTTCGACCGCCGCGTGCCGGTTGAGCTGCCGGACCTGACGGGCCGTAAGGCGATCCTCGAGCTCCACTCCAAGGACGTGAAGGTCGAAAGCCCCATCGACCTCACCGCGATCGCTCGCGCCACGCCCGGTGCCTCCGGCGCCGATCTGGCCAACATCATCAACGAGGGTGCCCTGCGCGCGGTGCGCCTGGGCCGCAAGCGCGCCACTCAGGAGGACTTCGAGGAGTCCGTGGAGGTGATCATCGCCGGTCAGCAACGCAAGTCCACGGTGCTGTCCGACCATGAGAAGCAGGTGGTGAGCTATCACGAGATCGGTCATGCCATCGTGGCGGCTCGCCAGAAGCAGAGCGCGCCGGTGACCAAGATCACCATCGTGCCGCGTACGAGCGGGGCGCTGGGCTACACCATGCAGGTGGAGGAGGACGAGCATTTCCTCACCACCCGGCAGGAGGTGCTCGACAAGCTCGCGGTGTACTGCGGTGGGCGTGCGGCCGAGGAGCTCATATTCGGCGAGATGACCACCGGCGCCGCCAACGACATCGAGCAGGCCACCAAGCTCGCCCGCAACATGGTGACGCGCTTCGGCATGTCCGAGGAGTTCGGCATGATGGCGCTCGGTACCGTGCAGAACGCCTACCTCAACCAGGACACCTCGCTCACCTGCGCGCCCGGCACCGCCGAGCGGGTGGATGAGGTCGTGCAGAAGCTCATCGTCGAGGCGCACGAGCGCGCGATGCAGATCCTGCGCGAGAACAAGTTCAAGCTCCATGAGCTGGCGCATTATCTCTATAAGAAGGAGACGATTACCGGCGAGGAGTTCATGAGCCTGCTCACGCGCGAGAACCCGCTCATGCCGAAGGCGAGCGAGTAGCGAGCCAGGACGGCCGCCTCAGGCAGCTGCACAGGTTGTTTGCGCAGCTGCGGGTTGCCTGCCGTGTCCGCATGCCGTCTCGGTATCGTTTTGGAGCCGCTTTGCCCCGTTCGGCCTGTGCCGGGCGGGGCGTTTTGCTGCCGACGGGGCGTGCCCGTGTAGTGCTGGCGGCCGCCCGCTTGCATGGACGTGAAGCCGCTGCGGGCGTCCTTCGCCCGTGACGACGGCCCATGGGCGCGTCGGGTTCCAGCGCGTATGAGCTGGAGCTTTTCGTGCCAGAGCCGTGCGTCGTTTAGGGACGGGTGGTTATATAATGTGAGCGGTTCTTGTCGTGAGTTCGGGGAAGGTGCACGATGAGCGAGATAAAGAGCGCTCAGATCATGAGCCCCAACGAGTTTTTAGCGACCTACGGGCGCGATGGCGTGCAGACGGTGCCTGACGCGGATGCCGACGAGCCCACGATCATCGCGGTTCGGATGACGATACGCAACGACCGCGCCGACTTCGGAGGCGTTGACGCGTGGGAATGGAGCGTGGTGGGAGAGAGCCTCGCTCTGGAGTATCCCTTCAACTCGGATCTGTTCTCGCATGTGGAGCCGGGGGTTTCCAGCGGGATGTTCTCGGTCAAGCCCGGCGAGAGCTATACGACGTGCCTGCCGTTCTGCGCTCCCGTCGACATGCCGTACTTCTCGCCGGCGGGCTCATATCGTCGCTGTGTGGTGAAGGAGACCTCGTTTCACCTGAGCACCGAGCTGCACCCGGTGCGCAAGCGCATCGCGTTCGATGTGCGCGGATAGCCGCAACTGGTTCATCGGCGGGGCGGCGGGGTATGATGGGTGCGATCATGTTTTTGAACGAAGAGTAGGATTGCCATATGACACCCGATGCCGACCTGCGGTTCGCCATCCTGATCGATGCGGACAACGTAAGCGAGAAATACATCCAGATCATCCTCGATGAGGTGGCCAACGCCGGGACAGCCACCTACAAGCGCATCTACGGCGACTGGACAAGCCCCCGGCTGGCGAGCTGGAAGAGCTGCCTGCTCGACCACTCGATCATCCCCATGCAGCAGTACAGCTACACCTACGGCAAGAACGCCACCGATTCGGCGATGATCATCGACGCCATGGACATCCTGTACTCGGGCGGCGTGGACGGCTTCGCCATCGTGAGCTCCGACTCTGACTTCACGCGCCTGGTGGCCCGCCTGCGCGAAAGCGGCATGCAGGTGATCGGCATGGGCGAGCAGAAGACGCCCAAGCCCTTCATCTCGGCGTGCAACCAGTTCAAGTATCTCGACTTGCTGCTTGCCGCGCAGAAGCAGGCCGAGGCTGAGGAAGAGGAGGCCGAAGCCGAGGCGGAGGCCGACGGCGAGCCCGTTGCGCGCTCACGCAGCCGCCGGCGCCGCGGCTCGGGCAACAAGCGCGAGCGCGACCAGGAGCGTGCGGTGGCTGAGGGCGCCGCCGAGGCTCTGGCCGAGGACGCCGAAAGCCCGGACGCCTCCGCCGCGCCGGCCCCGCGCCGGCGCCCGGGCGATCGCGGTGCGACCGGGCAGGCTGCCTCGGGCGAGGTGGCCTCAGATGATTCCGGCGACGATGATGCTGAGGATGAGGTGGCGTTCGGCGAGATGTCGCGCGCCGACAAGCGCCGTCACCTGAAGACGATCCGCTCCACGATCGGCGTGATCATCGACAAGTTCTCCGATGACGACGGCTGGATCTCGTTGGGGCTGCTCGGCGACCAGCTGGGCCGGCGCCTGCCCGACTTCGACGTGCGCAACTACGGGTACAACCGCCTGCGGCCGTTCTTGAAGTCCCTGGGCGTCTACGAGCTCGACGAGCCGTCGGGCGAGTCCGGTGCCCGCCAGATCTACCTGCGCGAGAAGTAGGCGGCGCACAGGGCGGTTCGCGGGACGTGGCTGGCGCCGGCGCGGCTGCCGGTCCGGTGGCCTGCTGGCTGCCGCCTCGCCTTTCTGGCTCATCTGCCTGCCGGCCGCCGGCGTTGCTTGCGCCCCGCCGTCCTCCGTCTCAGCTTTCGGCTCATCGCCTGCCGGTCCGGCGGCCTTCCTCGTGGAGAGCTTGGGGTGAGGCTTGGACACGTCGGCGGACTTGTGTATACTTGCAGAGTTTGTTCAACCTATGTGCCGGCGTACGCGTGCGGCACCTCTGGAAGAGTAAGGAATCTGACATGGATTACATCCGCGCAATCGAGCGCCAGCAGATCCGCGAGGATCTCCCCCGCATCCTCGTGGGCGACCACGTCAAGGTGCACTACCGCATCAAGGAGGGTGACCGCGAGCGCGTGCAGGTGTTCCAGGGTGACGTCATCCGCCTGCAGGGCCCGGGTGCCCGCGAGACCTTCACCGTCCGCAAGATCTCCTACGGCGTGGGCGTCGAGCGTACCTTCCCGGTCCACTCGCCCAAGATTGCCAAGCTCGAGGTCGTGCGTCACGGCAAGGTTCGTCGCGCCAAGCTCTATTACCTGCGCGACAAGGTGGGCAAGGCCGCCCGCATCCCCGAGAAGCGCTAAGCGCGGCTCACCTACACGATCCGTGTTGCATGCGGGCCGTCCCACGCCGGGGCGGCCCGTTTTCGTAAGGGACGCAGTTTGGGGGTCCTCATGGCGAATATGATGAGTTCCGCGTCGGCGGCGCAGGTGGCGGCCGAGCTCGCGGCGGCCACCTGCGACGAGATCCCGGCGCTGACATCGCGCTATGCCGACGATCCGCGCGCCCAGGTGCAGAAGGCGCTTGCGCGCGCGTGCCGCCGCAGGCAGCGCGAACTCGCCGAGCGCGAGCGCGTGGAGGGCATGTACGCCGCCATGGCGGAGCTGGGCGGTGCCGGCGTCGTGGTGGGCGTTGACGAGGTGGGGCGCGGGTCGGTGGCGGGGCCGCTCACCGTATGCGCGGTCTGCCTGCCGCCTGAGCCCCGCGTGTGGGGCATCAACGACTCCAAGCAGCTCACGCCGGCGCGCCGCGAGCTGCTGTCGGTCCGCATCGCCGAGGTGGCGCGCGCCATCGGCATCTGCCACATCCCGCCCGCGCGCATCGACGAGATCGGCATGGCGCGTGCCCTGCGCGAGGCGGTGGTCGGCGCGGTGGCCGATACGGGCCTTGAGCCCGATTGCGTGCTCATGGACGGCAACCCCTTGGGTGCGTGTCCGTGCGAGCGAAGCGTGGTGCACGGTGACGCCCGCATCGCCTGCATCGCGGCGGCCTCGATCGTGGCGAAGGTCACGCGCGACGAGATGATGGTTGAGCTGGATGCCGAATATCCGGGGTACCACCTGGGGCAATCCAAGGGCTACGCCTCGCCCGAGCATATCCAGGCGATCCGCGAGCACGGGCTGACGCCGCAGCATCGTGTGAGCTTCTGTGGAAACTTTCTGGAGACGGCGCGCCTCTTCTAGGCTGCGCGCGTATACGGGCCGTTCGGCGCAGGGATGCCGAGCGGCCCGTTTTAGATTGCGGGCAAGCTGCGCCGCCGTGGGCGCCCGGACAGGTGTTGGACGAGGCGCCGAGGTGGGGCAAGATGCCCCGGCGATACTTCCTTTCATCGTTTCGAGTGAAAGGAGATCGCATGGGTACGAAGCGAAATCGGGAACGGGCGCGCAGATGCGCTGAGGAGATGGCCGATCGCGAGCCGAGCGAGCGCAGCTTCCTTGTCGACACCCTTACCGCCCAGGAGGTGGGCGATGTGGGAGAGGCCCTGGCGGCGTCGTATCTGAGAGAGCGCGGCTATGAGATCGTGGAGTGCAATTATCGCTGCCCTGAGGGCGAGGCCGACCTGGTTGCCTACGACTTCGATCAGGAACAGGTGGTGCTCGTCGAGGTCAAGACGAGGCGGTGCCGCAGCGCCGAGGGCGCTCCGTATCCCGAAGA
Source organism: uncultured Collinsella sp. (assembly GCA_902470925.1). Lineage (GTDB taxonomy): Bacteria > Actinomycetota > Coriobacteriia > Coriobacteriales > Coriobacteriaceae > Collinsella. Next base: position 1,927 of record CABRIF010000048.1, on the reverse strand, counting down.
GGCGGTGGGGCGCCGGAAGCGGCAGCGATACCGCAGGATCGCGCATTGCTATGCGATGCAGCATTTTCCGGTCCCCGCCCTGCGCTTTGACGTGATCGCCGTGACGATGGTCGCGGGCGGTGACGTGGGGCTCGAGCACATCGTGGGGGCATTCGACTGGGAAGCCGGGCAATGAGCGCCCCGCAGGGACCCAAGACGTTCGCGGTGCACGCGGCCTGCATCCGCGGTGTCGAGGCGTTCCCCGTCACCGTGGAGGTTTCCGCGTCGGGCGGGATCCCGGGCATCACGATCGTCGGCATGGCCGACTCGGTGGTGATGGAGGCGCGCAGCCGCATCCGCTGCGCGCTGAGGGCGGTGGGGTTCGACGTGCCGCGCTCCTCGTTCACGGTGAGCCTCGCTCCCGGCGACATGCGCAAGACGGGCTCGGGGCTCGATCTGCCAATCGCGGTGGCGGTGCTGGCGCTGTCCTCCCAGATTCCTATCGCCGGGCTCGACGGATGCCTGTTCGCCGGCGAGCTGGCCCTTGACGGCACGGTGTGCGGGGTGCGCGGCGAGGTGGCGTACCAGCTGCTTGCGCGCGATGCCAACCTGAGCTTCATCGGCGGCGCGCTCGCGGGGCATGTGGCGATCGGCGGGGTCGACACGGGCTGCTTGGCGAGCTTGGGTGATCTGCGCGCCGGCATCGCGCAGGCGCGTCGGGGCTTTCCGCCCGGGGCTATGCGCGGGCAGGCGGGTGAGCCCCTTCTGGATTACGGTGATGTCATCGGGCAGGAGGTCGCCAAGCGCGGGATCGCGGTGGCGGCTGCCGGTGGGCTCGGGATGCTGATGGTGGGTTCTCCCGGTTCGGGCAAGACGATGCTGGCGCGGCGTATGACGTCCATCCTGCCGCCGATCGGCGAGCGCGAGCAGCAGGAGGCCCTCTGCATCCATTCGGTGGTCGGCGAGCCCACCGCGGCGCTGCTGGAGGGCCAGCGCCCGTTTCGGATGCCGCATCACAGCATCTCGGCCGCAGGCCTGGTGGGCGGCGGGCGCCCGCCGCGTCCCGGGGAGATCAGCTTGGCGCACGGGGGTGTGCTGTTTTTGGATGAGCTGGCTGAGTTTTCCGCCACGACCCTGCAGATGCTGCGGCAGCCGATGGAGGAGGGGGCGGTGCGCATCGTGCGCGTCGATGGTGCCTATGCGTTCCCGGCGCGCTTCCAGCTGCTGGCGGCGAGCAATCCGTGCCCGTGCGGCTATCTGGGCGATCGTGAAATCGCCTGCCGCTGCTCGGATACCTCGATCGAGCGCTATCGCGCCAAGCTGGGAGGTCCGCTTGCGGACCGCATCGATCTGATCTTGAGCGTATCCCGACCCGACCCCGAGCTGATCGTGCGGGGTGCGGAAGGCCAGACGACCGCGCAGCTCCGCGCGGAGGTCGAGCGCGGTCGTGCCTTCGCATCGTGGCGGCGCGCCCGTATGGACGAGCGCGTGCTCAGCGGGCCGCGCGGGTCGATCGATTCGGCGGTCGAGGCGTTTTGCCTGGACGAATCGGGCCGCGCGACCCTGATTGAGCTCGCGCACCGTTCTCGCCTGACGGGTCGCAGCCTGATGCGGCTCTGCCGGATCGCGCGGACCATCGCCGACATGGCGGAGTGCGAGTGCGTGGACGCCGCGCACATGCTCGAGGGCTCGATGCTGCAGGGGAGGAGAGCCGATGGGCGAGAGTAGGGATGCGGGGCGGCGAAGCGAGCTGCGTTTGGGCGAGGCGGGCTACCCGGCATGCGTGGCCGAGCTCGCCGCGCCTCCGGAGCGGCTCTACGTGCGCGGGAATGTGGATGCGCTGGGCCGGCCTGCGCTATCGGTGATCGGTTCGCGTCGGGCGACGCCCTATGGCCTGTCTCTTATACACATCTGACGCTGCCGACGATACCCCTTGTGTAGTTCTCGG
>CABRIF010000047.1 GCA_902470925.1 uncultured Collinsella sp. | reverse complement strand
TCTACACAAGGAGTATCGTCGGCAGCGTCAGATGTGTATAAGAGACAGGGTGGGCGAGGACGATATCGTGGGGGATTTCACGCCCGGCGCTCCCGCGCCTGCCACCGAGACCGTCGTATGCCTGCCTCCGCAGCTGCTGTCCGAGGAGGCGGCGGCCCATCTCGTCCTGCGCGCGGGCGATCCGGAGCACGCGGATGCCCCCGCCGCTCCCCGGCGCTTCTCCGCTTCCCAGATCGAGAGCTACGCCGAGTGCCCCCTGTGCTGGTTCGTCTCGTCGCGCATCCGCCCGCAGTCGCTCGACGCCGGGTTCGGGAATATGGAGAAGGGCAACTTCGTGCACGATGTCATGGAGCGCTTCCATGAGCAGGTGCGCGCGTGCGGCTTGCGCCGTGTGACCGAGGAGAATCTGGAGCACGCACTTGAGCTGCTGCGTCCGGTGTTCGACGAGGTCCGCGCCGAGCACGCCCGGGGAAAAACCGATTCCTCCGCCCCGCTCGTGCCCCATTCCACGCTCGAGGCGCTCCAGGTCGAAGACATCTACCGGCAGGTCGAGGCGGCTGTGCGCTACGAGGCTCCGGCGCTTGCCCCCTTCGCCCCCGAATACCTTGAGTATTCCTTTGACGGGCTGGGTGTCACCTACGCGGGCTGGCCGCTCGGCGGCCGCATCGACCGCGTGGACGTGGACGCCGAGGGCCGTGCGGTGGTGATCGACTACAAGCACCGCGCCGATGCGCGCCAGTTCCGCCTGGCCGACCCAACGGTGCCCGCCAAGAAGGACGCCGCCGCTCCGCTAGCCGATGAGGCCTGGCTGCCCGAGCACACGCAGACGCTCATCTACGCCCAAGCCTTGCGCCGCACGCTCGGCCTCGACGTGCGCGGCGCCCTTTACTTCACCACCAAGACCTCCGCTCCGGCCATGTGCGGTGCGGTTGCGGCTGAGCTTGCCCAGGTCGAGCCCGGCGACGGGCGCGTCCCGGGGCTCAAGAGCGGCTTTCCCGACGAGGAACGCGGCGGGACCTGCTCGTTCGAGGAGCTGCTCGATACGGTGGAGGCGCGCGTGGGCGAGCGGCTCTCCCGGCTCGCCGCCGGCGATGTCGCCGCCGCTGCAACGCCGCGCTCGCGCTGCTCGTTCAACCATTCGCTCGGCTTCACCAGAAGGGATGCGTAGCTGCTCTATGGCCATCGACCTTTCCACCCTCATGCCCCAGCAGCGCGAGGTCGCAACCACACTCGACCGCCCGCTGTTCGTCTCGGCCGGTGCCGGGTCGGGCAAGACCTTCACCCTGACGCGCCGTATCCTGTGGGCGCTCTCGCCCGAGTCGGGTCCCTTCATCGAGCACCTCGACCAGGTCCTCGCCATCACCTTCACCACCGACGCCGCCGCCGAGATCCGCGAGCGCGTGCGCGCGGCGCTGATCGAGGCGGGCATGGACGAGGAGGCCCTGACGGTCGACGACGCCTGGATCTCGACCATCCATGGCATGTGCTCGCGGATCTTGCGCGCCAACGCCCTCGAGCTCGGGATCGACCCCGAGTTCGCGGTCGCCTCCGAGCTCGAGGCCGACGAGCTGCGCCAGCAGGCGATCGACCACGTGCTCGCGCGCGCGGCTGCCGGCCTGGACGAGGCGGGCGCACGCACGCGGCCGTATGCGGCGCTGCTGGAGTGGTACCGTCTGCAGTCCGACGCGGGTGGCTTCGGCTCTGGCGGGGCGTCCAGCGTGCACGACCTGGTATCCAAGGTGCTCGAGCGCGCCTGTGCGCTGCCTGGCGGCATGAGCGATGTGCATATGGCGCGCGGCGCGGTGGATTTCTCGGCGCTGCGCGACGCCTACCGCGCGCTGCTTTCGGGCACCGCCACGCAGGTCGAGATCGCGCGCACGGCGATGGAGGCACTCGATGCGTTCGAGGACGGCCCGCGCGACATGCGCGCCCTGGCGCGCTGCATGATGTCGTGCGGCGTCCCGCGCGCGGCGGGCAAGGTCAAAGAGCAGGTCGCGCTGCTCAAGGCCGAGTTCGCCGATGCGTTTCTGAACGCCGCCGTGGCGGTCGGCGCGCCGGCGCTCGACGAGCTGATGGACCTGGCGCATCAGGTTGAGCGTGAGTTCCGCCGCTTGAAGGCCGAGCGCTGCCTGCTGGACAACAACGACCTGCTGCGCCTGGCGTTCGAGGCGTTCCGCGACCACGAGAGCCTGCGCCGCGCGTTCGAGGGCCGGTTCAGCCTGGTTATGATTGACGAGTTCCAAGATACCGATCAGCAGCAGGTCGATTTGATCGGCTACCTCACCGGCGCGGGCGGCCGCGCGCTGTGCACGGTGGGCGATGCCCAGCAGTCCATCTATCGGTTCCGCGGAGCCGACGTCGAGGTGTTCCGCCGCCAGCAGCGGCGTATCGAGGCGCAGGCGGCTGCGGCTCTGGGCGCGCCCGGGGAGCCTGCTGCGTCGGCTGCGGGGGTGCCGATCACGGGAGAGACGGCTGCGACGGCGCCGGGCGCTGCGGGGCAGCCCGGCGCGCCCGCCGATGCGGCCCCGTGCGCCGGTGCGGCAGCGCGGCAAGCCGAGGCCGCTCCTGCTGGCCGCCTGGTGAAGCTAGTCCGCAACTTCCGCAGCCATGCCGAGATCCTGGCGTACGTGGCGCGCGTGTTCGACGGCCGCGAGGGACGCGGCGGCCTCATGCCCGACTTCCTCGACCTCGAACCGAGCGACACGCGCGCCGACGGCCTCAAGGTGCCGGGTGCCTCCCGCAGGCAGGCGGTGCTCGCCGTCGGCGCGGGCAGCCAGGCCTGCCGCGAGGCCAAGGCGGCCGCGATCGCCCAGCGGTTCCGCGCGCTGGCCGATGCCGGCCAGCCGGTAGGGGGGATGGTGCTGCTGCTGGGCACGCTTGTGCACGCGGACGCCTATGCCGACGCCTTCCGTGTGCAGGGGCTCGACTGCGTGATCGCCGGGGGCTCGGTGTTCTCGGCAACGGTCGAGGCGCGTACGGTTCGCGCGCTCGCCCGCGCGCTCGCCAATCCGCTCGACGGCTCCGAGGGCCTGCTGCCGCTGCTCACCTCGCCGATGTTCGCGCTGGGGGCTCAGGAGCTGCTCGCCGTGGCAACGGCATGGGACCCGGAAACCGGCTCGACGCGTCGGCGCAACCTGGACGCCGGCATCTGGTCCGACGACGACGCCCCCGGTTTCGGCGAGCTGCCGTTGCTGGCGTGCGCCCGTCGGGTGCTGCGCCTCGCTTGGCGTCGGGTGGCTGCGGACGGCATGGCGGCCACCGCGCGCGAGGTGGTGCGCGAAAGCGGCTGGCTGGTGCGCCTGGTGGCTCGCGGGGCCGAAGGTCGCGCTGCGGCGGCAAACGTGCTCAAGGCCCTCGACGCCCTCGAGGCGGCCGAGCGCGCCTGCGGACGCGCGCCGCGTCAGACGGCCGAGGCGTTCGATGGTTTTCTGGCCGGCAAGGAGGCTCCTGGCGCCCTGAACGAGGGGGCGGGGTCGGCGGTGCGCATCATGACGGTGCATGCGTCGAAGGGCTTGGAGTTCCCCGTCGTGGCCGTGGCCGATTGCTTCGGCGCCCGCCCGAATGCCGACCTGATGCAGCTGCAACGCGCGGAGGCGGGGCTCGACGCGGTGGCGCTGCCCGATCGCTTCCCGGCCGTGCGCGCCGCGGACGGCTCCTTCCATACGGCCGACGCGGTGCGGAAGCGCTTCCGCGATCTGTATAGCGGCTCCAAGCCCTGGCTGCCGGCGGAGCTCATGGATGATGTGTGCGCCACCGGCTCTATCGCCGAGCGTTTCGTCGGCGCGCGGGACGAATCGGCGCGCAAGGACCTGGAGGAGCGTGCACGCCTGCTGTACGTGGCCATGACGCGCGCCCGTGAGGTGCTGATCCTTGCCATGGACGCCTCCTGGGCGGCGAACTCACGCGCGCACGAGGTGAAGTTCAACGCCGAGCGCGATCTTACCGGGCGTGTGCTCGAGCTCATCTTGGGAGGCACCTCGCTCGACGCCGACCGGCTCGCCTTCGACGGTGCGCAGGCGGGGGATTTTGAACTGCTGGCGCTCGACGACTTCACCTATGACGGCGTGTCCTATACGTGCACCGTACCCGCCGTGGAGGACGACCCGGCGGCAGCGGCGCCCGGCCCCGCCTCACCGGAGCCCGACCACTTCACCCTGGTGTACACCGATGGGCTCGACTGGCTCGTTCGCATGGCCCCCGCCTCGCCGCGCGACGCGTACAGCTACTCCTCGGTGGCCGCACGGCTGCATGCCGAGGCGGATGACCGAGCGGGCACGCCTGCTGCCGCGCCCGGCAATTTTGGGGACGGGGTCGATTCGTTCGCCGCGTCCGAAGCCCCCAACGCTCGCGGGACCGGCGAGGATGCGGCCGGCGTGCGGCAGGTGCCGTCGGAAGATGCAGGGGCCGCAGGGTCTGCAGCCGGCGCCGAGGCGTCTCGTGCTGCCGTCCCTGCCGTGCCCCGCCCGGATGCCGATCCGGTGGCGCTGGGCTCGGCCTTCCATGCGGCGGCTCAGTGGCTGGTGGAGATGGGTGCCGACGAGGTGCCCGCCGCGCGCATCGATGCGCTGTCGCGCCAGTGGGGGTGCACGTCCGAGCAGCGTGAGCGCCTGGTGACGTCGCTTGCGCGCTGGGAGGCCTCAGAGGTGCGCGCACAGGCGCTCGCATGGCCGCAGGTGCGCGCGGAGGTGCCGTTCTTCAGCCGCGGGGCCGAGTGCCTCGCCGAGCGGTTCGGCGCCTTCGCGCAGGGTGCGATCGATCTGCTGTGCACCGATCCTGCCGATAGGTCGCAGGCGCTCGTGATCGACTACAAGACCGGCGGCAGCGCCGAGGAGACGCCCGAGCAGCTGCGCGAGAAGCACGACCTGCAGGCCACGGTGTACGCCGACGTGCTGCATCGGGCCGGCTATGCGCAGGTGCGGATCGCATTCGTCCGCGTGGAGCAGCCCGACGCGTCCGATCCGGCGCAGCCGCAGGTGGTCTGGTTCGAGAAGTAAGGCGCATCCCGCCGCGCGCCCGTCTCGAATGACGACGGCGCCGCGCCCGCCGGCGATGATGGGTCGCAGGGGCAGGTGCACCCGCACCGCGCAGGAGACCGTCTGCGCGGGCGTCGCTGGGGTGACGGGCATGCTGCCGCGACCCACCGCGTGCCCGCCGCGCCCGCCTCGAACGGCGGCGACGCCGTGTTGCCCGCGCGGTGGTAACGCCGAGCCGCGGAGCCGGTGCGCCCACTGCTCTCAAGCGGTCGCCTGCCCCTTGCACGCCCGCACCGCGCGCGTGCCCACTGTCCGCTGCGGCCGGCAAGGGCGAACAGGCTGTGATGCTTCCGCGTTCGAACGCGTGTACGCAAACCGTGTCCGCGCACTCGGTTAGAATCGATAGCGTTCGAAACCGAGCATGCGGTGGCGCGCCGCCTGGCGCCCTTCTGGCGCCCGTTGCCTGCGCACCGCGCTCACCAGCAGATTCTTAGCACATCAGATAGGAGACAGGCATCCATGGCGTTCGTTCACCTGCACAACCACACCGTCTACTCCATGCTCGATGGAGCCACGCGCATCAAGGATATGGTCGATCGCGCGGTCGAGCTCGGCATGCCCGCCGTCGCCATCACCGATCACGGCTACATGTACGGCGTGCCCGAGCTCGGCCTCGCCTGCGACGCCGTGAACCACGGCACCCCCGAGTACAAGGTGTGGAGCCATGACAAGTCGTTTCTGGAGAAGGGCCGCCGCGATGAGCTGGAGGTGCCCGACCCCGAGGCCGACCCGCGCGGCTACGCGCAGCATATGAAGGACATGGCCATGTGGGACGAGAAGGGCTCGATCGACGAGCTCAAGCCCCCGCTGGTCATCAAGCCCATCTTCGGCTGCGAGGTGTACTTCACCCCCGATGACACCCTGGCGCGCGACCGCAAGCCCGAGCTCTACCACATGGTTCTGTTCGCCCAGAACGAGCGCGGCTACGTCAACCTTATGCAGACGGTCTCGGAGGCCGCCGTGCAGGGCTTCTACTACAAGCCGCGCGTGACGTTGGACAACCTGCGCCGCCACCGCGAGGGGCTCATCGCCAGCTCCGCCTGCATCTCCGGCATCATCCCCCGGTGCATCGACCGCGGGGAGACGGACAAGGCCCTCGAGTGGGCCGAGACCTTCCGGGACACCTTCGAGCCCGGCAACTTCTACATCGAGATCCAGGAGCACGGCATCACCACCGATTCCGGCATGACCGACGAGCAGCTCGACCGCCAGCTGATCGAGCTGGCCCGCCAGGTGGGCGTGAAGGTCATCGCCACCAACGACTTCCATTACCTCACCCGCGAGGACGCGCCGGTGCAGGACGTCGTCATGTGCATCGGCACGAACTCCAAGGTCGACGACCCCAACCGTATCCGCATGGAGGGCTCGGAGTTCTACATGAAGACCGAGGAGGAGATGCGGGCGATGTTCCCGTACTGCCCCGAGGCCTGCGACAACACCCTGGAGATCGCCGAGAAGTGCAACGTCGAGCTCGACTGGGACAGCATCATCCTGCCGAACTACCCGCTGCTCGACCCCGGCGAGACGCATGAGAGCCAGTTCCGCCGCGAATGCGAGGAGGGCTTGGCCAAGCGCTACGGGCCGGATTGGGACGGCAAGCAAATCGCCGGTGTGGACATCCGCGAGCGCTTCGAGTTCGAGTACAAGGTCATCTGCGACAAGGGCTTCGCCGCCTACTTCCTGATTGTGGCCGAGTACGTGCGCTGGGCCAAGCAAAACGGCATCGGCGTCGGCCCCGGCCGCGGTTCGGCCGCCGGCGCCCTGGTCGCCTACGCCATGGACATCACCACCTTCGACCCGCTCTCCAACGGCCTCATGTTCGAGAGGTTCCTGTCGCCCGAGCGCACCGAGATGCCCGATATCGATATGGACTTCGACGATGAGCGGCGCCTGGAGGTGGTGGAGCACGTCCGCCAGCTCTACGGCCCCGAGAAGGTCACCCACGTCATCACCTACTCCACCATCAAGGCCAAGCAGGCCATCAACGACGCCGCCCGCGTGCTCGACTACCCCGTTTACGTGGGCCAGCGCCTGTCCAAGATGGTCTCGTCCGACCCGGGCGTCAAGCTTCGCCAGGTGCTCGAGAAGCAGCCCGGCAAGGAAGACCTCTACAACCCCGATTTCGTCGAGGCCTACCAGCGCGACGAGGACGCCCGCCGCATCATCGACACCGCCCTGTCCATCGAGGGCCTGACGCGCGGCGAGGGCGTGCACGCCTGCGCCGTCCTGATCTGCCGCGACGCCGTGAACGAGCACGTGCCCACCAAGCTCGACACCAAAGGCGGCGTGGAGATCACCCAGTACGAAGGCCACACGGTGGCCGACATGGGCCTGCTCAAGATGGACTTTCTGGGCCTGCGCACCCTGACGGTCATCTCGAAGGCCAAGGCCAACATCAAGAAGAACCACGGCATCGACATCGACGTGGACGCCATCCCCTTCGACGACCCCAAGATCTTCGAGCTCATGAGCTCCGGCCGCACCGCGGGCGTGTTCCAGGTGGAGTCCGCCGGCATGACGGCCACCATCAAGAACATGAAGCCCACCGAGTACAAGCACGTGGTCGCTCTGATCGCCCTGTACCGCCCCGGCCCCCTGGGCGCCGGCATGGTGGCGAGCTACATCAACCGCATGAACGGCAAGGAGCCGGCCGTCTCGTACGACCCGCGCCTCGACGGCATCCTGGGCGAGACCTACGGCACCATGGTTTACCAGGAGCAGGTTATGCTCATCTCGGTTGAGATGTGCGGCTTCTCTAAGGGCGAGAGCGACTCGCGCATTCGCAAGCCCGTGGCCAAGAAGAAGATCAAGATGCTGACCGACCAGGTGTTCAAGTGGTCGGACGGCGAGGACGAGACCATCTACGACCACTGGATGAACGGCGCGGAGAAAAACGGCTACAAGCGCTCGGTTGCCCAGAAGATCTGGGACGACGTGCTGGAGTTCGCCTCCTACGCGTTCAACAAGTCGCACTCCGCCGGCTATGCCATCCTGGTCATGCAGACGGCCTGGCTCAAGGCGCACTATCCCAACGAGTACATGGCCGCCGTGCTGACCTCCTACACGGGCAAGACCGAGAAGATCGTGCACTACGTCTCGGCCTGCCGCCACGACGGCATCGCGGTGCTGCCGCCCGACGTCAACGAGAGCGGCACCGAGTTCACGGCTACCGCCGACGGCGTGCGCTTCGGCCTGGCCGGCATCCGCGGCGTGGGCGAGGGCGTCACCCAGGCGATCATCGCCGAGCGCGAGAAGAACGGCCCCTTCAAGAACCTGCACGATTTCGTGGACCGCGTGGACTCCAGCCAGGCGAATCGCCGCGTGATCGAGGCCCTCATCAAGGCCGGCGCCTTCGACGCCACCGGCTATCCGCGCCGCCAGCTCATGCACTTCGTAGACAAGGAGAACCCCGAGAACATCATCGACGCCGCCGTTAAGCGCCAGAAGGATCGCGCCGCCGGCCAGACCTCGCTGTTCGACGTGTTCGGCGACGTGGAGGGCTCCGGCTTCGAGGTCACGGTGCCCGAGCCCGACGGCCAGGAGTGGGACCGCCACATGAAGCTGTCCTTCGAGCGCGACGTGCTGGGCATCTACGTGTCCGACCACCCGCTGCGCCCGTTCGAGTACGCGCTGGGCAAGGCGCGCGAGTACACGCTGTCCCAGATCGACACGGGCTTCGAGATCATGAATCCCACCGGCGGCGGCACGGTGAACCAGGAGATCCCCGAGGGCAAGGCGTTCTGGTGGGCCGGCATGGTGTCGAGCGTGGGCAAGCGCGTGACCAAAAACGGCGACCCCATGGCCATCGTGCAGCTGGAGGACATGGAAGGCGAGGCCACGGTGGTGGTCTTCCCCAAGACCTACAAAGCGGCCGAGAACTTCCTCTACGGCGAGACCGACCCGGAAACCGGCGCGGTGCTCTCGGACGCCTTCATCCGCGTGAAGGGCAAGCTGGAGCGCAGCGACCGCGGCGACCAGATCATCGCGCAGGAGATCTTGCCGCTGGAGCTCAACGAGGAGAGCAACCGGCCGAAGGTCTTCGAGATCATGGTGCCCAGCTCGCGGTTCTCCCAGGGCAACATGGCGCGCCTGGCCACGGTGCTCACCACCAACCCCGGGGGCGACCGCGTTGAGCTGTTCGTGGAGCAGGCCGATGGCCAGACGATGCGCGCCGAGATACCCACGCGCGTCAACGCCCGGTCCATTCCGCTGATTGCCGAGGTCAAAGGCATCGTGGGCAACAAGGGGCGCGTGAGCGTCATCTAGGTGTGCGGCCGTGCGGCATGCCGGCGGGTTAAGGATGCCGTGTTTGGGGCATACTGATGGGAGCTGTACTCGCAGCGATATCTGAAGGGATTGATTGCTATGGCAACGTTTTTCAAGTCTGAGGAGACGGGCAAGTTCCTCGCGGCGGTCGACGCCGACATGGCGGCTCCGGTCGGCTATGCGGTCGTGGAGGCCAACAGCACCGACGCGGCAACCGAGAAGCACGTGCCGGTCGTCGAGCTTCAGCGTGACGGGCACGTCATCAACGTGTCGGTTGGCGAGGTGGCGCACCCCATGACCGACGAGCACCACATCGGCTGGATCGCGCTCGAGGCCGAGGGCCGTCTGGAGGTCCACTACCTGAAGCCCGGCCAGACGCCCACTACGTTCTTCGCCGGCGGTGCCAAGTCGGGCATCGTGTACGCCTACTGCAACCTGCACGGCCTGTGGAAGGCTGCGTTCTAGGGTTTATCCGCCGCAGTCGGCGGGGCTGGGGCCGCGAGGCGGTCCTGCAGCCCTTTGCGGGGTCGCCTGCCCTTTGCGGTGGGCGGCCCTGCTGCTCTTAATCGGACACGGGAGTGCGTCGGGAGGTTCGCATGAAGATCGCGCTTGCCCAGATCGATATGCGTCTGGGAGACATTGAGGGAATCTGTGCGCGCCTGGAACAGCAGGCGGCGCTGGCGCTCGAGGCGGGGGCCGACCTGCTGGCGCTTCCCGCCCCGCTGCTCACCGGGGTCCTGCCGGGGTCGCTGGTGGATTATCCCGCCTTCGAGCACGATGTACTGAGCGCGCTCGCGGTGGTGGCGCAGACCCCCGCCGTGCGTGCGCTCACCGTGCTGGTGCCGGCGGTCGTGGGCATCGACGGCTCCCAGCTGTTCGAGGTCTACATGCTGCGGCGCGGCCGGGTGGTGCCCACGCGCCTTACGGTGGCGCGCCATTACGCCGAGCTCGGCTGCACGCCCTGGACGCCGCCGGTGTTCGAGATCGCCGGCTCGCGCGTGGCGGTCACCTTCGACTTCGAGCGCGATATCACCGAGCTGCCCGCCGGTTGCGACGTGGTGGTCTACTTCCAGGTGGACGGCTTCGATGCGGCCGACGCCGCCACCACGGCGGTGGCGGCGGTGCCGGGCGGGGCGTTTCGCGGCGAGGTGGCGCAGGCGAGCGTCTGGCTGGCGTGCATGGCGCCGGTCGGCGCGTTCGATGCGGCAGTGTACACCGGCGGCTCGTTTGTCATGGACGACACCGGGCGCGTGGTGGCCGCCGCACCGCCCTTCGAGGAGTCGCTGCTTGTGCAGGAGGTTGCGCGCGGCACGCGCATGACGGCGGTGGAAGACCATGAGTTGCCGTCCTTCTCGCGCGAGGCGTGGCTGTGGGAGGCCCTGCGGCTCCATCTGCGCGATACCGTTGAGGCCGTGGGGCTGAGCCGCGTTGCGGTGCCGCTTGCCGGCGATCTGCCGACCTCGCTTCTGGCGGTGCTCGCCGTCGATGCGCTCGGTCCGCGCAACGTGGTGGGCGTGGTGCTCGATCATGCCGGCAGCGCGGGCGCGGTGCAGCGCGAGCGTGTGCGCGATCGGCTCGAAGACGCCCGCGAGCTCGCAGACCGCCTGGGGATCCGGGTGGTGGAGCTCGAGGAGATGATGCCTCCCGCGCAGGCGGGCGAGCGCCTGCCCGATGCGGAGCGCGCCTGGTGGCGCGAGGCCACCGACGAGCTGCTGGTGGCGGCGGTTGCCCGTGCGCAGCAGGCGCTGCCCTTGAGCGCCCTCACCAAGACCGACGCGGCGCTTGCGGGAGCCTGGGGTGCCGCCGCCGACTTCGTAGCCCCCTTCGGCGATGTGTACCTGAGCGCGCTGGAGTTCCTCGCCCGCGTGCGCGGGCGCGCGTCGGGCGTGCTGCCGGCGCCGGTGACGGGGCCCGCCGCGGTGACCGAGCGGATGGGGGAGATCCTGGAGCGCGCCGTCCGCAGCCTGGATGGCGACGAGGCGCTGGCGGCGCGTGCGCGGCAGACGTTGCGGGACCTGCTCCCCTTCGAGGTCGACCGCACGCTCGAGGCGCACGTGGACCGCAACGTGGCGTTCGCCGATCTCGATCTTGCGGACGCATCTCCCGAGGCCGCCGGTCTGCTGCTCATGCTCGTGCGCCGCGCCGAGCGGGCGCGCCGCCGCATGCCGGCCTATCCCATCGTGTCGGCCCGCTCGTTTGCCGAGCGCGCGTGGCCCGAGTCGCTGGCGTGGTCGGATCTGGGCACCTCGGACGAGAAGCCCCTCCATGCCGCCGATTTCGCGGACGCCGAGTTCCAGCGTCTCGAGCAGCGCGGCGCCAAGCGCGGCGAGCTGGCGCGCGGCGAGGTGCTGGGCATGCTCGGCGCGATGTTCGGCTTGAGCTCGGAGCAGCAGGCGGAGCTGGCGAGCGAGGAGGGCCAAAAGCGCCTGCAGGAGGGCTTGCAGGATCTTGAGGCGCAGGTGCGCGAGGCCATCGCCCGCATGTCGCAGGCGCATGGCTCCTCCGGAGGCGCGCCGGGGATGCCCGGGTCGGTTCCGTTTTTCTCGCTCAACTAAAATGAGGGCGCCCAGTGCCCCCGCTCGTGGTATAGTAGAACAGACGTTCGAGCTATGGCCGAGAGGGGGCACATGGTTATTTTGGGAATCGATCCGGGGCTGGCGAACACCGGCTGGGGAATCGTCGAGGAGCGCGCCGGTGAGGTTCGCTGTCGCGCCTACGGCTGCATCCAAACGGATACCTCCTGCGACCTGGCTGCCCGCTTGCGCCGTATAGCCGACGAGCTGACGGGCGTGGTGGAGCGCTATCGGCCGCAGGAAGCTGCCGTGGAGAGCATCTACTTCGGCGCCAACGCGCGTTCCGCCATCCCCACCGCCCACGCGCGCGGAGCCGCCCTGGTGGCGTGCTCGCTGTGCGGCGTCGAGGTGGGGGAGTACACGCCCATGCAGATCAAGCAGGCGGTGGTGGGTACGGGGGCTGCCGACAAGCAGCAGGTGACCTATATGGCCCGTATCCTGCTCCATCTCGATCACGATCCCAAGCCCGACCACGCGGCCGACGCGCTGTCGTGTGCCATCTGCCACGCGAACCTGCGCCGCACCTACGCGCGTACCGCGGGCGCCTATATCCAGGAGAAGGGAAACCCCTACGCATGATCGCTTTGCTGCACGGAACGCTGCTGGAGGCCACCGCCTCGCGCGCCCTGCTCGATGTGGGGGGCGTGGGGTTCGAGCTCGGTGTATCCGGTACCACCGCCGCCGCGCTGCCCGCCCCCGGCGCCGAGGTGCGGCTCTTCACGCGCCTGCAGGTGCGCGAGGACGCCCTGACGCTGTTCGGGTTCGCCACCACCGAGGAGCGCGCACTGTTCGATAAGCTGGTGGCGGTCTCGGGCGTTGGCGCCAAGCTTGCGCTCGCCGTGCTGTCCACCTTCACGGCCGCCCAGCTGGTGGCGCTCGTGCTGGCCGAGGACGCGGTCGGGATGGCGCGCGTGCCCGGCGTGGGCAAGAAAACCGCCCAGCGTCTGATCTTGGAGCTCAAGGGCGTATTTGCCAAGGACCGGGAGCTCGCCGGTATCTCGCCCGAGATGCCCTTGGCGCCCCGCGCCGCCGCAGCGGCTCCCCGCGCGCTGGACGACGCCCGCTCCGCGTTGCTGTCCATGGGGTTCACGCCCGCCGAGGTCGACGTGGCGCTCGACGGGGCCGATGAGGCGGCGCGCGTTGAGGACCTGTTGGCCGGCGCTCTGAAGCGATTGGGAATGGAGGCATGATGTGGGAAGCCGATGATGCCGCCGATCTGTGGGCGGACGCGCCGGGGGCGGCATCCCATCCCGAGCGCATCGTGACCGGCGAGCTGACCTCCGACGACCTGGATGTGGAGCGCAGTCTGCGCCCGCAGACCCTGGCTGATTACTGCGGGCAGGGCCATATCAAGCAGAGCCTGCGCATCCTGATCGAAGCGGCCAAGACCCGTGGCGAATGCCTGGACCACGTGATCTTCTCGGGCCCTCCGGGTTTGGGCAAAACCACGCTGGCCTCGGTGCTCGCCAACGAGATGGGCGCGCAGATCAAGACGACCTCCGGCCCGGCGATCGCCCGCACGGGAGATCTGGCGGCGATCCTGACGAACCTGCAGCCCGGTGACGTGCTGTTCATCGACGAGATTCATCGCCTGAACCGCCAGGTGGAGGAGATCCTCTACCCGGCGATGGAGGACTTCTTCCTGGATATCGTTATCGGCAAGGGGCCCGCTGCGCGCTCCATCCGCCTGGACATCCCGCACTTCACGCTGGTGGGCGCCACGACGCGCTCCGGCATGTTGACCGGCCCGCTGCGCGACCGTTTCGGCATCTCGTTTCGCCTCGACTACTACTCGGTGAGCGATCTTGCCGAGATCGTGAGCAGGTCCGCCTCGATTCTGGGCGTGGAGATCGACCTCGCCTCGGCATGCGAGATCGCTTCGCGCTCCCGCGGTACGCCTCGTTTGGCGAATCGCCTGCTCAAGCGCGTGCGCGACTACGCGCAGGTGCGCGGAGGCGGGCGCATCGATGTGGCGACCGCGCAGGAGGCCCTGCGGTTTTTCGAGATCGATGAGCTGGGCCTGGACTGGATGGATATCCGCATCTTGGAAACGCTCACCAAGACGTTTCGGGGGCGTGCGGTGGGACTGTCGACCTTGGCGAGCGCCACCGGTGAGGACGCCTCCACGCTCGAGGACGTCTACGAGCCCTACCTGCTGCAATGCGGGCTGATGGTGCGCACGCCCCAGGGCCGCGTGGCCACCCCCGCTGCGTTCGAGCACTTAGGCATCGCTCCGCCTGCCAGCGCATAGGCGCCCGCGCTTCGCTTCGGCCGCGCCGCGCTGCCGGAGCCCCCATCGGCTCATGGTATGCTGATGCAGCTGTCGTTCGTCCTGTGAGAAAGGATGCGTTCATGCCCACCGATATCGAAATCGCTCATTCCGTCACACCGCTTCCCATCGCCGAGGTCGCGCGCGCGGCCGGTGTCGATGAGCAGTATCTGATCCCGTACGGGTACGACAAGGCCAAGGTCGACCCCAGGCTGCTCGCCGAACCCACCGAGCACGTGTCCAAGCTCGTGCTCGTGACGGCGGTCAACCCCACGCCGGCGGGCGAGGGCAAGACCACGACGACCATCGGACTGGCCGACGCCCTGCGTCGCCGCGGGGTGAAGAGCGCGGTGGCGCTGCGCGAGCCCTCGCTGGGGCCGGTGTTCGGCGTCAAGGGTGGGGCGGCCGGCGGCGGCTGGGCGCAGGTGGTGCCGATGGAGGATATCAACCTCCACTTCACCGGCGACTTCCACGCGATCGGCGCCGCAAACAACCTGTTGGCCGCCATGGTCGACAACCACATCCAGCAGGGCAACGAGCTCGGCATCGACGTGAAGCGCATCACCTGGAAGCGCGCGGTGGACATGAACGACCGGCAGCTGCGTCACGTCATCGACGGCATCGGCGGCAAGGCGCAGGGCGTGCCGCGCGAGGATGGCTTTGACATCACGGTTGCCTCCGAGGTCATGGCGATTCTGTGCCTGGCAACCTCCATCTCCGACCTTAAAGCCCGCCTGGGCGAGATCGTGGTGGGCTACACCTATGCCGGCGAGCCCGTGCGCGCCGCCCAGCTCAAGGCCGCCGGCGCGATGGCGGCGCTGCTCAAGGACGCCATCAAGCCCAATCTGGTGCAGACGCTTGAGCACACGCCGGCGTTCGTGCACGGCGGGCCGTTCGCCAACATCGCCCACGGCTGCAACTCCATCATGGCCACCCGCATGGCCATGCGCTTCGGCGATATCGCGATCACCGAGGCGGGCTTCGGCGCCGACCTGGGCGCTGAGAAGTTCATCGACATCAAGTGCCGCATGACGGGTGTGCGCCCAAGCGCGGTCGTGGTGGTGGCAACCGCCCGCGCGCTCAAGTACAACGGCGGTGTGGCCAAGACCGACCTCAACGAGGAGAACCTCGAGGCCCTGTGCGCCGGCATGCCCAACCTGCTGCGGCATGTGGACAACATCCAGACGGTGTTCGGCCTGCCCTGCGTGGTGGCTATCAACCGCTTCCCCTCCGATACCGACGCCGAGCTTGCGCTGATCGCCGACGAGTGCAAGAAGCTCGGGGTGAACGTGTGCCTCTCCGAGGTATGGGCGAAAGGCGGCGAGGGCGCGCTCGAGCTTGCCGACGAGGTGCTGCGCCTGGTGGAGCAGCCCCACGAGCTCGCGTTCGCCTATGAGGACGGCGCCGATATCGCCAGCGCGATCGAGGCGGTGGCAACCAAGGTCTACCGCGCCGACGGCGTGGACTTCGCGCCCGCGGCCAAGCGCCAGCTCGCCGAGCTGCGCGCCTGCGGCTTCGGCAACCTGCCGGTGTGCATCGCCAAGACCCAGTACTCCTTCACCGACCAGGCGGGCAAGCTCGGTGCACCCGAGGGCTTCCGCATCACGGTGCGCGAGCTGAAGGTGTCTGCCGGAGCCCACTTCGTGGTGGCACTCACCGGCAATGTGCTCACCATGCCGGGCCTTCCCAAGGTGCCGGCGGCCGAGGGCATCGATGTGGATGATGACGGCACCATCACCGGTCTGTTCTAGCGTTCGCGCCGCCCTTCGGCGTGGATGACGCCCTTCCCGGGGTCGCGGGCAACGCGCTCGCGGCCCCGTTATATGTGAGAGAAATGAGGCTCTATGGCGACGATTATCGATGGAAAGGCGCTGGCGGCACGCGTGCGCGCCCGCGCGGCCGAGGAGGTGGGCGCCCTCACGGAGCGCGGGATCCCCTGCGGTTTGGCAGTCGTGCTGGTGGGCGACGACCAGGGCTCGGCAACCTATGTGCGCGCCAAGCTGCGCGACTGCGAGCAGTGCGGGATTCCCTCGTTCGACTACAAGCTGCCTGCCTCCACGGCTCAAGACGAGCTCGAGGAGCTCGTGCGGCGCCTGAACGCCGACCCCGCGGTGGCGGGCATCCTCGTGCAGATGCCGCTGCCGGCGCATCTGGATGCCGAGGCGGTGGTGGCCGCCATCGATCCCGCCAAGGACGTGGATGGGTTCCACCCGCTGAACCTGGGCCGCCTCGTGCGCGGGCTGCCGGGTCTGCGTCCCTGCACACCTGCCGGTATCATGGAGATGCTGGATGCCTACGAGATCGACCCGGCGGGCAAAAACGCCGTGATCGTGGGCCGCTCTTCGATCGTGGGCAAGCCGATGTCGCTGATGTTGCTTGCGCGCAACGCCACCATCTCGGTGGCGCATTCGCATACCGACCCGCGCGAGCTCGCCCGCATCTGCCAGAGCGCCGACATCCTGGTGGCGGCCTGCGGCACCGCCAAGATGATCAAGGGCCCCTGGTTGCGCCCGGGTGCCACCGTTATCGACGTGGGGATGGACCGCGACGAGGACGGCAAGCTCTGCGGCGATGTCGACTTCGCGTCTGCCGAGCTCGTGGCGGGTGCGATCACGCCGGTTCCGGGCGGCGTGGGGCCGATGACGCGCGCGATGCTCATGAGCAACGTCGTCATGGCGGCGAAGCTCCAGCACGGTTTGCTGTAAGCGCCGAGCGTTACAGGCGCCGTCCGTCAACGGACTGTTGATGCGTTTCGGTCGCGCGGCTGCCCGCGCCGTCGGTCCCGCTTCGGTTCGCTGCGCCGCGCGTGGCTCGCCCTCGCGCTCGACCGGCATGAAAAAGGCGCCCTCAACGGGGCGCCTTTGCGTATATCGGAGCGAATGCTAGCCGATCTTGCGCACGTTGATGGCCTGGGTCTCGCCCGGCTTCTTGCCGGGACCCACCTCGTACTCCACGCGGTCACCCTCGTCGAGCGACTTGAAGCCGTCCATCTGGATGGCGCTGAAGTGCACGAACACGTCGGATCGGCTGTTCTCGGGCGCGTCATCGGGGGTGATGAAGCCGAAGCCCTTTTCGCGGAAGAACGATTTCTTGAGCGTACCGGTTGCCATGCTGAACCTTTCTTTCTGTGCCCTTGCGGGCAACGCATGCGTTGCGCGGATGCGAACGCTGGGCTAATCGTACTCCATTGCCCTGTCTCTTATACACATCTCCGAGCCCACGAGACGTAGAGGAATCT
>CABRIF010000046.1 GCA_902470925.1 uncultured Collinsella sp. | reverse complement strand
GAGATTCCTCTACGTCTCGTGGGCTCGGAGATGTGTATAAGAGACAGGAGCCGCCCCGCGCCCCCCGGCCAGGTGCGGCAGCGGGCTAGTACAGCGAGCCGGTGTTGACCACGGGATGCGCCTCGGATTCGCCGCACAGCACCACCATGAGGTTGCTGGCCATCTGCGCCTTGCGCTCCTCGTCGAGCTCGATGGTGCCGCCGCACGCCATCTCCTGCACGGCCATCTCGACCATGGACACCGCGCCCTCCACGATCTTCTTGCGTGCGGCGATGACGGCCTCGGCCTGCTGACGGCGCAGCATGGCCTGGGCGATCTCGGGGGAGTAGGCCAGGTGCGTGAGGCGCGCGTCATCCACCGAAACGCCCGCCGGTGCCAGGCGATCGGACAGCTCGCGGCGCAATGCGTTCGAGACCTCCTCGACGTTGGCGCGCAAGGTGATCGCGTTGGTGGAATCGCTCGAGTCCTCGGCGTGGTCGT
The DNA here is from genome assembly GCA_902470925.1 of uncultured Collinsella sp. GTDB lineage: Bacteria > Actinomycetota > Coriobacteriia > Coriobacteriales > Coriobacteriaceae > Collinsella. The sequence goes on along the minus strand of CABRIF010000046.1, from coordinate 17,022 downwards.
ACGCGTAGATGCTCGCCACGTGACGCAGGGCGGTTTCGGTCTGCATGGCCACGTAGCTCTGGTAGTTGTCCACGTCGAACAGGGCCTTGGCGGTATCGGCCACATGCCACACCACCACGGTGGCGATCTCGATGGGGTTGCCCATCTTGTCGTTGACCTTCAGACGCTCGCCGTTCAGGGTGCGGACGCGCACCGAGATGGTGCAGGACGTGCCCTCAGCGGCTTTAGAGGCGAGCTTGATGCTCTTGGACAGCGACAGCCCGCTTTCGGACAGCGTCTCGGTGATGGCGTTCTCGTCTTTGCCGCCCAGGTGACGGCTGTAGAAGGGGTTGGCCCAGAAGAATCCCTCGTCGCGCACGGTGCCTTGGTACTTGCCGAACAGGATACACACGCGTGCCTGGCCGGGCTGCAGCGTAAAGAAGCCGGAGATGGGGATGAACCACAGGCAGAACGCCACGATGCTCGCGATGAGTCCGGCGATGTAGATGGCGGGGATATCCGCCTCGTCCGGGTAGGCGGCCATGTTGGTGATGGACCAGACAAACAGGGCGATGATGCACACAAGTGCCACGCAGACCGCGGCGAGCACGCCGTACCCCGACTTGACCTTGAGTTGCTTTTCCATGCTCATCGAAGTTGTTCCTTTCGACTGGGCGGCTGCGCCGTGTTGCGCGGCCGGCCGTCCCGAGGTTGTGAAAGGGGTCGGGACGGAACCCCTGGAGCATTCGTTTGCGAACGCTCTGATGCCATTGTGATATCACATTGAGATCTCGTCAAGAAAAATCGAAGGAACGTGAGATGAAGGAACGTGAGGTGCATGATTGCGAGAGCCGGTGCGCTATGGGGGAGTGGTGCGCCGTGCATGCGCCCGGCGTGCGTCGCGGCGGTGCATCCGCTACAGGGGAGGGCGAGCGCGACGCCATGCCGCGTCCAGGTCCGTGTCGGTTCTGCGCTCAGCCGCGTGCGCCATGGGCTCGTATGGTGATCCGACGCGCAAGGGGGCTCGTGCGCCTGCCTGCGCCCGGATCGGCGCCAGCCCCGGCGTCCGGCTCGGCATCGGCTTCGTGTCCGGCTCGGCGCGGGCCCCGGCGCCCGGCTCGGCATCGCCCCCTAAGCCTCCGAGGGCCGTGCCGCTGTCCGTCACCACAAATAGAGTATAAAAAGTAGCATTTGCCACACGCAGGAAGGGCTGCGCGTATGGTATCCTTCGAACGTGAACAATTTCTCGGTGAGCGGTAGGATTTCAGCCCTGAACGTACCGATTTTTTCGGTGAGCGGTTGGAGCCACAAACCCTCCTCAACGCCGGGGTTACATCAACTGTGGGGTGTTCACCCCCGCACTGTGACGAGGAGCGTGGTCACGTAATGCAGGAAGCATGGGAAGGCTTCGAGGGCGGCAACTGGCTCAACGAGATTGACGTCCGCGACTTCATCCAGAAGAACTACACCCCGTACGAGGGCGACGATTCGTTCCTGGTGGGTCCCACCGAGCGCACCACCAAGCTGTGGGACGACGTCATGGCGCTGCTGCTCAAGGAGCGTGAGCAGGGCGGCGTGCTGGACATGGACACCAAGGTCGTGACCGGCATCCTGTCCCACCCGGCCGGCTACATCGACGCCGAGCACCCCGAGCGCGAGACCATCGTCGGCCTGCAGACCGACAAGCCGCTCAAGCGTGCCCTGCACGTCAACGGCGGTATCCGCATCGCCTGCCAGGCGGCCAGCCAGCACGGCTACGAGGTTGACCCCGAGGTCGTGGACATCTACACCAACAAGCGCAAGACGCACAACGCCGGCGTGTTCGACGTCTACAAGCCCGAGATGCGCGCATGCCGTTCGGCCCACATCATCACCGGCCTGCCCGACGGCTACGGCCGCGGCCGCATCATCGGCGACTACCGCCGCGTGGCCCTCTACGGCGTCGACGCTCTGATCGAGGACAAGAAGGCCCAGAAGGCCTCCACGCCCTCCGTCATGACCGAGGCCAACATCCGCGATCGCGAGGAGCTCGCCGAGCAGATCCGTTCGCTGCAGCAGCTCATCGAGCTGGGCAAGCTCTACGGCTTCGACATCTCCCGTCCGGCCCAGAACACCCAGGAGGCCATCCAGTGGATGTACCTCGCCTACCTGGCTGCGGTCAAGGACCAGAACGGCGCTGCCATGTCCATCGGCCGCACCTCGACCTTCATCGACATCTACGCCGAGCGCGACCTGGCAAACGGCACCTTCACCGAGGAGCAGATCCAGGAGTTCGTGGACCACTTCATCATGAAGCTGCGCATGGTCAAGTTCGCCCGTACGCCTGAGTACCAGAACCTATTCTCCGGCGATCCGCAGTGGGCCACCGAGTCCATCGGCGGCATGGGCGTCGACGGCCGCACGCTCGTCACCAAGATGAGCTTTCGTTACCTGCACACGCTCGAGAACATGGGCACCTCCCCGGAGCCGAACCTCACCGTACTGTGGAGCACCCGTCTGCCCCAGGCCTTCAAGGAGTTCTGCGCCAAGACCTCCATCGCCAGCTCCTCGATCCAGTACGAGAACGACGATGTCATGCGCGTGTACCACGGCGACGACTACGGCATCGCCTGCTGCGTGTCCTCCATGCGCATCGGCAAGGAGATGCAGTTCTTCGGCGCCCGCGCCAACCTGGCCAAGTGCCTGCTCTACGCGCTCAACGGCGGCGTGGACGAGGTCTCCAAGAAGCAGATCGGCCCGAAGTACCGCGCCGTCGAGGGCGATACGCTCGACTACGACGACGTCATGAGCAAGTACCGCGACATGATGAAGTGGCTGGCCGGCGTGTACGTGAACACGCTGAACATCATCCACTACATGCATGACAAGTACTGCTACGAGGCCATCCAGATGGCGCTGCACGACAAGGACGTCCACCGCTGGTTCGCCACCGGTATCGCCGGCCTGTCCGTGGTTGCCGACTCCCTGTCCGCTATCAAGTACGCCACGGTTCACCCCGTGCGCGACGAGAACGGCGTGATCGTGGACTTCGACATCGAGGGCGACTTCCCCAAGTACGGCAACGACGACGACCGCGTCGACAGCATTGCTCACAACATCGTGCACGAGTTCATGGAGTACATCCGCCGCAACGACACCTACCGCAACTCTGTGCCCACCACCTCGGTGCTCACCATCACCTCGAACGTGGTGTACGGCAAGAACACCGGTGCAACCCCCGACGGCCGTAAGGCTGGCGTGCCGTTCGCCCCGGGTGCTAACCCCATGCACCAGCGTGACACCCACGGCGCGATCGCGTCGCTGTCCTCGGTGTCCAAGCTGCCGTTCCGCGACGCTCAGGACGGCATCTCCAACACGTTCTCCATCGTGCCGGGCGCGCTCGGCAAGGAGGACCAGGTGTTCTTCGGCGACGTTGACCTCGGTGACGTCACCTTCGAGAACCCGGTTGCGTGCTGCGACTGCACCGATTCCTCCGCTCCGGCCGGTGCCGAGGATCGCTAAGGCGTTGTGATATCGTCGGCTGCCGATTTTTCGGTGGCCGACGATCTGTAGACTGCTATAATTTTAGTAGCAATTAACGTTGCCCCCTGGATAGGGTTTCGTACATCGAAAAGGAGTTTCGCATGAAGGTCGCAGACATCCCGCAGACTCAGGCCGACAACCTCGTCTCCATGATCGACGCTTACGCTGAGAAGGGTGGCCATCATCTGAACGTCAACGTGTTCAACCGTGACACGCTGCTCGACGCCCAGGCTCACCCCGAGAAGTACCCGCAGCTGACCGTGCGCGTGTCCGGCTACGCGGTGAACTTCCACAACCTCACCAAGGCCCAGCAGGACGAGGTCATCTCCCGCACCTTCCACGAGGGCATGTAGTCTCTACGTGGTTCTTTTCACCTGTATGGTGCTTGCAGAGGCGCTGCACGGTTTTTCGTGCAGCGCCTTTTGTGTGCTGGGGCGAGTTGCGTTGGCGTGGGGTAACGCTGCTGCGATGTGGGGCCTGAGCTGGCGTGTGTCCTCGGGCCCTTGGTGATTTCGGGTTCGGGTTCTAGCCATTTGAGACTTGCTGCAGGATCCCGGGTTCGGGGCTGGGTCATTCGAGGCCTGCTGCAGGATCCCTGGCTCGGCTGTAAGTCGTTCGGGGGCCGTTGCAGAATCTTGGGTTCGGGTTCTGGCCATCGGGGGATTCCGGGTTCGGCTCCTGGCCATCGGGGAATCCCGGGTTCGGCTATAGTCCATTCAGGGATTCCGGGTTCGTCCTTTGTCCATTCAGAGGCTGAAAACGGCTCCAGACGGACGGGATCCGAACCCTAGATTCGCGGATGGGCACAATCCGAACCCAGGATCTGCCGCACCCCCGCAGGTGGACCGAATACGAACCCTGGATCTGCCGCAGCTCCGCAGATGGACGCAATCAGAACCCTGGATCCGCTGAAACCCCTCGGATGGATACAATCCGAACCCAGGATCTGCCGCAACCCCTCGGATGGACCGAATCCGAACCTTCAATACGCTGTGGACTTCGGGGTGCACAGGGCTCAAAACCTATGCTTACGGTGGGTATCAAAGCTGTGTTGGTCTGCGGTGAAATGATCTATGTTGTATACAAACCTGTACAACAGATGTACAACAGTGTTTGGAAATGTCGGACAAAGCCAAACGGCGAGGGGCCGGGTGGCGGGGGAGCCAGATGGAGCCATCGACGCGTGCGGTATCGCGGGGCGCCGGCAGCGCGCAACGTACGGCACCGCAGAACGACCGTACGGCGGGCAGCTGAGCCGTGCAAGCCCATGCCGCCGCGCAAAGACGGATGGCTGCACAGAGGGACGAATGCGTATGCGCAGTTTGGGTCGTTGGGGGGACGAAACGGTGGAGCGGGAAGCGGGCGTTGCCCCGGGCGCAACGATGCTCGCCGATGCATTGCGCTCGCCGGATGAGTCGGCTGAGCAGCTCTCATCGGGCGCGCCGCTGTATCTGCAGCTGGCCGATATCCTTCGCGAAAAGATCTACTCGCGTGCGTGGCCGCCGCGCGGTCGGATTCCATCCGAATACACGCTCATGAGCCGATTCGGCATCGCTCGCGGCACCGTGCGCAAGGCGCTCAAAATGCTGGTCGATGAAGGACTGCTTGTCCAGGTCCGCGGGAGCGGAACGTTCGTGGCTGAGCCGGGCATCTCGCATCCGGCCGGCGTGCGGCCGCTTTCGTTCGCCGATTCCTTGCGCCAGCAGGGGAAGGTGTTCGAGACGCGCGTGCTCGAGAAGCGGGTTGACGCGGCTTCCAACACGGTTGCCTGTGAGCTCGGCGTCGCTCCGGGCAGCGAGGTTATGTTCATGCGCCGCGTGCGCAGCGTTGAGAACGAGCCAGTCATGTGCCAGGAGAGCTGGCTGAATCTTGGCGAGTGCCCGGGGCTGTTCGATATCGACTACACCAAGGAGTCGCTGTTCAACGCCGTCCAGCAGTGCTCGGGTCGCAAGATCATGACCTCGCAGATGCGTTACAGCGCCCGCACGGCGGGGTGCGAGTATGCTCAGCTGCTCGATTGCAGTGAGTCGGCGGCGCTGTTGTTGCTTGAGCAGAACATCAGCCTGGAGGACGGGGCCATCATCGAATGGACCCACACATGGTTCACGCCGGGTCAGCTGGTCGAGGGCACTGCGGTCCAGCCTGACTAGCACAAGGGACATGCAGTCGGCCTGATCGGGCCGGAGGCCTTTCTGTCCCGGTTGGCGCATGGGCGTTGAATCGGTTTTGTTGCGGTTGGCCGTTATCGGCCCCGCTCGTTCTGTCTCCTACATAGGACGGGCGGCGGGCAGCGCGTTCGCGGGCGTGCCCGCACGGCGCTCGCCCGGGCGGTTTCGTGCCGTGCGGGTTTCAAGCAGGACGGTCACGTTTCGCTCGCACACCCCGTTTCGCTCGCGCGCCCCGTTTCGCTCGCGCGCCCCGTTTCGCTCGCGCGCTGTCTCACTCGCGCACTCTGTCTCACTCGCGCGCCACGCGCTTCGGGCTGGAGCGCTCCGCACACGTTCAATCGCATCGTTCAGCAGTCTCGCTCGCGCGTCCTGCCTCGCGCCCGCACGCACGCAGCCGCCTCGTCCCCGCGCCCCTTGCGTGCCGCTTACCGACAAAACTCGACCGTTGGCGCGGTCGCCATGCTGTTTCCGTTCCAAAGTTGTTCACGTTGAGGTATATAACTTGTTGTCTACTTTTGAGTAGACAACTACGACAGAATGTTCACAGAAAGCCTCGGTCGAGCATCTGTCGGCGCGCGCGTATCTATAGGCCCCGCGATATGGAAAGGGGAGAGGTAGATGGAAAAAGCACCGCTGAGAACACCGTTTTTCGTGGTTAATCCCAAGTCGTACCTGTATGGCGACGATATTGTGGCCCTGGCCAAAAAGACCGACGAGCTCGCCGCGAAGTACGACTTCGACGTGCTGTTCACCGCGCAGCTGATCGATCTTCCGCGCATCATTGCCGAGTGCCCGCATCTCACGCCGTGCGCCCAGCACATGGAGAGCTTGAAGCCCGGCCGCGGCATGGGGCACGTGCTGCCCGAGGCGCTGGCGGCAGCCGGTGTCAAGGCGACGTTTCTGAACCACGCTGAAAACCCGTGCACGGCGCACGAGCTGGCGGCCACGATTGCCCGTGCCAACGAGGTGGGCATCCTCACCGTGGTGTGTGCCGACTCCGTTGAGGAGGGCGAGTGGATCGCCGGGCTCGAGCCCGATGTCATGGTGTGCGAGCTTACGAGCCTGATCGGCACCGGTCAGGTTGCGGGCGAGGACTACATGCGCGCCTCCACCGAGGCCGTGAAGGCCGTTTCGCCCAACACCAAGGTGCTGCAGGCCGCTGGCATTTCCACTGGTCAGAACGTGTACGACGCGATTGCGTATGGCGCGGACGCCACGGGCGGAACGTCTGGCATCGTGGCGGCGGAAGATCCGTTTGCCACGCTGGAAGAGATGTTCGAGGCGCTCGACCGCGCCCGTGCGGATTTCTGTGGGGAGGTGTAAGAACATGACGGTTTATAAGGATCTCATCACGATGGACACGCTGGCGGGCAAGTCCACCTACGTTGACGTCACGGAAGGCGTCCGCCGGGCCGTCGAGGCGTCCGGGATCAAGGAGGGCACGGCCACGGTCATCTCCTGCCACACGACCTGCGCGGTGTTTTCCGAGGAATTCGACCACGACTGCACCCCGGCGGGCGATACGTTTCTCCAAGCCGACCTGAACGACGGCCTCGAGCGCGTGTTCCCCGAGCAGCATGATTGGAATACCTATCGGTATCCGGGGCTGCGTCATTTCGAGGAAGTGGAGTCTTGGCCCAATCCCGAGTCGTGGCTGCCGAACCTCGACCGCACCATGCTGTGGAACGGCGACGCCCACCTGCGTTCGACGCTCATCGGGAGCAACCAGACCTTCGAGGTCGCCGACGGCAAGCTCGAGATGAACGGCCTTGCCAGCATTTACTTTGTAGACTTCGACCGCACCCGCGAGCGCACGCGCAAGGTGAAGGTCGTCGTCATGGGGGAGTAGTACAAGAAAGGAACCGATATGAAAAAGATTCTACTCGCATGCGGTTCGGGGATCTGCACCTCGACTGCCGTGCATCAGAAGGTCGCACAGATGCTCGACAATAACGGGTATGCGGGCCAATACGAGATTACGCAGTGCAAGGTATCCGAGGCCCCTGCCAAGTCGCCGAACTTCGACTTCCTTATTGCTACTACGATGGCGCCAGCTGGGCTGCAGTGCCCGTATGTCAACGGCATCCCGTATTTGACGGGGGTTGGCACCTCTGCAGCCGAGGCGGAGATTCTTAAGCTCATGGCGGAATAGCCTCATCCAGCGAGGACCGCGTTGTTATGGGATGTTATGAATGCTGCATCCCGCTCTAATTTATCTTGAGGGAGCTGCTTGGTTATATCAGAGAGGGGTAACCAATGGACGCGATTCTAGGATTCTTTTCCTTTATTAATTCCCTTGGCGTATCGGTTGTCATGCCGATTGTTATTACGATTTTGGGCTGCGCGCTGGGAGCTGGATTTGGCAAGAGCCTGCGCGCTGGCCTGACTGTTGGTATTGGCTTCATTGGGCTGAACCTGGTGATTAATAGCCTGCTCGGCACCACGTTGGCGCCGGCGGTGCAGGAGATGATCGAGCGTTTTGGGTTCAGTCTGTCTGTGATTGACGTTGGCTGGCCGGCTGCTGCGGCAATCGCTATGGGCTCGGTTGTCGGCACCATCATCATTCCACTGGGCCTGATTGTGAACATCGTGATGCTGCTCACCAACACCACCCAGACGGTTGACGTGGACATTTGGGACTACTGGCACTTTGCGTTTACCGGAGCGCTCGTTGCCATCGTGACGGACAATCTCGTGCTGGGCGTCGTGGCGGCCATCCTCAACATGGTCATCATTATGGTGCTGGGTGACTACACCGCCCCGCAGGTTGAAAAGTCCCTCGGCATGCCGGGTGTTTCGCTGCCCCACGGTTTCACCGCTGCGTACGCCCCGATCGCCATGTTCTTCAACTGGGTGTTCGACCATATCCCGGTAATCAAAGATATTGACATCAATGTTGATGAGCTGCAGCGTAAGTTCGGCATCTTCGGCGAGCCGATGATTATCGGTACTGTTATCGGACTGGTGATTGGCTCGCTGGCATATTGGAATGGCGCCGATGTCCAGGGGTCCATTGTGAGCATTGCGACGACGGGCGTATCACTGGGTGCCGTGCTGGTGCTTATCCCCAAGATGGCCGCCCTGCTTATGGAGGGCCTGATTCCGATCAGCGACTCTGCGTCGGAGTTTGTTCAGAAGCGTTTCAAGAATCGCGGCAAGATTTACATTGGCCTCGATTCCGCGGTGGGTGTTGGTCATCCCACCACGCTGACCATCGCCTACATCCTGGTTCCGTTGATGATCATCATGGCTGTGACGCTTCCGGGCAACAAGGTTCTGCCCTTCGCTGACCTGGCTGTTGTGCCTTGGATGTTCGTCCTGATCACGCCCATCGTAAACAACAACGGGTTCCGTGGCATCCTGATCGGCATTATCGTGCTGGCAGTTGGACTGTACATTGCCACTGACCTCGCTCCGATGATCACAACTGCCGCCAACAATGTTGGCTTCGACATCGCGGGTGCCACAGGTGCGGCCGACACCATGATCTCTTCGATTTGTGACGGCGCGAATCCCCTGACCTGGATTATTACACGCTTGCATGGTTGGTTTGGTTATATCGGTGCCGGTGTGGTTGCCGTGGTGTCCCTTGGTTTGGCGCTGTGGAATCGCAAGCGCATTCTCAAGGAGGCCGAAGAGCTGCATGAGGCTCAAGCATAAGGGCCACATTAGTCGGCTTGTCGATGGTAGTTGGACTCAAAGTGCATGATGGCACGTTTGCCTGGCGCGGGCGCACGGCGCGCCTGTGCCAGGCTTTTTGGAGCGATGGTATGAAAACGTACACGTACATCCGGCGATATTTCGCTATTGAGGTGATTGCAACGGGCATTATCGCCCTTGTCGCACTGGTGGTGTGCCCCCTGTTTGCTGCGCGCAATATCATGACGGGCATCATGCTTGTCTTGGTGATTCCCGCAGCTTATCAGGTATGGAATACGTTTGTTGCTATTGCGAATCCAGAAACGGTGACACTTGCCGATGAGTTCATTGAGTTCGGTGCGTGGGGTCGGCACGATCGTTATGAGCTGTCCGATGTACACGAGTTTCGTGTGCGCGAGTTCCCCACTGCGGGGAAGATGTACGTGCGCATCAATGGCGGCGGATTGCTGCACGGCCGATATTGGTTGCAGACGCGCGTGATGAGCGATGGTCGCGAGCTATTCGAGCGGATTTGCGACATGGAATACGCCATGCACCCAGACAGCCTTAAGGCTCACGCGCGGCGGGTGAATAGCAAGTACCTGGCGGCGGAGGCGTCTGGTTCCGCTTCGATTCCATCGCGTCGCCATGTGAGGCGCGGGCGTAAAAAATAAGGAGGCTGCAATATGTTTGAGAACGAAAAGCAGGCGGTACTCGATGCGGCGCTCAAGCTCGACCGCTACGGTCTCATTGCCCTGTCTGGCGGCAATGTGAGCTGGCGCATGCCGACTGGTGAGGTGCTTGTAACGCCATCGGGCATGATTTACGACGACATGGTGGCTGATGACGTTCTGGTTGTCGATATAAACGGCAACGTTCTTGAGGGCACGCGCAAAGCGTCGGTCGATACCGAGGCGCTGCTGTATATCTTTAAAGAAAAGCCTGAAGTCAACGCAGTGATCCATACGCATCAGCCCTATGCAACGGGCTTGGGTTTGGTCATGGATGAAATCCCGTGCAATCTGTCCACTATGGCAAATGCGACAGAAGGTCCGGTGACGGTTGCCTCGTACGGGGATCCGGGCAGCTTGTCGATGGGCGTTGAGGCGGTTCGCGCAATTGGCGACCGCTTGGCTGTGGTTTTAAAGCACCACGGTGTTATCGCCGTTGGTCGAGATCTTCGACAGGCGCTGTTCTCCTGCGTGTATCTCGAGGAGGCAGCCAAGACGGTTACGGTTGCGTTGGCGACTGGTAAGCCCATGGCGACAATGACGCAGGCGCAGATCGATGAAGCGGTGGCGGTTTTTCATCGTTACGGACAAAAGCCCCTGAACGCGTAATGGCGGCAGCGCTCCAATGCCCGCGTTTGGCGTGTCGACAAGGCGGTGCATGTTTTAGCGAGAGAAAGGAATCGCAATGTTAGTCAATCTTCGTGACATCTGCGCGATCGCCGAACAGAACAATATGGCGATCGCGGCGTTCAATACCCCGAGTTTGGAAGCGGTTCGCGCTGCTATCGATGCGGCCGAGGCCACGGGTTATCCGGTGATCATCCAGCATGCCGAGTGCCACGATGACATTGTTCCGCTCGATGTGATGGGCCCGACGATGGTCGCCCTGGCCGAGCGCTCGACCGCGCAGGTCTGCGTGCATCTCGACCACTGCGAGCACCTCTCCTACATGCGTCGGGCGCTGGAGATGGGCTTCAACGGTGCGATGTTCGACGGTTCCGCGCTGCCCTATGAGGAGAATGTGGCGCATTCGGCTCGTGCGGCGGCCATGTGTGCCGGCTTCGACTGCGGTTTGGAGTGCGAGCTCGGCAGCCTGGGGGCGCGCGAGGGCGATGTGCTGTCCGACGGCGCCGCCGCTCCTGAAGGCGGTGCTGGTGCCACCTACACCGATCCCGACCAGGCGCGCGAGTTCATCGCGGCTACCGGCCTGGATATCCTGGCCTGCTCGTTCGGCACGGTTCACGGCCTGTATCGCGGTGAGCCGCACCTGTCGTTCGACGTGCTCGACCAGATCCGCGAGCGTGCGGACGTGCCGCTCGTGATGCACGGTGGGTCGGGCGTTTCCAACGAGGACTATCGTCGGGCCATCGACGCTGGTATTCGCAAGATCAACTACTACACTTACGGTGTGAAATACGCCGGCGAGGCCGTGCTTGCCCTGGCCGACGAGCGCCGCGGGGCTGATGCGGGCGCCGCGGTGTACTGGCACGACATGACCGTCGCCGCCTACGAGCGTCTGCGTGCCGATTTCGCGGATGTCATCACGGTGTTTGCCAACGGAGCTGAGCCGCTGGCGTAGCCGCTGGGGCGCCGGCGGCGTGGCTGGGGCGCCGGTGCCCGGGCGTGGTGGTGCTGGGGCGAGCCGGTGCCCGGGTGCGGTGGTGCTGGGGCGAGCCGGTGTCCGATGCCGTTTGCATGCTGGTGCCGTCGGCGTGGCGGTGCGCTGCTCTAGCGGTGTGACGCACTGGCTCCGTTGGCGCACGTTCCATTTTTCATTAGAAGGGATGCATATGTCTGCTGTCGATACCGATCTGTTTACGCCTGAGCTCGTGTTCCTCGATTTCGAGGCCGGCGACCGGGCGGAGTTCTTCGAGAAGCTGGGCGAGGAGCTGGCTGCGCGCGGCTACATCAAGGATACGTGGCTCGACGCGATTACCGAGCGCGAGAAGAACTACCCCACCGGCTTGGCGTGCCAGGCCATCAAGGTGGCCATCCCGCACACGGACCCCGAGCACCTGGAGAAGCCCTACATCGCCGTGATCAGGCCTGCGCAGCCGGTCGTGTTCGAGGCGATGGCCGGCATGGGCGATCCGGTGCCCGCTGAGCTCATCGTGAACCTGGGGCTGCTGCAGCATGCCGACGGGCAGGTCGCCGTCCTGCAGGCGCTCATGGGCGTCTTCATGGACGACGACGCATGTGCCGACGTTATGGCGCAGGACACGCCGGAAGGCATGACAGCGACCATGGTGCGCCTCTGCAGCAGGTAGCCGCACTGCAATCTGTGCAATTCAATTTGGGGACGGGGTCGTTTCGTACACGCGATCTGGGGACGGGGACGTTTCGTGCGCGCGATGGGCGCTGTCGCGGCGAAGCGGGGGCGTGTGCGCAAACGCCGTGCGCTCGGGTGGGGAGAATGCCCGGGAGCGCGGGTCCGATGCAGGGCGGGCTCAGGTCCGCTCCTCGCAGTCTGGGGACCATGCAATCTGGGGACGGGGTCGTTTCGTATCACCACTGGTGGATGGTAAGTATACGAAACGACCCCGTCCCCAAACTGACCGAACGAAACGACCCCGTCCCCAAACTGAGTTCTTACTGCTTGTAGAGCCTGTCGCAGGGAATGAGGTGAACGCCGCTCAAAGACGATGCCTGCTCGCGTAGCCCAGATGTAAAGCCCGATCGGGAGAACAGGTAGTAGCCTTCAACTGGGGGCTTGAGATCGTTGTCCTTTTGCTGCAGTTTTTTCAGCACATCAAAACCGACGGGGCTGTTTTTGAATTTGCATTCACCGATGAGAGCATGGCGCATGCCTGCATCGATTGCCATAACGTCGACCTCGCTCCCGTTCCACCATCGTCCAATTTCGGTGCAGTAGAACGGCAGTTTTCCCTGCGCATTTTGGCGCCAGAGCCATGCTTTGCAAATGTCCTCAAACGGTGCGGCTGCAAAGTGGTTGAGTGCCGGACAAACGATGTTTCGCCAAACTCCTTCGGTGTCGTGGGCATCGAGGGCGGAGGCGTTTGAGAACACGAACGCGTACCAAAACCGAAAGAAATTGTCGCATATGCGGTACAGTCCACGCCTTGCCTTTGTGCGCTCCTGCAGACCGATTCCGACGGGAAACTCTCGCTCTAAAATGCCAACCTCGATGAGATTTCGCAGGTAGGGACTAAGTCTTGACGCCTCGAGCATGGTCTTCTGCGAGATTTCATTGAGCTGTGTCGCTCCGAGGGCAACTGCCTGGACAATACTGTTGTAAATGGCAGTCTCCCGAAACTCTTGCCGCATAAGAAACTCTGGCTCGCTGTAGAGCGCTGAGCCGGAGCGAAGGATACAAGCTTTGACGTTCTCTTCAATGCTCCGATTGGGGTCGAATTGCAGAAGGTAGTGCGGAATCCCGCCTAGAATTGCGTGCGCTATGACGTGTTCTTGCGGCGAATACTCTGGGAAAAAGCGCGCTGCATCCCAATAGGGGAGCGGTCGAAGCTTCATAAGGGCGGTGGCGCGGCCGTAGAGCGGGTTTTTCTCGCTCAGGATTTCTTTTTCAATAAAGCTCATGGATGAGCCGCAAAGCACGAGCATGACGTTGTGCTTGCTGAGTGCATGGTCCCACGCGTGCTGGAGCACGGAGGGAAGGGAACTGTCGGCACGTGCTAGATAGGGAAACTCGTCGATGATGACAAGTTTTTTCCCAGGAAAAGGCAGCTGAACGATGTCTTGAAGGGCGTCATCCCAGCTGCGGTATGAGTCGAGGTAATTTCCGGCTGGCGCACCAGCGGCGAACATCTGCTGCGAGAAGGAGGCGAGCTGAACCGAGGCTGAGGACTCTTTGGCAGCCAGAAATACGCACGGCTTGTTTTTGCGGAATTCGTTGAGAAGTTCGGTTTTTCCCACACGCCTGCGCCCGTATACGAATACGAGCTGCGCTCGCGCGCTTAGATACGCATCTTCGAGCAGAGAGAGCTCTTCAGAACGTCCGATGAACATGTGACTCCTTTGCCCGTCTGTCATATATAATCGTAAATATAATAATCTAGATTATATAAATGGAGCAAGTAGTTTGGGGGACATGCAATCTGGGGACGGGGTCGTTTCGCATTGCCGCCGGTGAACGGCAGGTAAACGAAACGGCCCCGTCCCCAAACGGAGGCTTGCGATTTAACAGCAAGCTAACTTTTTGGGATAGTTCTGATGGGCGACCGTATGAACGGCACTGCGGCCGCTCGGTCAGGTCTTCGCACGAGGCATCATTAGCGGGACCGGCAGTCCCTCTATGAGGATCGGCTTTAATAATCGACGATGGAGAGTTGTGCGCCAGCGGCCGCAACAATCTCCTCGCTCGACAGGCGATTGATGCTTCCGGGGATCGTTGATTTCAAAGCGCTTGAGGTCATGGCATAGTTAATGACGGTAGAAGAGCCCCAGTTGTTGCGTATGCCATGAATGACGCCGGCGGCAAACGCGTCACCACATCCCGAATGTTCATCGTTGAGAACCTCGCGCGTTGCCGAGAGCGTTGTTTCGCCATTGCGGACAAGTAGCCCGCGCCAACTTCCAATGCCGCTTGTGGCAAGCGAGCGGATTTGGATGGCAACGGCTTCACAGTGATACAACTGCGTCAGTTCGCGTGAGACGCCTTCGTAATACTCAACAAAGTCAAACGTAGTTGTATGGTCTGGGTTGTTGCCGGAACGCGGGAACAAACTCCAGATATCTTGATCAGAAGCAATGCAGACATCGATATATGGAAGAAGGCGCGTCCAGGTCTCATGGGCTATTGCGCGGTTCCACATACGGGGTCGGTAGTTCAGGTCGCAAAATGTTTTGACGCCGCGCCCCTTACAGGCCATGAGCGCATCTTCGAGTGCCCCGCGAAGCTCAGGACCAATGGCGGGAAGGACTCCGGTAAAGTAGAAAGAGTCGATACCGTTCAGGAGACTGTCCCAGTCGAAGTCGTCACGTTTCAGCATAGACATGGGAGTGTAGTCGCGGTCATATATGACGGAGGAGCGCCGTTCCCCGGCTCCACGTTCGAAGTAGAGGATTCCCATTCTGCCGGGCATGCGGGTGACGCGCGTCACATCAACGCCGGCGGCCAATAGCTCGGACAGCCCGCGGTCACCGATGCGGTTATCTGCGACGCAGCTCGCATAGGCGACACTTTCTCCTTGATGCGAGAGGTCGATAGCCACCATCGCCTCGGCACCTTCATAGTAGACTTGGAGATCGGCAGTTTGTTCAATCCGCTCGTGTCCCGTCGGTGAAAGGCGGAGTAGCAATTCGCCGAAACAAAGAATTCTGTTGGAGTACGAGAAAACTCCCATTGATGCCCCTTCTTACTTCGCGAATGTTCGCGTCACACGTATTATAGGACCATGCCGGTTGCAATAATGAGGGCGGTCATAATCAGGATGCTCATGAGAATGCTCACTGTGTTTGCTAGCCCCGCGAGTCCGTAATCTCCTCCAGCCCACAAGGTGAATACCGGTCCCATGGACCCAATGGGCGCCCAAAGCAGAAGTACGATGATGCATCTTATTTCATATTCAAGTGGCAGCAGGGTGAAGGCCAGAAGGCTCATAATGGTGCTTGCCAAAGCACGGGCGCTGAGTAGCCGTAGTACCGTATGGATCTTTTCGTGGGCAACCGAGAAGTTGACCATCAGACCCAACATGAACATGGAGAGGAAGCTATTGGCGTTCGCCATAGGTTCCGTAAAATGCACAATCGTCTGTGGGGTTTGTATTCCGAGCAAGGCCAAGGTGATTAGAACAACATATGAGTCGAATGGGATTGAGGTAAAAAGCCGCTTGAGGACCATAAGAGCGGGGCGGTTCATACTGCCTTCCTGTTCGATAGCGCAGGTTAGCGCATAGGTGCCTCCCGTCATCATGAGGGCATTCCCAGCATCGAACATGCAGGCGGCCACAACGGTTGCCGGCGGGAAAAATGCTTGAACAAAAGGTAGGCCAAAAGATCCGATATTGAAGCCGCATAGGTTTAATAGGTACAGAATGCGGTCATCGCGCCGTGAGGTTCGGGTACAAAGAAACGTGAGAAGGTACGGACCGAACGTGCATAAAACCCCGATGGGCACGAGAATGAACATCTGCGATGTAAACGAGGCCGATCCGAACGCGTGAACGATGGCAGCGGGTAGGGTAACGTTGAATACGATTTTTGAGAGAGCTTCTCCTGTTCCTTTCCCGAGCTTACCGCTTCTTCCTGCGGCAATGCCTGCAGCGATGATAGCCATGAACGATGCTATCTTAATGAAAACAAGATTCATGCAGAGCGCTCCAACGGGTTTAGTAGCGCGGTTTGCGGACGCGAGTGACCTTTTTCGGAAAGAGTTTTTTAACGAATGAAACCCCTTCTTTTGATGTAACGCGCGTGCTCACCTTGCGGAATTGAATTCGAATGGGGGCAAAGCCAGCATCCAGATTGGCTTGTGCCAGTTTTTGCTGTCGTTTAGACAACCTCTGGTACCAGGCATCGTAATCAACGGGGAGCGCGCATAGGTAGTCATCGTTTTTAAGCCGAAGGAGAAACACCTCGGCGATGTCATCCCAAGCTGTGAAGCCTGAAGACAGGGCGGTCGAGTTGTCGGTGGTGCCATCTAGATCAATGCGAACAGCGTTGCGCCTGAAGAGGATTTTACGAGCATTCATATAGATCAGAGCCAGTGAAATTGGAAGGCCGCAGTAGCCCATCCCTATGCGCATGACGAGTGGGTTTTCAGCGTAGGGAAGCGGGGCGAAGATGGCGAGTGAGGCTGCCGCAGCGAGGCATAGGCCCATGAAAACCAAAATGGCATGAAAGATAATGGGGTTGCGAATCTCGAGAACGTCGTTTGCGCGATGGACGGTGGTTTCGTTCATGAGCCTTCCTTTGAGCCAAATGCGACATGTGCTCTGTACAGACTAGCACTGAATGTGCTCAAAATATGAAGAATAGATGCTGTCTCTTATACACATCTCCGAGCC
>CABRIF010000045.1 GCA_902470925.1 uncultured Collinsella sp. | reverse complement strand
CTACACAAGGAGTATCGTCGGCAGCGTCAGATGTGTATAAGAGACAGCCTGTCGCCTGTCGCCTGTCGCCTGTCGCCTGTCGCTTGTCGCTTGGACGAGCCTATCCCAGCAGCTCGTCCAGTTGCCGGTTCGTCTCCTCGATAACCTCGGTGAACACCCGCTCGAAGAACTCGTCGCTCAACAGCCGATACGGCGGATGACCCGGCACGCCGGGATTCTCGCGCACGATCCGCTCCGCCACCGCGACCGTTTCGTCCACCGCCTGTCGGTCGATGGCATACTGGCCAAACTCCGCAGCCGCCCTATACAGCTCATCCGTTGCCACCGGCACCGCCGAGATGGGCAGCGTCTTGCCGAACCAGTCGAAATCGGCCTGCTTCTTGATGCGGAACCCGTCGCTCGGCTTCTCTCCCATGCGCTCAAGCACCTCATAGGAGTGGGCGTTCCATATGTTGTCGGCCAGCAGATGCGCCCATGCGCCCAGCGCCAGGTCAAGGGCCGTCTGCAGGGGCTCAGGCGATCCCGCCGCCCGCCGGCCCGCCGGCGCCACACGCCCCAGCAGCGGTGCCACATACCCATCCCAAAACTCGTGGGCACGCGGTCGCGGCATATGGCCCGGGTCGGCAAAATGCGTTTCGGTATAGCGAATGCGGCGCGGCAGGTCGGGCACCATGTAGCACACGTAGATGTCGGGCACCAGGTTGCCGAACAAAAAGACGTTGCAATCTCTCACAACATGCGCCACGGCGCCGGCGCGGGACAGCAGACACTCGGTTTGCGCGATATGTATATTCCAGCTGGGCATAGCACATCCCTTCAACGCAAGAAAGCCCGCGCCGAAGCGCAGGCTTTCCCAGTATACGCCGCAGAGGAAAAAGGCCAACCGCCGGCGGGCGGTGCGGGCGGTTGGCGCGCCGGCGGCGCGAGAGCACCCGGCGGCGCCCACCGCGCCCCGCGCTACCACAGGGCAACCAACCGGGCGGCGCAGCATGGCGCGATGAGGCACGCCCCATCCGTCACGCCGTGTCACGCCGCACCCCGCCCCGTCATCGCGGGGCGTTCCCAGCCAAGGCCCCCGGCACCGGCGCCGCCCGGACTCCCCTGCCGAAGCTCACGCCCTAGCTGCGCACCTCGCCGCCGGTGGCCTTGCACACCTTGGTCACGAGCTTCTCGTGCGCGCGCTCAACCTCCTCGGAGGTCAGCGTGTGGTCCTCGGCCCGATAGGTCAGGGCGAACGCCATGGACTTCTTATGCGGCCCCACGCGCACCGGGTCGCGGTACACGTCGAACAGGCGCACGCCCGCCAGCAGCTTGCCGCCCGCCGAGCGCAGGCGGCGCTCCAGGTCCTCGCAGGTCACGTCGTCATCAACCACGATCGCCAGGTCGTGTTCGACGCTCGGGAACTGTGAGAACTCCCGGTAGGCCTCCTGGTTACCCGCGGCGCGCAGTAGTGCGTCGAGGCTGAGCTCGAATGCCACGACGGGGATATCGATGCCGTACGCGTCGCGCGCGTCCGGATGGATCTCGCCCACCCAGCCGAGCACCGCGCCGCCCGAGAGAACCTCGGCCCCGCGGCCGGGCTGCAGGAATGCATAGGACTCGCCGTCGGCAGGGCGGAAACGAACCTTGGGGATGCGCAGCTGGTCGAGCAGTTCCTCTACCACGCCCTTGCCGTCGAAGAAGCGCAGCGGCATGGGCTTGCGGTTCCACGTCACCTCGCCCATCGCGCCCGACATGACGCCCGCCACAGCCTCGCGCTCCTTCGGCGCGCTCGCGTTCTCGCGGCCCATGAACAGCGTGCCGATCTCGTAGAGCTGCACGTTGGCGGTGCTGTGCGTGATGTTGAACTCAACCGACTGCAGAAGGCCCGGGAGCAGCGAGCGGCGCATCTCGGTCTGCTCGGCCACCAACGGGTTCATGAGCTGCACAGCACAGCCGCGGCCCTCCTCCGTCATGCCGATGCGCTCCAGGTCGCCCGGGGCGGCAAAGGAGAAGTTCATCGTTTCGTTGAGGCCGCAGGCGCGCAGCACCTGGCCCACCTTGCGCGTCAGGCGCTGCTCGCGCGTGAGGCCGCCGATATGGTTGCGGGCCGCCGGAATGCTGGCCTCCACGCGCCCCATGCCCCACAGGCGCAAGATCTCCTCGATCAGGTCGATCTCGCGCGGGAGATCGGGGCGGAAGGTCGGCGGGGTCACGGTGTACACCAGCTCCTCGCCCGCGCCGGACGCCGTAAGGGTGCAGCCCAGGCGGCCGAGGGCGCGCTCGATGAACGCCGGCTCGATCGGGGCGCCGCACAGGGCGTGTACGCGGGACAGGCGCAGCTCCACCGGCGCGACCGTACGCGGCGCGGGGTAGACGTCCACGCAGCCCGGCGCAACCGAGCCGCCCGCGAGCTCCTCGATCAGTGCGCAGGCGATATCGGCCACGTCGGCGCAGCCCGTCTCGTCCACCTGGCGCTCGAAGCGGATGGAGGCGTCCGAGATCAGCGCCAAGTCGCGGCTCGTGTGCGAGGTGCGCCCGGCGTTGAAGCAGGCGCTCTCCACCAGCACATCCACCGTATCATCGGTCACCTCGGAAGCCATGCCGCCCATGACGCCGGCGAGCGCTACCGGGGTCGCGCCGCCCTCGCCCGTGGCGATGAGCCCCATGCCGGCCGACAGCGTGCGCTCCACATCGTCGAGCGTGCGAAAACGCTCGCCCTCGTGCGCCGCGCGCACCACCACGCTGCGGCGGCCGTCGCGCTCCTCGAACGCCGCCAGGTCGAACGCGTGCAGGGGCTGACCGGTGAGCATCATCACGTAGTTGGTGATGTCCACCACGTTGTTGTGCGTACGGATACCGCAGGCGCCCAGGCGCTGCACGAGCCACTCGGGCGACGGACCCACCTTCACGCCGCGCACCACGCGGGCAACGTAGCGGTCGCACAGGCCCTCGTCGAGCAGCTCGACCGAGACGCTGTCCGCGGCGCCAGCACCGGCCTCCGCCTTGACAGCAGGCAGCTCCACGTGGATGTCGCGGTCGAAGATGGCGCCCACCTCGCGGGCCATGCCGATCATGGACAGGCAGTCCGGGCGGTTCGGCGTGATCTCGCAATCGAGCACGGTGTCTGAGGTGCCCAGGTACTGCGCGAGAGGCAGGCCCACCGGCGCGTCGGCGGGCAGGATCCAGATGCCCTCGTGATCGCCGGAGAGCCCCAGCTCGCGCTGAGAGCAGTTCATGCCGCACGACGCCACGCCGCGCAGCTTGCTTTTCTTGATCTTCACCCCGCCGGGCAGCTCCGCGCCCACCAGCGCGGTCACGATGTGGTCGCCGGCCTCGAAGTTCTGCGCGCCGCACACGATCTGCAGCGGCTCGGGCTCGCCAGCGGCGTTGACGTTGTGGCTGCCAACATCCACCGAGCACACCCACATGTGGTCGGAATCCGGATGCTTCTCCTTGGTGAGCACCTGGGCGGTGACCACCCGGTCGAACGCCTCACCCACGGTCTCGACCGCCTCGACCTCGGTGCCGGTGCGGATGAACTCACGGACGAGCTCGGACGGGTCCTCCGGCAGCTCGACCATGCTGGATAGCCAGTCGTAAGAAACCTTCATCTTCTCAATACTCCTTACATGCAATTTGGGGACGTGCAGTTTGGGGACGGGGTCAATCCGTATGCGACGGAAGCGCCGCGCCTCGCACAGTTTGGGGACGGGGTCGTTTCGTTTGCGATGGAGGCGCCGCGCCTCGCAACCGGTTCGGCACGGGCCGCTCGTCCTCCCCAACCAGGGCGGGCGAGCACCTTCCGCGCATCAGCCAGCCGAGAACACCGATGCTCCCGGTGCCGCAGGCCGACCCGAACGAACAAGGGCCCACCTCGCGGGCGGCACCAGCCAACCGAGCGCCAAGGCGCGGCACCCGGCAGATGCCGCCCTGCCCGGCAGGTCCGCCCGGGCCGGGAAACCTAGAACTGCTCCAGGAACCGCATGTCCCCCGTGACGAGCGTGCGCAGGTCGGGCAGGTCGTAACGAAGCGCCGCGATGCGCTCCACGCCGGCGCCGAAGGCGAAGCCGGAGTAGACGTCGGGGTCGATACCGCAGTTCACCAGCACGTTCGGATCGACCATGCCGGCACCCAGAATCTCGATCCAACCCGAATGCTTGCAGAAGGGGCAACCTTCGCCGCCGCACACGCCGCAGCTCACATCCACCTCGCAGGACGGCTCGGTGAACGGGAAGAAGTGCGGGCGGTAGCGCGTGGCGCGATCGGTGCCGAACATGCACTTCACGAAATGGTCGAGCGTGCCCTTGAGATCGCCGAAGGTGATGCCCTTGTCGACGACCAGGCCCTCCACCTGATGGAACTGCGGCAGATGGCTGGCGTCGGCCGTGTCGGGGCGGTACACGCGGCCCGGGGCGATCATGTAGATGGGCGGCTGCTGGGTCTCCATGGTGTGGATCTGCACGCCGGAGGTCTGGGTGCGCAACAGCACGTCGGACTCGCCGTGCGCATGGTCCTCGGGATGCGCCGCGGTGCCCGGGGCGTTGTCGTGCACGTAGAAGGTGTCGCGCGCCGAGCGGCTCGGATGGTCGAGCGGGGCATTCAGCGCCGTGAAGTTGTACCAACTGCTCTCAACCTGCGGACCGGTTTCCACCGTGTAGCCGATGCCGCAGAATACATCCTCGATCTCCTCGATAATCTGGTTGATGAGGTGCGCGTGTCCGAGCTTGGGACGGGCGCCGGGCAGGGTGATGTCCACCGCCTCGGTTGCCATGAGCTCGCGCACCGCGGCGCGCTTCAGCTGCTCCATGCGGTCGGCGAGCAGCGTCTCGGCCATGCGGCGCATCTCGTTGGCGCGCTTGCCGAGTACCGGGCGCTCCGCCGGGTCGATCTTGCCCATCATACGCATGAGGCCGGTGATCTCGCCCTTGCGCCCCATGAGCGCCACGCGCGCCGCCTCGAGCTTCTCGGCGGTCTCGGCGCCCTCAATCATCTCCCTCGCCTTTGCCTCGAGCTGCTCAAGTTCGTCGATCAAGCCCATCTGCAAACTCCTCTCAATAAAAAACCGTCCTTGGGATGAAGCGCGCTTCTGCACGTCATCCCAAGGACGGAAGATTCCGCGGTACCACCTTGGGTTGGCTGCCGGCTGTTCGTCCCGGCATGCCCTCTTTGCGCCCGTTCTCGCTCGGGCCTGCGGCTTCCCTACTCAGCCGCCGCAGGCGCGGCAAGCCGTTCAGGTTGCTGCTCGGGAGTGAACTCGGGCTTCGTTGCCGCAGGCGGGCTTACAGCCGGTGACCCACCCTCTCTGTGCCGCAACGGATGAAGCCCAACCTCTCCGTCAACGCATTGGGCAGCATGATACCACAGATGAGCAGCATAGAGAGCAGCTACGACCTCCCGCGCCGACGAGCCGCACCCGCAGCGAGCGCCGTAGCACCCGCGCACACCGCGGCCGCCACAGCCGCCGCGGACCCGTCGCCGGTCTGAGGTAGCGCGGCACCTGCCGTCACGGCCGCGCATCAGCTACACAAGCGGGGCAATACTCATGTCCCCACTTGCAGATCGCCTGCTGCACCAACTTCATCAAGCGAACCGACAAGCGGCGGCAAGCGACTGAAAAGGAAGGACGCGCCATGGATAAACGGCTCACCAGGGCAACTGTGGCTGCCTGGCAAGCAGGATGAGCACGCTTAACGGCGGCCGCACGCAGGGCCTCGCCGGTGCGCAGGAACGCAGGTGCAGCCCGCCCGGCTGCGCTACCACATCGCGTCGGCGTGCAGGCGTGAGGTGCCGGCGAGAAGGACGGCGGGACCATGAGGCGCATGGTCCCGCTCCGGGAATCCAGGCGGCTTTGGCCCAGTCTGGCGGAGCTTGGCAGAGCCTGGCAGAGTCTGGCGGAGCTGCTATGCCTCGACTCCAAAATCGTAATACTGCGACGGATCCGTTTTGCTCGTTCCGTGCCAGATGAGCACACCGCGCTCCGAAAGCCCTCGCAAAACGCGCGCCGCACTCCTTTTCGGAATGCCCGCGCGCTCGAACAGCATCGCCGTGTTAACCCTTCCGACCTCAGCGGCGATTTTGACCGCCTCCTTCTCGTTATCGCTAAGCTGCGAGAAAACCTCGAGGGGGACGAGAACGGGCTTCCCGTGCGAAAGGAAGTCGCGCCCGGGAGCCACGCCGTGGCGCTCGGCCTCGGGAATCTCCAGCCGCGGGCGGAAGATGTTCACGCGGAACATGTTGTCGATCTCCCGGAATTCGGGCTCAGGGAGACCAGCCGCGGCGCAAGCATCGCGGATGCGCCTGAGCCCGGTTCCCCAGCTCTCGAACATATCCATCTGCATGAATGCCTCGGCGATCTTGGGGTTGCGCAGCGCCGTCGCCCCGTCAAGGGCTTGCTCGATGGTGATGCCGCCGAAAAGCGCGCCCGGGGAGGTCACCTCGAGGCGGTCGTCGTAGAGGGCCACCTGCACGCAGGAGTTCGCCTGGAGGTCGCGGTGAACGACGGCGTTCACAATGGCCTCCCGGATGGCCTCGAGCGGAAGTTCATAGTAGTCCTCGCGGTAGAGCCCCTCGATGCGCGCACCGAGCCTGATGTTGCGCAGCACGAAGTCCTCCGCCGCGTCCACCTGCTCATAGAGCGGTCCCGCGTACTCACGGCGGTCGAGGAAGACCGCGCGGGTGGTCCCCTTGAACTGGCCGCACTGGATACGGGCAAAGCGGTAGGGGTTACTCGTGAGCAGGAGCAGCGCCCGCGTGGGCACGCACTCTCCGTCGACCCTCCTAACAAGCCCCCAGTTCTCGAGGTTCCGCAGCGTCACCTCGCCGCCGCGCTCGGCGTCCCCGCGGCGGCGGTTCATCTCGTCGCAGAGCCCCTGCGCCGCCTTTTCGTCAAAGGCGGCGTCGAGGCGGGGCTGCTCGTCGTAGCTCTGAGAGGACCCGCGAAGGGAGAGCTCCCTGAGCGCCATCTCGTCGGCGAGCCTCGTCGTCGCCCCCACACGGATGTATGCGGCTCGCTCGAGGTTCCGCTCTTTCAGGTAGTAAGGCGTCGCGGTACCGGGCTGCACCTCGATCATCACGACGTCCCTGCCGTCGATTTCCTCCACGCGGATGCGCGGCGCAACCTGGGGCTCGCAGAGGTCGTCGATGGCGTTTGCGGCGGCGTCGGCGATGCGGCGCGCGTCGTCCACGCCGACCACGCCGCCGCTGTCGCGCACACCCACCACGAGCTTGCCGCCCGCCGAGTTGGAGAAGGCAACGACCGTCTTCACCCAGCGCTCCGTCTTCGGAGGCAAGGTCTCCTTGAACTCGAGGGTCTTGGACTCCCCAGCCTGTATCTCTTTGAGCAACTCGTTCTCTGCCATGGCAGCCCTCTTCAACGACCCGGAAACAAGTCAATTCTACCAGCCGGCTAAGAGCCCCACCTCTTCGGGATGGGACCTACGTTAGGATGTTGGGTCATGGGAGGGCCTCTCTCCTCGCTATGAGTCTCGACACCTCACAGCCTGGCGACTCCCTCCCTATTTGCCATTATCGCGATGCAAACAACGTCTTGGCGCCAAGTGCCTAGAGTCGATAGTGAATGCAGTCGGCGTACTCTAACGCCAGCGAGCGATTGAGCTCGTCTCCACCGTCAAGATTGGCGCTATAGAATACCGGCGGACAATCCATACCGCCTTTCACCAGCCTTTGTACCAGCTCAGCGATGATGGCGTTGAGAATCGCCGCGCCAACCACGGTCGAAGTCGGGCCCACTTTCTGATCAACCCCGACGATCGGAACCGCCGCATCGCCAACTTCACCATGATTGTCGAGAACAATGTCAGCAACCTCGTAGAGTCGCTTCCCGGAAGGATGCCGCGAGAGAACTGACTGCGAGTACGCCACATTCGTCAGCGCGATCACCGCCGCTCCTGCGCGCTTCGCCTCCATTGCAACCTCGACCGTCACCGGATTACGACCGGAAACAGAGTGGGCTATAAGCACGTCACCAGGACCAAATTCGGCCTTGTCTTTCGCCAGCTGCGTCCCATAACCAACCAGGCGCTCCATTGAGCTGGTATGTGTTGCCGGCTCGGTATCAAGCATGAGCTCGCGACCAAATATCGGGTTTACCAGCATGAGACCGCCCGCGCGATAGAACAGTTCCTCGGTCATGATGCCAGCATGGCTCGCTCCAAACACCCAAATAGCATGTTTGTCCAAAACGCACGCGCGCAGCAGCTCCACGCTGCGCTCCATCGCCTCTTGCTCTGCCTCTTCAACTGCGGTAAGCACACGCCCTACGATATCAAAATACTGAAATGCCATAAGCGACCTCCCATTCCATTAACATTGCAGCAGCGGCAACGCCAGTCCGCACAAACGCCCTCCTTGAGCAGAAGGCGGCGCGCGCCTCTGAAACTGAACGCACACCGCCTCAAACTGCCCTAGACGCCGGGCGACGAACTTACGCCAACAATCGCGCCACGGCTCCACAGAGCATGCCCCACAAGTCGAAGTCCTGGCCTCCGTACACCAGCATCCACTGCTGAATCGTGTTGTTGAAGAAGTAGGCTCCGAAACCCACAAGCAGAACTGCCAGCACGCCACTCACTGCAGACCCAATCACAGCACCGCGCACGCCGCCGGTTGCATTACCGACAATCGCTGCACATCCAATCTCAAAAAAGCATGTGGACACCAGAGGGATTACGACCGTCGGAAACAGCCCCATGGAGCCGGTAATGAGGATCGTCGCAATCGAAGTGACCATGGCGACCATAAAACCGATGAGCAAAGCGTTGGGAGCATACGGGAAAATAACAGGCACATCGAGCGCCGGAATGGCATCCGGCACCAGCTTCTCGGCAATGCCCTGGAACGCCGGCACGATCTCGGCAATCAGCATGCGCACGCCCTGCAACATGATGGTAATGCCCACACCGAAATAGATTGCATGGGTAAACACATACGTGAACACCCCGGTGCTGCCCTCCGCATAGCCCCACACCACTGCAGGATCCTGACCCATTGAAACGAGGATGAAATACATGACAACGTAGGTAATCGCGATGGCGAATGATCCGGTAATCGCAATCTCGCGGAAGAATCCGAGCGACTTCGGAAACTTCAGGTCTTCAGTCGAGTGAGATGCATCTCCAAGCAGCTTACCCAGCAATCCGGAAATCACCGATAGGCAGGTCGTCGGATGCCCGATGGTAAAAGAATCATCACCGGTCACCTTCCGAACAAACGGCCTCATGATATTCGGAGACACCACCATGTACAGGGCGGTAAACACCGCGGCCAACACGATGAGCTTCCCGCCCGTAAGCCCTGCGTCCACACCAGCGGCGATGAAGACGAAGGGGAACCAATACAGCATGTGGCCCGTCAGGAAAATGGACTTCCACTTCGTGAAGCGCGCCACAACGATATTGATCGCAAAGGCCACAAGCATCACGATGCCGATTTCCGTTCCGAAATCCGCACCGATATCGACAGTCTTCGATGCAACCGCCTGGGGCATCACCGCGTTAAAAGCCGCAGAAATGCCGTCAATTGAATTGCCCGTAATCAGCCCCGTGCCCGTAGACAGCACAAAGAAACCGACCGCCGTCATGATGGTTCCGCGCACGATGTCCGAAAACGGCCGCTTCTGAAGAATCAACCCAACGCATGCAATCAGCGCCAGGAAAATCGCGCCCTGTCCGAAAACTTCGTTAATGATGAAATTGAGCACCGCATCCATATACGCTCACCCCTTATGACAGCGAATTCAAATACGCCATGGTTTTCCGCTCAACCTCGGCTTTGTCCATGAAGTTGTCAAGTTCGACCACGGGCACGCGCGCTCGATCGGCAATTCGCTCCCCCAGCTCACGTGATATGAAAATCACGTCGCAGTCATTGGCGCAGCACGACGCCACATCCCCGCAAAAAGCCTCGATCTCCACCCCGTGCGCCCGAGCGATCTTCTCGATTGCACACCTCAGCATCAGCGAGGACCCACACCCAAAACCGCATACTGTTTGAATTTTCGGGACTCTCATGTTTCTCCAATCAATTACTTCAATCCGCACGCCAAGGCCCTACGCGACCAATCACATGCAGGATCTTTCCCGCTCCGGCACCTCATTCGTTCAAAAGGCTGTAAAGCTCATCCGCCGATTCGCACGCACGCATCCGATCAACAAACGCCGTATCCATGAGCTTCTCCGCCATCCTCTGAAGCCGTGCTAGATGGGCCTCACGATCGGTGCAAGCCAAGCACATGACGATTCGGACGGGGTCGTTGTCGCAGTGAAACCGCACATCGGCATCGAATACCGCAATCGACAGATCGCTCACGCGCACATCCGCACCAGGCGCCGCGTGCGCTAGAGCCAATCCAGGCATGATGACCATATACGGCCCCAACCTCTTGACGCTCTCAATCATTCGATTCGTATACGACGCCTCAATGGACCCGCACTCCTCAAGCGGAGCAGCTGCCACCCTGATTGCTTCCTCCCAGCTTCCAGCCCTCCTGTGCAAAGAGATGTTCCCCCGTGCAATGACTTCTTCCATTTCCCCTCCTCTCATCAACGCAGTTCCAGTACGTCAGATATATCGACATCCCCACTCTCAAGCACGCGCATGTTTTCCGCGCGCTCGAGAATGGGCGCAATGTCCAGCAGGACGCTTCGTTTTTTATCGCGAACCCCCAGCACAACAATCACTCGAACAGGCTTTTCGCCCGCAGCGCCGAATGGGATCGCGCGGCTCAACACACATATCGCAACGCAGTCCTCCCGAACCCCATCGTTTATCCCCGCATGAACGTATGCACAACTGGGGGTTAGAACCATGTAAGGTCCAAAATCCTCAACAGCCCGCACCATTCTGTCGACGTATCTATCCTCGATCGCGCCTCGTTCGAGCAGGGGCCAGGCCGCCACGCGAATGGCCGAGCGCCAGTCCGTGCACCGAACACCAACCTGCACGTCCGCCCGCCTCACCAGGTCTCCAATCCGAATTGGTTCTGCAGTGGATACGGGGCTGCATGCATAGGCATGCAGGAAATACGCGCACATCTTCGCATATGCGGCGCGTACGAGAGCGCGACGGACCTCATCCAAAGCCGCCTGGCTCAACAGGGGATCAACCACCAAAACAGGGACAGACTCGAACTCCAACGGGGTTGTTGAAATGATGAGATCAACCTCGGTTTGGCCCATCTTCATCCGCGCATCATCGGGAGACATGGGGCCCAACAGGTGACAATCTGCCAGCATCTGAGACAGGCGCATCATCAGCATTGAACTTGATGCCAGACCAAATGCACAAACGAAAAGCACGCTGAGCTTCGCTGCGCCCTGTGCCCCCGTTTCCCAAATCGTATCGAGATACATCGCTATGTAGGCCACTTCGCTCTCGTTGAAGCAAATGCCCCACTCACGCTCCACGCACCCCATCTGCGCCCGCGTAAAGTCATACAGCAACGGAATTGATGCGGCAACCTGCACGGATGTCTCACTCTGGATTTGGTTGCCATTGCGTACACGCCAGATCGCCGCACGCAAATGAGCGGTCAGCCCGTCAACAAGGTTCTGTGTCGGTTCTATTTCTCCATTATGTAGTGCGCAGAGTTCCCTTATGAGGCGTTGAGATATTTGCGTGGCCGCATCATCGGCACCCAGCTCGGACAATGCCGTCCCGCCAGCACGACGCGAAAGCGCCACGGCCACGAGAAACTCGCGCTCACCCTTACAGTCAATCCTGCCTTTCAGCAATCGATCAAGCGCATCAAATCGCGACCCTTCTTTTCCCGGATCAGGGAGTATCTGAGCCCGCTCGGCGACAAAAGACCCGTTTTTCAGCACACACCCGGCCTTCGAGCGCACATATGAAAGCGCAACGCACGCCGACAGCAAGCCGTCATCGCAGCCCGGAATTTGACCCGCGCTCTCCATGAGAGAAACCGTCTCTTCTACGAAGCGTTTTTCATCTGCCGTAAGTACGTGACGCACCACCTGAAAAGCGGTTGGCGCAGCGCCCGTATCAGAAGCGACGCCAAGAAAACAGCGGCGTATATCGAGCTCGTTCCCGAATAGCTGCAAGCCAACACCTTGGCTGCGCACCACCGAAACCGATTGCTTCTCAAAAAAGCGTTCCACCGCACCGAAATGCGCCCGAATGGTCTGTCTGCTCACGCGACACACATCCGCAATTTCCTGAAAGGTCACCGTCTGGCGCATCATCAGAAGCATCTCTGCCACGATTCCGCATTCCTGAATGCTGAGAACAGATTGAAGCGTTGCAGACGAAACTAGGCCCGCAATCCTTTCACGAACAGCCGCGTCGCACGACAGTCGAACCCCTTTCCCTGCCGAGCGCTCAAGAACCGCATCGATCGACTGTACGAATGCGGTGATGACTCTCAAATCGCTTCTCACCGTGCGCACGGAGACGCCGACAACATCCGAGAGCTCTTTTGTTGTCATATACGTCCTGCGGCGGCACAAAGCGCTCAGCAGCTCGCGCTGCCTACTCGTCAAATCGACCATCGGCGCCTCCCTTCTTCCGCTCCATACCGTCAATCCTGCGCGAGCTTCAGCACATTCTCAATAGCAAAAGCCGTCACCGCCTGCGGCAGTTTTCGCATTTATCCTGCTAACTCGCCTGGCGAGCGGCAGGCAGGCCCGCTCTTGAGGCATGCTCCAGCCACGGAGGCCCGCCATCGCCTCCGCACTGCCGGTACCTCTTCCAGCGGTCACTCCACTCGCACCCTCCTTGCCGCAGCGCCAACCTCTCCAAGGAACAGCGCCCTCAGATTGAGATCGACTTTTGCACCAACTTCATCAAGCGAACCGACAAGCGGCGATAAGCATCCTTGCCCTCACCCACCTTCAAGCTCGGGTTCGCCACAGGGTACACTGTGACCATGCACAGACCCGATCCGCAAGGAGGACATATGGCACAGCCCACCAGCAGCGAGCACATCGAGCAGCTCCGCACGCTCGAGCGCAACCTGTGGACCCGCAGCTACCTCATGAAAATCACCGAGTTCGACGGGGCGACCATCGCCCCCGAACATGGTGCGGCCGCACGTGGCGAAGCCCTGGCCGCGCTCACCACCGAACACCACGAGCTGCTCTGCAGCCAGGAGGCGCAAGACCTCGTGCGCACCCTTGAGCAGGACATCTCCGCAGGCACCTGCACCGACCCGCAGCTGATCGCCGAGGTGAGCACCCTTGCGCGCGACCAGCGCGAGGCCATGGTCATCCCCGCAGACGAGGCGGCCGCTTGGACGCGCCTCACATGCGAGGCGGACGCCGTGTGGCATAAGGCAAAAAGCGCCAACGACTGGAAGAGCTTCGAGCCCTACGTGGACCGCATCGTCGAGACCCTCAAGCGCCACGCCTCCTACCTCAACCCGGCCAAAGACCCCTACGATGTCTGGCTCGACCAATATGAGCGCGGCATGGATCACACCGCCTTCGACCGCTTCTTCAGCCAGGTCAAAGACACCGTCGTGCCGCTCGTGCACGCCATCTCCGAGCGCGGCGAGCAGCCCACAGCACCCTACCTCGCAACCCCCGTCCCCGAGGCCGTGCAGCGCGCCCTGTCGTTCGACCTCATGGACCTCGTCGGGCTCGACCGCGCCGACACCTGCCTTGCCTTCACCGAGCACCCCTTCTCCGAGGGCTTCTCCACCGGCGATGCGCGCGTGGCAACCCACATCTACGAGGACAACCTCATGTCCAACGTCTACTCCATCATCCACGAGGCGGGCCACGCTGCCTACGAGCTCGGCGTTGACCCCGCCTACGCGTTCACCTGCCTGGAGGGCGGCACCTCCATGGGCATCCACGAGAGCCAGAGCCGCTTCTTCGAGAACACCGTCGGCCGCAGCCGCGCGTTCATGACACCGCTGCTCGCCCTGCTGCGCCGCCACGTGCCCGAGATCTACGGGTCCGTGGACGAGGACTCCCTGTACCGCGCCGTCAACATCGCCCAGCCATCCCTCATCCGCACCGAGGCCGACGAGCTCACCTACCCCCTCCACATCATGGTTCGCTACGAGCTTGAGCGCCTGCTGTTTGCCGGCGAGGCGAGCGCCAAGGACGTACCGCGCCTGTGGAACGAGCTCATGCAGAAGTATCTGGGCATCGCGGTGCCCAACGACACCATGGGCTGCCTGCAGGATACGCACTGGAGCGGCGGCAGCTTCGGCTACTTCCCCACCTACGCCTTGGGCAGCGCCTATGACGCGCAGTTCGTGCCCGCCATGGAACGCGACGGTATCGACCTCGACAGCGCCTGCCGCAGCGGCAACCTCACGCCGGCGCGCAGCTGGCTGCAGGATCGCATCTGGCGCTGGGGTCGCGGCAAGGACGCCCCCGAGCTGATCGAGTCCGCCTGCGGTGCGCCGTTCGACGCCTCGTTCTATTGCGCCTACTTGGAAAAGAAATTCAGCGAGCTCTATCACCTCTAGAACTCGCGCTCAAGCGGAACACGCCGCCGTGCCCCGGCACCGGCGCTAGCGTCCCGCCTCGGCAGCAACCGCCGCATCGATGGCGCGCGCCAGCTCCTCGACACGCGCGCCGCGCGGCTCCAACCGGACCGCGCGCGCATCCATGGCCCGGACCGCAATCCAACTGCGGCCCGGGCCATCCGCATTTGGGCGCCTCATTCGCCATGATACGTGGACATTCGTCATATTCAGCTATGTATAACCGAGCAAAACTTGACGCTTCGGGTCTGGATAATGTGCCATCTGTCCATCAATTTTGCCGGGCGGGTATGGTTATGGGTATCCGCAGTCGAAAGGAAACCATCAATCTGCACGTGCCGTCGCCGGCTCTTGCCGAGGCGCATGTTCGCATACGCCGAAGCGGCATTCGGGTTCCTTTCCGCCTAGAAAGGACTCAACATGTGCATCGGATTTCCCATTTCTCCCAAGGAGCATGAGCATCGTCGCGCCCTGTTGCCGCAGCAGGTGGCCGAGCTTTCCCATCCCGAGAACTGCGTGTTCGAGCTCGGCTACGGACGCGTACTCGGCATATCCGACGACGCTTACCGCAAGGTCGGCGCGCGCATGGCCCCACAGGACCAGGTACTGAGCTGCCCCACCATCGTCGAGCCGAAGATCGGCGACGCCCCCTACCTGCACACCCTGGCGCCTCGCACGACCATTTTCGGCTGGGTACATGCTGAAGAGAACCCTGAGATCGCGCTGACGCTCATCGACCGCAAGCTCACCGCCTACGCATGGGAGCATATGCACGAGGACGGTCGGCATATCTTTTGGCGCAACAACCAGCTTGCCGGTGAATCGGCGGTGCTGCACGCCTATCTCCGCTACGGAAAGATGCCCTATGAAACCAACGTGGCCGTCATCGGGCGAGGCGAAACCGCCGTCGGAGCGGTCAGGGTCCTGCAGGGTCTCGGCGCCCATGTCACCATCTATCGCAGGACCACCGAGCAGCTCCTGCGCGACGAGCTCGATCAATACGATGTCGTGGTCAACTGCGTGCTGTGGGATCTCGACCGACAGGACCACATCCTATCGCGCGAGGACGTGGCGCGCATGAAGCCCGGCTCCATGATCGTTGACGTCAGCTGCGATGCGGAGGGCGGCGTGGAAACAAGCCGTCCCACCACCATCGAAGCGCCGATATACACCGAGGAGCACGTCGTCCATTACGTTGTGGACCACACTCCCTCGATTATGTATAAAACGGCAACCACAGCCATCTCCGAGGCCGCAGCGCCCTATGTCGACCAGCTCCTGCGCAACGAGCTCTCCGATGTGCTCAATCAGGCACGCATCGCCGAAGACGGCAAGCTGCTCGTCGAAGTCGAAGGACTCGCTGACACCGCAAAGTAACCTGCGTGCATTTCGACATGCGGCAGACGGTCGATCCGACGTTCCGCCTTGCGCGCAACCAGCCGGGCCGAGGGTTCTGACAAGCCGATCAATTACGCCTATCCGGCATGCATCATGCGGTCGAACAGGCTCTCCGCCCTGTACCTAACCAGGCGGATTGGAGCCCCGACAAGCTCGTCAGTTACGCCTGTTCACCTGCAGCACGCGATCCAACAGACCCTCCGCCCTGCACATAACCAGGCGGACTGGGCCCCGATAAGCCCGCCAGGCGCGCGCTCAGCTCACCCCGGACCGGGCCCGGCTCGGTCCGGCAGCAGCAGACCCCGCTGTCCGAACCGTCCCGAGCAACTTGACCGCACGTGACATCTCTACCAGAGAGATGTCCACACGCCACTTTATACAGTCAAGAAAACCATGACGATAATGCAGGCGAAGCCGATCAGATCGGTTGGCGCAAAAACCGTGCCGAGAACCAGCGCGCTCGTAACCGTTGCAGAAAGCGGCTCGACCGTACCGATTAGGCTCGCGCGCACGCTCCCGATATCCTTGACGCCCTGCAAGTAGAGGAAGTACGCCAAAAAGGAGCCGATAAACACGAGGATGGCGAGAGCGCTCCATCCGGCTCCATCCAAGTGCGGAACATGGCTCCACGGCTGAACAACAACCGACATCACCAGACCCGAGGAGAACATCGCGGTGCCTGTGACAACGGAGGAGCCGTAGATGGGCAGGATTTTGACCGGGATAATCGAGATGCACGCAGCGCTCAATGCGGACAGAAGGCCGAACAGGAGCCCGGCGGGAGGAATTGAGAGAGCCGAAGGATCGCCCGCCGTCGCAATGAGAAACGTTCCGGCAAACGCCAGAATCAGCCCCGCGATTTCTCGCGGTCGAGGAACACGACGGGCGGCAATGCAGGTGAATCCCATGATGAGCACAAGCTGCAGGCACTGCAAGACCGTCGCGGTTCCCGCATTCGTATACCTTACCGCCAACAGATAGAACAGCTGATTGGCAGCAAGACCGAGAAAGGCGAAGACCGCCAGCGTGACGAGATGGCGCGGCGTAGTTAGCAGCTGACGCAGCTTTTCACGTTCAAAAAGCAGGACGATCACCATGAACAGCAAACCGGAAAACAGCTGGCGAACGCTCATGAGCCAAAGGGTGTCCACCTGATAGTTTTCAAAGAGATAGCTTGCGGAGGTACCGGAGCAGCCCCAGAAGATGCCCCCGAGCAGCGTGGCTGCAACGCCAATCAAAAGCGTTTTGTTGGCCTTGCTGTTCAGGCGCCTCCGCTCGTTTCGACGCGCTTTGCGAGCCGCTGCATCCGCATCCTCGCCAGGGCGGATAATCGGATTGTCATCTCCACTGTGCATGCTGTCGCGCACCCTTAGATTCCTTTACGTCATGTTGCGATGTACCTGCATAACGATACCGCATTGTGCCGATGACACAGGGCACGATGTTCACGGGATTCGAAACAGTCCGAGTAGAAACGAGCTAGCGATCGGCGGATCCGCAGGAGAGCTCCCGCCAACAACCCATCAGGAAACACGCATGGATAAGGCCCGGCCGCGGTTCAGGACGCCTCCGACGAAAACAAAAGGGGGCCCAGGACCCCTGAAAACGGAAAAAACCCCGAAAGGCCCCTCGTGAAGCGGAAGGGCCCGCAGCCCCACCTGAAAAAGCGGAGAGGCCCCGCAGGGCCCCTGGAATGCGGAAGGCCCCGAAAAGCCCCCTGAATAGCAGAGGGGCCCCGCGGGGCCCCTCGACGCGCCCCCTTGACGGGGGAGCCGTCCACCGGTCAGCGGCGCCC
>CABRIF010000044.1 GCA_902470925.1 uncultured Collinsella sp. | reverse complement strand
CTACACAAGGAGTATCGTCGGCAGCGTCAGATGTGTATAAGAGACAGGAGGTATCTTCGATCTTGATCCCGCCACTGCTCACGATGGCGCCGCCACGGGACGTAGCCTTACAGCCCTTGATCGAGCAGCTTGAAACGGTAATTCCAGGTTCCATGAGGCTGTAGACCGCACCGCCTTCATCGGCCCCGCAATCCGTAATTTCCATATTATGTAAGCTGTCGTCGACATGATAGCCCTCGTAGACAGCGCCACCTTTGGCCGACGTGCACCTCTTGATGGCCCCATTTCTGAGGACCGAGGCGGCACCGCTCTCATTGCAGATGGCGCCGCCCGCCTCATCGGCTGTGCAGTCCTCAAAGGAGCCGTCATCTAACCTAAAACGCGTTCCGCTATCGTTGTAAACGGCTCCGCCGCGGGTGGCGCGACAGTCCTTGATAACACCACTCTCGAAATAGATATCGCCCGCATTGTAGATAGCGCCGCCCTGAAGGTTGCCCGAGTATTTCGCAAAACCGGCAATGGTGCCCCCGCGCATGCTCATGATGCCGTAGTGCTCAACGTAGACCGCCGCGCCGCGCACGGGACGCGACCCGTTGCCGCCAACGGCATAGGTCGAATCGGCCTGCAGCAGCGCGCCTTCCAGCATTGTAAACGAACCGTCTTTCTTTACGCGCACCGGACAGGTGAGCCCGTCGCCGTCGGCCAGGGGGCGCTCCATGATGTTCAAGTTGGCGTAGGACACCGATGCATCCTTACCCATCACCAAGCTGCCGCCGTCGATGGTGAACAAGGGAGCCGTGCGTGTATGCCACAGGACCGCGTCGTACTTCGTCTCGAATGCGATGTTCTCGAGCTTGAGCTCCTTGGCACCTTGCGTGTAGGCGAAATCAAAGCGAACCTTCACCGCGCACGTACCAGCCGCACTCGTGATTGTCAGGTCTTTGTCGGAACGCACGGCCCGCCTGCCCGCATCCAGGTTGTCGGACACCACGTAGACGATATCGCCATCCTGCGCGACATCGATAGCGTCGGCGAGCGCGTCGTACTGCGTGTCCGGCGCGCTGGCGAGGAAGCAACCACTCGTGACCGACGAGCGCGGCGGGGCCGCAACCGTCAAGGCCTCGCTCGGCGACGATGCGCTCGGGTTCGGACCGGCAGCCGCAGGCTGGGAAGCGGCGGCGCGGGAAACGGGCAGGGTTTCATCGGCAGCCGGAGCAACGTCACGTGGCGTGGCGGAGGCCCCGGAATCGCTCGAGCCGCCGGTACGGGACCCGTCATCGCGCGAGGAACCGTCCTGCGCCGCTGCGTCCGCAGCGGAACCCTGCGCTGCATCACCGACGGACGGCTTGCCCGTGGCCGCCTCATCCGCCGTCTCACCTGTCGCCGCAGACGAACGGGCAGTCGCATCTACCGATGCTGCGAACGCCACCGATGCGGCAGGCATCACGGGCGAGAGCGCAAGCGATGCAGACAGAGCGCCGACAACGAGCGCACGCACCCAGCGGTTGTTCTTCCTATTGTTCATCGTCGCTCATTCCCTTTCCCGCTGCGGACTCCAGCCGTCGGCCAGACAGCGACCGGCCCCATGCAATCGAACAGGCGCCTACCGCCGCGATGAGCACGGCGGCGCCCATAATCAGGTACGACATGTCGCCCGTTTTGGGCAACGCCGACGCGATCGCACCGATGATTCCCGACGGTTTCTGTGGCGCGGGTGCCGGCGTTTGGTAGGAGGGCGTCCAGCCCGGATCGGCCTCCTTCATACCGCCCTTGTAGACGAGCACCGACGACACCCCTTCCGCATCAACGTGAATCCGTACGTCATAGACGGTATCGTCGGGCGTATAGGCTGCATCTAGACCCCGCGGCTGCACCTGGTACATCCGGTACCAGTAGTCACCGGCGCGCGACGGCGCAGGAATCTGCATATCGGTCACCGCATCGCCGGTCATGGACCAGCCGAGTTCATCTCCTTGGGCTCCCTCGGGAAGCGGGGCCTCGGCACTCACGCGCTCAAGACGGTACTCCCACGTTTGCTGCAGACCGCTCTCGCCCACCGGATACTCGAGCCGCTGCCGCACCGTCACGGCAAGGGTGCCCGGCGCCGCATATGCGGGACGCGCCCCCACAGGCAAGCACATGCAGAAAATCGCCGCGCACAGTAGCGCAACGACTACCGCGCGGACCCGCCACGCATCCCCTTGTCTCAATGCTTTCATGTCCCGTCCCTTCTCCCGTCACTCCGCCTCTGCGGCGCTCCCCACTCCGTCCGTGCCCCTGACCGCGTCGCGCTTCCGCTTCGGTACCGGGGCCATGTGGCGCGCAGGCGCCCCCGCGCAGCCCGCGGCGCCCTCGCGTCGTTGGCGCCGCGCCGCCAGGCGGCGCAGCATCAGTCCTAGCAGCAGCGCCAGCAAAGCAAGCAACGCCGCCCACCCCAGCCACGGGAAGTCGAGCCACCCCTCCGGGATGTCGATGCCCGCGCCCAGCTCAACCGGCTTGGCAAAGGTGTTCGCGTGCACCGTACGCTCGACTGTCGCCACCACGATGGAGCGGGCATTGGTACTTGCATCCGAGCAGGTGGAGAGCAGCACGATTCGCTCCCCATCCGCCGCGTTCGCATCCAGCGCACGCTTGTTGGTCGCCTGCGCAAGAAGGTGCGCCAGATAGGCCTGCTGCTCCGCAGCACCTGCAACGCCCGGGCGGTAGATCGCGCCGTCGTAGGCGTCTGCGTGAATGAAAGCCACGTTGCGCAGGCCGAACGTCGTGCCGGCATCGGGGCCTTTGCCCACGTAGAGGGAACCGTATTCCCGTGCGTTGAAGTACTCCGCGTCCGCGAAGTTGCCTATCTCGCCAAACATCGCATCGCGGTCCATGTGGTGACCGTAGATGACGGTGTTGAAGTCCGTAAAATCCGGCGCATTGCGCGCGTCGAGGAACAGCGAACCCGACAGGGAATATGCCCCCGAAGCGTCTTTGTTCAGATACTCGGAATCGTTGCTCCCCTGCACCAGGGGGTAGCTGATATGCGTCCCGTAGATATCGAGCCACCCCGCCACATCAGGGTTGGTTGCAACCAGCTCATCGTAGCTGCCACGGTCGTCCCGAGCAGGCACGTACGCCTGCCACCGGGTAGCATCGGCCGCATGGTAGACAGCGTTGGCATCCCAGATGGCATAAAGGCCGATCACCAGCATCAAGAAGAGCGCAGCGAACACGACGGCGCCAAACAGTTTCGACGCCGCGAGAACCAGCACCCGCGCCACCCGCTCCCCGGCACCGGACCGGGAAGCGGACAGCAGGCACGTCGCACTGTGTTGCCGCGCTCTCAAGATGCTTCGCAGGAGACGCTACGCGCTCAGACCGCTGCGGCGACGCGAGACGATCCACGCCGCGGCACCCGCCGCGGGAACGAGGACCATCACGACGTAGGGCAGCACGCTGATTGCGATGCCGGTGGGGCTTACCTCGGCGAACGCATTGGTCACGTCGCTCGTGTTCACACCCTTGTTCGTGGCACCGGAAGCCACCTGCACGCCGTTGCCCTCGGCAATGGCGGCCTGGCCATCGGCGGCCTTGCTCGCATCGACCGGAGCGGCGCCGCCCATAACGGTCTTGGCGGCAGCCGTGTAGTTCGCCGCGCCGTCCTCAACGAGCACGTACGTGGTGCCGTCGACCATGCCGTCGTCGAACTTCAGATACTGGCCGTGCGTCAGGGTGAAATCGACAGCCTGACCGTAGATGAAGGTAATGTCATTCCCCACCTGCTGGTTCTTGGCGTCGTAGATCTTGGCCATGGCGGTCGTAGCAGCAGCGTTCGTAGGCTTCGTGAGCGTCAAGTGGAACTGGAACGCACGGGTCGTATCGCCCAGATCACCGGAGACGGTCTTGGAGATCTTCAGGTTGTTGGCACCGTTGATGACGCCCGCCACCATCACGTTATTGAAGATGAAGCCCGACTTGTGGTTGTCGGGGTTATCCGGATTGACCGGCTTGTTCGGATCGTCGGGATCCACCGGATTGGGGTCGACCTTGGTCTTTTCGGCCGGCGCCGCGCCCGCATCGTCCTTGGTTTTCTCAACCGTGATGACGTTGTCGCCATCGTTCTTGTGATAGACCCTGAGCGTGTAAGAAGCCTGGGACATGGTGACGTTGGCAACCGCGCCCGTCTCAGTGACAGTCCAGGCATACAGACCCGCGTGCGGGAACGCGATATTCGAGATATCGATCACGAGGTTCTGCGTCAGCGTCGCGGTGGTACCGTCCGTCTCCTTGAACAGGTTGTTCCCGTCCGCAGTACCGATCGTGACCTTCGCATCGTTGATGGCAGGGACATCGGCAACAGCCGCTGCGCCCGCCTCGGCAAGCTGCGTCTTCTCAAAATGGAAGGTGAACTCCTGGGCATCCGGCAGTGTGGCATCAGCACCCATAAGCGTCTTGGTGATCGTCACCGTATTGTCCACCGATGTCGGGACGACCGGATCCGCCAGCGCGGGCGCAGCGGCGCCGAGCACCGCCGAAGCCGCGAGCGCGCACGCTGCGGCAAACGCCACCGCTCCGCGCTTCGCCTGTTCCGCTATCTTCATATGCAGACCTCTCTTTCTGCCTCGCGAGCCTCCTGTTGATGCCCGCCGTTCTATGTCCGACGCCTGCTGAACAGGCGTTATGACCGCATGCCGGCCGCTGAGTACGCCGCGATCAGACGCCGCGCGTGCGCAGGACGGCGAGTACCTTGCCCTCGGAGTTCGCCACGTCCACGCATCCGAAGGTACGGCTGTCGATGGCTTGCTCCCGGTTATCGCCGAGTGCGAATACCTGGCCCTTGCCAACCGTCAGTGGAAAGGTCACGCCGCCAGCCACCTGTGTGGTGACGCCGTAGACCCCCGTCTCCTGCTGGATTGAGCCGTTGACCATCAAGCCGTCCGCTGTGATGTCGACCACGTCTCCCTCCAGGGCGACAACCCGCGCCGCCATGCGCTGGTCCTTGTAGTTGAACGCCACGACATCGTGGAGATGAAAGTTCTTGTCGAGGCGATAGTCCAGCACCATGTCACCGTCTTTCATATTGGGTGACATCGAGATATCGCCGCACCGGTAGGCTCCGAACACAAAAGAGAACAGGGCAACGAACGAGGCCGCGAAAAGCGCCACCTTGAAGAGCAGCGAGGCGATATCCGCCGAAAGCGGCCGCTGCTGGCGCGGCGCCATGCTGCTGTTCCTTTTGCTCGCTTCCGCCATCGGGCACATCCCTTGCGCGCTTGTTCGAACATCCATATGAGTGTGCCTGCAAGAATACGCCCCCCCCCGCTCCCGCGCAGGTATTAACAGCCTTTTAGTGGCATTTTTCTGTTCACTTTTCGCCCAAAGACGCACATACGAACAAGCCGGCACACCGCATACGCAACTCAGGCCCGCTGTCATGCATCTCGGGGCAGGCGCGCCGCGCGTCCGCGCCCCACCTCGTATCATGGTGCCTAGGAAAGGGGAACCGATGAATATCACCATTGAGGAGCAGCCGTCCGCGCAAACGATCGACGTCGCTATCACCTGTCGCAAGGTCGACCGCGCCGTACTGGGCATCGTGGCCAGGCTGCGCGTGTTCGACCGCAAGATCACCGGAACATGGGACGGCAGCACGCATGTCGTGAACGCCGAGGACGTGCTCTACATCGAATCCGTTGACAAGCGCACGTTTTTCTACACCGTCGGCACCACCTACGAAACGCCCCTGCGGCTATACGAGATGGAGGAGCGCCTGGCCGACTGCGACTTCATGCGCGTCAGCCGCGGCTGCGTGGTCAACTTCCGCAAGATCGTCGCGCTGAAACCGGAGCTCAACGGACGCATCGTAGCCACGCTGGAGGGCGGCGACCGCATAGTTGTTTCACGCCAATACGCACCCGACATCCGACACAAACTGGGTCTGCTCTAGGAAGGGAGATCTCACCATGATGAAACGCACGCTCATCGACACCGAACGCAAGACCCCTGCAGAGAACATCAAGACGTGCCTGCACACGCTATGCTCGACCTTCACCGTCTACACGCTGATACTCCTCGTGCTCGGCACCATCTACGCGGACGCCGAGGCGCAGCGGGGCATCGGCTACTGCTGGTCGCTCTTCGGCGCCTGCGTCCTGGCAACGGTGCTGCAGTTCGTGTTCTTCACGCCGACCGTCATCAAGCACATGAGCTACGCGCTGCGCACGACGGCATTCGGCATCTGCCTCTATGCCGGGCTGGTGGCGATTGCCGTGACCATGCAGTGGTTCCCGGTTGCCCTCACGGGTGCCTGGATACTGTTTACCGTCATCTATCTGGCAATCTTCGCTGTAATCGGCGCCGTGTTCGCCATAAAGCACAAGCGCGAGGAGCGCGAGCTCAACGAGCGGCTGGCAGCGTATCGGAGCAAACAGCAGAAGTAGCGGCACCGTCACGCCCGGGGCACCGGCACGCCCGGGGCGCCGGCACACCCGGGACGGCAGCACAAAACCGCGTCGGCTTATCCGGGGCATCGGCATGGCGTGGTGCCGGTCGCTGCGGGGACCAGCCACGCGCCGCCAACTCGCCCGAGGCGTCCCCGGAGCGCCGCCGCTCCCCGGGGACGCCATCAAGCCCAACCTTACATGAGCTTGGTCTGCTCCAGGTGCTCGATGATCCACTCGTTCGCGCGCACCACCGGCCGACGCAGCACCAGGCCCAGCGCCAGCGACGGAATCAGGTAGCTCGCCAAGATTCCCAGCTCGATCCAGTACTCCGCGCCCCAGGCGCCGGCCATGGCCGCATGCATGGCGTTGATGGCATGCGTAAACGGCAGGAACGGATAGACCGCCTGGAAGAAGTCGGCGGTCATCTCGATGGGGAACGTGCCACCGGAGCCGGCCACCTGCATCACGAGCAGCACCACCGCGAGCGCCTTTCCGATGTCGCCGAAGCTCACCGTGAGCGTGTAGGTGATGTTGCAGAACACGAACGCCGTCAGCCAGCCCACCAGCAAGAACTGCCAGGGGTTCTGACATTGAATCTGGAAGAACAGCAGGTCGCCGGCGCACACCAGCGTTGCCTGGCACAGAGCCAGCAGCGCGAATAGCGCGAAACGCCCCAGATACAGCTCGTGCAGGCGCACCGGGGCCAGCTGGCGCAGGCGCGCGTCGTCCACGCCCGTCTTGAGCATGGCCGCCAGCACGATGCCGCCCACCCACAGGGACAGCACCGTATAGAACGGCGCCATGGCGCTGCCGTAGTTCTTGATGGGATAGACCGCCTGGCGGTCGAGCGCCACGGGGGCCGCCAGCGCCTCGGCAAGCGCCTGCGGGTCCGAGCCGATTAGCGAGCGGATCTGCTCCACGTCTCCGCTCGACACCGCCGTGTCGAGCTTGTCCTTGAGCTGCTGCAGGTCATCGGCCGCCTGGCCGAGCGTGCCCGCAGCGTCCTGCATCACGCCGCCGACCTTGGTAAGGTCGCCCGCCAGCGATGCCGTGGCGCCGCCCAGCTCCGTCATCGTC
Organism: uncultured Collinsella sp.; assembly: GCA_902470925.1. GTDB lineage: Bacteria > Actinomycetota > Coriobacteriia > Coriobacteriales > Coriobacteriaceae > Collinsella. The sequence continues at coordinate 10,199 of CABRIF010000044.1, read as the reverse complement.
GCATCGAGGCTGCTGGCGATGTCCGAGCTGGCGTTCGCGATGTTCGATGCCGAAGACGACAGGCTCTCGATCTGGCCCTTCAAGGTGGAATCGTAGTCGCTCTGCACCGTTGCCAGGCTGTCCTTCGCCTGCGCGATGAGGTCCTTAACCTCCTGATGGCTCTTCTCGGCGTTGGCTGCACCCGACGACAAGTCGGCCGCCGCCGTATTCAGACGCGCCGCGATCTGCTCCTGCTGCGAGGCGACGTTGCCCACCCCGTCGGCGATCGCGTCGATCTTGGCGTTCAGGCTCTCCTTGACCGCATCGGAGAAGGACCCCTCGTTGACCTTGTCTTTCAGCGCACGCACCCGCTGCTCGCGCGCCCGCATGCTCTGCGCGTCCTCGCTCACCGACGCCGCGATGCTGTTGAGCTGCGACACCGTGGTGTCCACGTGGTCGCCGGCGGTTGAGAACGCCTGGTCGATGGCCGACGATGCCGCATCGAAGCTCGAGGAGCTGTCGCCCACCGCCGTATTGACCGTGCTCACCGCACCGTCCAGCGCATCACGCAGACCCGACAGCCCGCTTTTCGCATCGGCAAGCAGATCGCTGCCCTCGTCGTTGCTCGAGCCGGCCTGCTTAAGCAGGCTCCCGGTGGAATCGAGCAGGCTGGACGAGGAGGACAGCAGGCTCGAGAACGAGGTCGCGTTCGTCGCGGCATCCCGCAGCCCGCTCACGCTCGTGCCGAGCGTGCTGCTCAGATGCGCCGCATAGTTAGCAACCTGGTCGCTGCTCATGAAGTCAAGCAAGCTGGAGGCGGTGGCCAGGCCGATGTCGCTCACCGTCTTGGTGAACGTCTCGTCGATCTGCTTGCGCACCGTGCTGGCGCCCTTGTCGGTAACGCGCGGGGCGATGGCGCTGGCCTTCTGGTTCTCGTAATACACGATGCTGGAGTGCTTCACCTCGGAGGAGAACAGCGTCATCATGTCCGCGCTGAAATCCTTCGGGATCACCACAGCGGCGTAGTACGCGCCCGATTTCACGCCCTCGATCGCCTCGTCCTCGCTCACGAACACCCAGCCGAGCTGGTCGTTCTCGCGCAGCGCCGACACCACCGAATCGCCCAGGTTCACGTCGATGGGCACCAGGTCGCTTTTGTATCCCTCGTCGGAGTTCGCCACCGCGACCTTGAGGTTGCCGGTGTTGCCATACGGGTCCCAGCTGCCCGCGATGTTGAACCATGCATACAGCACCGGCACAATCACCAGACCGACCAGCACGATGACGCCGATGGTGCTGTGCGCGCACCGACGGAGGTCGTCACGGAAGATGCGGATGATGTTCCTCATGCCTCATCGCCCCCTTTCGCAGACTCGGCTTCATGGGTCGTGGATGCGGGCGCTACGTCACGGGCGGGCTCCGCCTCATGCGCTCCCGCAGCTTCATGCGACGCCGCCGCGGGTCCCTGCTGAGCGGCCCTTGCCTCAGCCCGCTCTGCTTTGGCCCCCTGGAACGCCGGCACCGCCCCGGCGCTGCCCTTCGCCGGCCCGCGCTTCACCGCGCCGACCGTGCGGACGGCGCCCCGCAGCAGCGCTGAGCGCTCGGCCATCTGCGCGCACAGCGCCTCGTCGTCGAGTGCGGCAGCTGCCATCTGGGCGTTGAGGCTCTCGCGGATGTACTCGACCACGATCATGTACGCGTCGGCCACGATGATCGCCACGATCCACAGCACCAGCAGCACGATCTTGCCGTCAATCTCCAGGTCGAGCGCCGCCGTGAGAATGAACAGCAGCACCGGCAGGCCAAACACCAAGGCGAAGCCGATCTTGATCAGATACGGGTACCGATGCTCGAAGCGCGCGGCGCGCTCCACCAGATCGGCGCGGAAGCTCTTGGCGTCGAGCAGGGCGCGCACCGTGGTGCGCAGGGAGAAGCGCTCGCGCGGCAAGTCGTTCTCCTCGCAGATCATCACGCCGGTTCGGCTCAGGTGCCGGTCGAACAGCAGGTTGAGGTTGAGCAGCAGCGGGCGCAGCGCCACGCCCACCACGAGCGTCAGCACCACATATATAAGTAGCACGCCCAAGTTGGCGAAGTACGCCATGCCGTACATGCCGCCCACGGTCTCGCGCATGGCGGCGATGCCGTAGGTGAAGGGCAGCAGCGGATGCAGCCCCTGGAAAAACGCCGGCATCATCTCGATGGGGTACAGGCCCGAGGAACCCGGGATCTGCATAATCACCAGGATGACCGCGATGGCCTTGCCGATATGCTTGAAGGCGATGGCCAGCGCGTAGATGATATTCACGTACACGAAGGATATCAGCACGCCTGCCAGCACAAACAGCGCCGGCTGGGTGCACTGCATGCCGAGCGCGAGGTCGCCTACGCACACGATGAGGGCCTGCACCGCGCCGAGCAGCACCAGCAGCATCCAGCGGCCGAAGTAGCCCTGCGTTGCCGTGAAGGCGCCCACGCCCTCGGTGTCGACCTCGAGCTTGATGATGGCGATCAGCACGAAGCCGCCCACCCACAGGGCGAGGTTCGTATAGAACGGCGCCACGCCGGAGCCGTAGTTTGCCACCGGGTACACCGCCTTGGTGGTGAGGGACACCGGCGACGCCATGAAGTCCGCGATTTCGTCCGCGTCGAGCGAGGAGAGGTCTGTCAGCTCGCCGAGCGCCTCCGACCCGCGCAGCGCCGCGATGTCGGTCGCCGCGTTCGACAGGGAGTCCTGGAGCTTCTGCAACGAGGTATCCGCGCTCGAGATGGCGGATTTTGCCTGGTCGAGCACCGAGGTCAGCTGGCCGAGCATGCCGCGCGCCTGGGTGATGGTGGGATCCAGCCCCGCCACGACGCCCGCAAGGTCGCCCGAGACGCTCGAGAACGCATCGAGTCCGCTGGTCAAGCCCGGCATCACCTGGGTGCTGACGTTTTGCTGCGCGGTGTTGAGGGTGTCGACGCCGCCCTGCACCGCGGTGTTCACGGCCGAAGACGCGCTCGCAAGCGCATCGGCGTCGTTCTTGATGGCGTCGCTTTGCGCCTGCAGGCCGTCCTTGACCTTCTGCAGGCTCGCGTTCTGCGCGGTCAGCTCGTTGATGAGCGTGGTGACCGCATCGATATTCAAGCCCGCATCGTTCAGCTCGCCGAGCTTCTTGAGCAGGTCGGTATTGAGGTTGATGACCGCCTGGACATCGCCGAGCATGAGGTCGACCTTGGTCTGCGCGCCTGCCACCGCTCCGGTGATGGTGCCCACGGCCCCGTTCGCCTTGCTCGAAGCCGACGCCAGCTTGGTGGCCCCTCCCGACAGCACCGAGGACAACGAGGTCCCGAAGGCGCTCGCGCTCGTCCGGGTGCTCGCCAGCAGCGTGTTGCCCTGGGCCAGCGCGTCGGTGAGCGCCGGGGTCTGCTCCGACAGGCTCTTGAGCGTGCTGTCGGCCGAGGCGACCGCCTGCTTGGTGGTATCGATCGTACCCGTGGAGCCGCTCAGCGCATCGCGCACCTTCTGGATGGCCGAAGACGCGTCCTCCACGTTGGCAAGCAGGCCGGTGTGCGCGCGGTCCACGGCGGCGGACAGGTCGGTGCCCGCCTCGGCTGCCTTCTCCGCCAGGGTCTCGCTCACCGTGGCGACAAACGTCTCGTTGAGCTGGTCCTCGATGGTCTCAGCGCCGGTGTCGGTCACCTTCGGCGCGATGGCGTTCTTCTTCTCGTTCACGTAGTAGGTGAGCTTGGGCTGCTCGAAGGTGCCGGTCAGCATGCTGGTGAGCTTCTCGCTGAAATCCTTCGGGATGACGATAGCGGCGTAGTAGTCGCCGCGCTCGACTCCCTCGCGCGCCTCCTCGGCGCTGGTGAACACCCAGCCGAGGTCGTGGTTCTCCCGCAGCTTCTCCACCGTCTGCTCGCCGGCGTTCAGCGAGCCCACGTACTCGTTCTCGGTGCCGGTGTCCTCGTTGGCGACGGCGATCTTCACGCCCGCGGTGTTGCTGTACGGATCCCAGTTTGCCACGATGTTGTACCATGCGTACAACGACGGGATGATGCAGATGCCGACCGTGATGACCATGGCGACGGGGTTGTGCAGCAAGCGTCGGATATCGCGCTTGAAAATCTGGAACGCTTTGTTCACGTTCAGCTCACCTGTCCTGTTCATATGCGCCCGCCGAGCGCCGCCGCAGGACCGCCGGGCGGGGCATCGGCTCGTTTTTCCGAGCAAAAATATACTACGTAAGCAAGAAAAGATACATGTGTACGCTTAACGGACAGAAAGGCCCGTAGACTGTCCATAATTGAGGACGGCGGCCGCCGGGTCGACACCGACAGCCGCCGTCCTTGTGCGGGATATGGAGCCGCGAGCGAGCGCAGGGCGGACGGGCACAGACGCGGCAGCCAGGTGGGTGGACCTGGGGCGGAACGCCGCGCCCCGCGGCGAACGCCGGCGCCCGCTACGGCCTCAACGAGCGCAGCGCGCACCGAGCGAGGCGCCCAAAACGCGCAGCGAGCGAGGCGCCCACCTCTGAAACCGTACGCGAAAACCTACGCGAGCAGACTACATCAGCTCGCACACCGACTGCGCGAAGGCCACCGGGTCGGCTGGCAGGATGCCCTCGACCAGCAGCGCCTGGTCGTAGAGCAGGCCCGCGTACAGGGACAACTTCTCGGTGTCGCCCGCCTCCTGCGCTGCGGTGAGCTTGGCGAACACCGGATGCTTGGCGTTGAGCTCGAGCACCCGCTGGCTCTTGGGGGCCTGCCCGGCGTCGGCCTCGGGACCGCGCGCCAGCACCTTCTCCATCTCGAGCGACAGCGGGCCCTCGGTGGTGATGCAGGCCGGCGCATCGGTCAGGCGCGCGGAGACCGCGACCTTCTCGACCTTGTCGCCCAGCGCCTCCTTCATGGCCGCGAACAGATCCTCGTGCTCGCGCGTGGCCTCCTCGGCATCCTTCTTCTCGTCCTCAGATGCCAGGTCCAGATCGCCGGAGGCGACGTTTTTCAGCTCGAGCTGACGGTCCTCGACCTCGGGCTCGGCACCGTCGGCCACCGCCTTGGCGGCCGCCTCGCGGGCAGCCTCGTCCTCGTAGACCTTGGGCATGTTCTTGGCGGTATAGCTGCGCATGGCCTGGAAGGTGAACTCGTCCACGTCGGTCGTGCACAGCAGGACGTCGAACCCGCGATCGAGCACGCCGCGCACCACCGGCATCTTGGCCAGGCGCTCGCGGTCGTCGCCGGCGGCGTAGTAGACGGCCTTCTGGCCCTCGGGCATGGCGGCGGCATACTCGGCCAGCGTCACGAACTTCTCCTCGCGCGCGCTCCAAAACAGCAGCAGGTCGGCGAGCTCGTCGGCCTTCATGCCGTAGCTGGAGTAGATGCCGAACTTGAGGCCGCGGCCGAAGTTTTCGAAGAAGGTCTCGTAGGCCGCGCGGTCCTCATCGCGCATTTTCGTGAGCTCAGAGGTGATGCGCTTTTCCACGCGCTTCGCGATCGCCTTGAGCTGGCGGTCGTGCTGCAGGGTCTCGCGGCTGATGTTGAGCGAGACGTCGGCGGAGTCGATCACGCCGCGCACGAAGTTGTAGTAGTCGGGCAGCAGGTCAGCGCACTTCTCCATAATCAGCACGTTGGAGCTGTAGAGCGCCAGGCCCTTCTGGTAGTCCTTGCTATAGAGGTCAAACGGCGCACGGGCGGGCACGAACAGCAGGGCGTCGTACTCGAGCGTGCCCTCGGCGTGGAAGGAGACGGTGCGCGCCGGATCCTCGAAATCGTGGAAGGTCGCCTTGTAGAACTCGTTGTAGTCCTCGTCCGAAACGTCGGCAGAGCGCTTCTTCCAGATCGGGGTCATCGAGTTCAGCGTCTCGAGCTCGGTGTAGTCCTCGTACTCGGGCGTGTAGTCGTCACCGGCGTCCTCCGGCTTGGGCTTCTGGCGGCTCTTGGTCACCAGCATCTGGACGGGGTAGCGCACATAGTTGCTGTAGCGGGTCACCAGGTCGCGCAGGCCCCACTCGGTGAGGTAGCGGTCGTAGTCCTCGCCCTCGACCTCGCTGGCGCCCTGCTCGGAGGCACGCAGGGTCAGGATGATGTCGGTGCCGTGGCCGGCGCGCTCGGCATCCTCGATGGTGTAGCCCTCCAGGCCGTCGGACTCCCAAGCGTGCGCGACGTCCTCGCCGAACGCGCGGCTGACCACGCGGACCTTGGAGGCAACCATAAAGGCGGAGTAGAAGCCGACGCCGAACTGGCCGATGATGTCCACATCGCCGCCCTGGTGCTCGGCGTTGGCCTGCTTGAACTCCTGACTGCCGGAGTGGGCGATCGTGCCCAGGTTGCGCTCGAGCTCCTCGGCGGTCATGCCGATGCCGTTGTCGGAGATGGTGAGCGTGCGGGCGTCCTTGTCGACGGTCAGGCGGATGGCGAGGTCCTCGTCGCCGAGTTTGATGGTGGAGTCGGACAGGCTCTTGAAGTTGAGCTTGTCCACGGCGTCCGAGGCGTTGGAGATGAGCTCGCGCAGGAAGATCTCCTTGTTGGTGTAGATCGAGTTGATCATCAGGTCGAGCAGCTTTTTGCTCTCCGTTTTGAACTGGCGCATGCGCGTACCGCTTCCTTTCCGATTGATCCCGCAGGGACGATGGGGCCCGTCGACACCGCGCCGCGTACGGGCTCAACTACCCGTACGCGGCACGAATGACAGACCTGCTACATTCAGACTTAGATTTTATAACCCGTTGGCGCGCATATATACAAGCCTTGGACGTTTTTCCCAGAAACAATTCTGCACGGGACTGCGGACGAAAAGTTGGACACCTCGTCGGTGCCCGGACCGGAGGTTCGCATGCACGCCAAGGAGGAGGTCGAGCTGTTCCTGCTCGCGCGCGGGCGGCATGACCGTGAGGGACGCGGCCGCGTTCGCCGGTGTCAGCGGTTCCCGGGTCGTCGGTGCGAACGGTTCCCGGGTCGTCGGTGCGAACGGTTCCCGGGTCGCGGGCGCCAGCGGTTCCCGAGCCGAGGGCGCGTGCGCACCGGCGGCGCGGCGGCAGCCAGGCATGCGCGATGCGGATGGCGGCCAGGCATGCGCGATGCGAGGCGATTCTGCATCCCTGGTGCCAGCGAGCCCGGGTTGCCGACGGCGGCGCGGCGGCAAGGCGTGCGCGATACGAGACCATCCTGCATCCCTGGCGCCAGCGAGTCCCGGACCCCCGGTGTCAGCGGTTCCCGGACCCCCGGTGCCAGCTAGCCCGGGCCGAGGGCGCGTGCGCACTGGCGGCGGCGCGGCGGCCAGGCATGCGCGATGCGGATGGCGGAGGTGTTTGATTGCCAGGATTCCGCCGCTGGCCATGCACAACGGTCCGCTACGCGCGATTCCACTGCCAGCCGTGCGCGGCTGTCAGCCATGTACGGCGATTCCACTGTCAGCTGTGTACGACTGTCAGCTATGTACGATTTGATAACGCTCTCATATGATTGTTGATACATAACATTTGAAGAGACGCATCATCTACCAGGAATTTTCTTCACCTAAGAAGCAACGGTATACATTTGCTCCACGGCCAATCGTGCACAGGTGACAGTCATACATAGCTGACAGTCGTGCACAGCCGGCAGTCGCGCACAGCTGACAATCATACAGAGTCGACAGTCGTACACAGCTGACAGTCAACCGCGCCCGGCCGAAGGTCGCACATAGCCGACATCCGCACACGACCCGCCAGCACGATGCCGATGCCGGCGCCCCGCCTCGGCAGCGAACGCGGCGCAGCGGGCCGCCACACAGCAGGTAGCTATACGTAACCGGCAGCCGCGCACAGGCAACCCCGCGGGCAGCCGCGCGCAGACGACCCCGCTGGGCAGCGCGTCTCGCCAGCACGGCGCCGGCCCAAAGCAACGCGCGGCGGTGCCCCGCAACGGCCCTGAAGCCGAACACCCACGCGGGGCCCGCACGCACGTGCGGAGCCGGCCCCTACCCCTCAAGGTTGCGGATGAAGGCCTGCAGCACGGCCACCCGCGTACCCGGGCGCTTGTTGACGATTCGATAGCACCCCACGCTCTCGGGCACGATAAAGGTTTCGGCATAGTGCACCGGCATCGGCTCAAACGAGCCGTCCACGCTCTGTACCTCCACCTCGGCACCTTCCACCAGATTGAGCATGTTCACGCTCTCGTGGCACGCGATATCCACGCAGTCGGTGAACCAGTGGCGCTGCGTCTCGATGGATTCGAGCTCGTGCAGGCCGGTGCGCTCGCTTGTTACGCCGGGCTGGTCGGACAGGTTTTCGCGCTCATCATCTGCTCGCACCACCAGCTCGCGCTGGCAGAATTCGGCGGTGCGCTCCATCACGATGTTGGGCTCGCCGTGCGCGATATTGATGGGGCGGGGCTTCCCGTCCAGGCCCACGCGTCCCCAGTCCCACAGCTTGAAGGTGAAGTTGTACGGCGTCGCGCTGATCTCGAGCACGACGGTGTCGGCGCCGGAGCAGTGGATCGTGCCGGCCGGAATCAGCACGTGGTCGTGCTTCTTCACGGGGAACACGTTGACGTGCCGCTCCGCCGGGAACGGCGCCTCCCCCGCCGCCGCTTTTCGGAGATCGGCGACCAGCGCCTCCTTGGTGGTGTCCTCGCGCACGCCCAGGTAGACCTCGGACGAGTCCGCGGCATCCAGGATGTAGTAGCTCTCATCCTGGGTGTAGGGCATGCCGAACGCATCTTGGATGTACTCGGTTCGCGGATGCACCTGCAGGCTCAGATTGCCCCCGCCCATCGTGTCCAAGAAGTCGAAGCGAATGGGGAACTCCGCGCCGTAGCGGGCGCGAACCTTGGGCCCCAGCAGCTCGTCGGGCTGCGTGAGTACCAGGTTGATGGCGGGGACTTCAACCTCGGCGCCGTCGAACGCAAGGATGACGCCGTTCTCCTCCGGCACGCCGTCGAAGGACCATCCGTAGTTCCGCTTGGAGGGGTCCAGGCCAAACCGCTCCTTCATCCACTGGCCGCCCCACACGCTCTCGTCGAAATAGGGCACCAGGCGAAACGGGCGCTGCGCGGCGTGGGCCAGGCCCGCGCGGTAGGCATCGCCGTCGACCATCTTGGGGCTGCCTGGCACATTGGTTTCCATGAGGAAGTCGATGCGCTCATGCAGGCTGCGCTTCAGACGGTCCGCAATGCGCCACTCGAAGAAATAGCCGCGCTTGATCTTGCGCAGCGGGTCCTCGTCCGCATTGTCCGTCTTCCAATTGCGCAGGCCCGCGCGGAAGCGCAAGGTGATTTCCCAGCGCGTCAGGTCAACGTAGACGAGCAGCCCTTCCGGCGCGATCAGCGATGCTCCCACGCCATAGACGATGACGGGGCCGGCAGGCGCGTTGTCAGGGCTCGCGGGGGACGGCTGGGCGGTCGCTTCGGCCGGCTGGGCGGTCACGGCAGCTGGCTGCGAGGTCGCTTCGGCTGGCTGCGCGGTCACGGCGGCTGGCTGCAAGGCCGCTTCGGCCGGCTGGGTGATCACGCCGGCTTGCTGTGCGGTTGCCGCCGGCCCCAGCGCGAGCTGCCCGGCACGAGCCTGCGCGGCATGCGCGGTTATACCCGCCGCCCGAGCACGGTCCTCTGCCGCCCTCGCGGTCGCGTTTGCCGCCTGCGCATCCACTTCGGCCGGCCGGGCGGCTACGCCCACCACCTGCGCGACCGCGTCCGCCACGGTCTGCCGGGCGCGCGCGAGGTCCGCCTCATCGTAGAAGTCCTCCACGTGATAGTGCGACATCACGCCGAAAATCCGGTCGTCGGTCACCGTGTCCTTGATGCGCTCCTGCACGCGATCGATGCCCCACGCGTAGTCGTCGGCGCAGATGAGCGCGGACGGATGCAGTCGCTCGAACAGGCAGTCACGCAGCTCCTGATAGTCCGTGCCCGGATAGCATTCGAACACGAGGACGTGCGGTCGGGCAGCCACGCGGTCGGTCTCGCTCCCCGAAGCCGCGCGCACCTGGCTGGCCGCGCGGTCGGCCTCGCTCCCTGAAGCTGCGCACGCCTGGCTGGCCACGCGGTCGGCCTCCTCGCCGCCCGCAACGAAAGCAGAGTGCAGGCGCTGGGCAATCGCGTCGTATCCAGAACATGCTGCCCCAAAAGCATGCACGTCGATAGAAGGCCTCAGGTTGTAGGCAGACTTGGGCATGGTGCTCCTTTCGCTCAGCGATTCTTGCGGAGCAATATAACATCTGTCTCTTATACACATCTCCGAGCCCACGAGACGTAGAGGAATC
>CABRIF010000043.1 GCA_902470925.1 uncultured Collinsella sp. | reverse complement strand
CGAGAACCTCGCCGCGCGCGGGGTGCCTGGACCCCGCGCGCGGCGAGGTTCTCGAGTTCCTTCACGAGCGGCGGGAAGGCGGTGTAGTTCGCCACGGCGAAAAGGGTCTCGGCCGCCGGCTCGTCGGCGATGCCGGCAAGCGCCTCCTCGATGGTGCCGACGAGCGCGGCGTCGATGCCGGCGTACTTCAGGCGCACCTGCATGTCGTGGGCGCGGGTGCCGCCGGCGAAGGCGCGCAGCCCCGCGGTATCGGCGATGCGCTCGAAGTCGACGTCCCAGATCCAGGAGACGTCGTGCCCGTCGGCGTCGTTGTCGTTCAGGAAGAAGGCGCACAGCCGCCCGCCCGAGGTCTTGATCTGCTGGATCTGTCGGTCGAAGCCCACGGGGTTCTTCGCCAGGTTGGACTGGACGCGCCGGCCCGTCACCTCCCAGGTGGCCATGCGCCCGCCTGCCGGGACATATGCGTCGAGCACCCGCTGGAACTCGCCGCGCGCGCCCCCCAGCTCGGCGGCGGCGATGTAGGCGGCCGCCACGTTGTAGACCATGTAGAGGCCGTTGTAGCGCGTGTCGATGCGCGCGGTGTGCGCGGCGGCAGGGGCGCCGACGGCCGGTTCGGTGGTCGCCTGCGCCTGCTGCGCGTCCGCCTCCGCCACCTCGAAGGTGTAGCCGGCGCAGGTGAGCTCGACATGGCGCACCTGCCGCGCCAGCGCGGGCCGCCCCCATCCACATGAGGGGCAGCGATAGGCACCGAGCTGACCGTACTGCACGTAGTCGTAATCGAGCGGCGTGCCGCATACCGGGCAGAAGCGCGACTCGGAGATGCGCGTGGTCTCGGTGTCTGTGGCGCCCTCGATGCCGAACGGCAGGCAGGGGTTGGGCACGCGCGCGGCGATGGCGGCGCATAGGGGGTCGTCGGCGTTGTAGATGAGCGCGGTTGTCGGCGAGCTGGTGAGCGCCTCAGCGATGACCTGCTGGGTGTGGTCGATCTCGCCGTAGCGGTCGAGCTGGTCGCGGAACAGGTTGAGCAGCACGAAGTGCGTGGGTTTGAGCTTGGGAAGCACGCGGACCGTGTAGAGCTCGTCGCACTCGAACACGCCCACTCGCTCGTCGCTGCGACCGTTCGGGGCTTCCAGCAGCGCGGCGGCGATACCCGCCTCCATGTTGTTGCCCGCCCGGTTGCACACGACCGTGCGCCCGGAGGCGGCCAGCGCGTCGGCGATGAGGTTGGTGGTGGTGGTTTTGCCGTTCGTGCCGGTGATAACCACGCTGGCGGCGAGCGTGCCGGCTAGCGATGCCAGCAGGTCGGGGTCGATGCGCAAGGCGATCGTGCCCGGCAGCACGCCGCCGTTGCGCTTGAAGACGGAGCGCAGGCCCCAGCGGCTCACGCCGGCGGCGGTGCGGGCGAGGTGTGTGTGCAGGCTCATGGCAGGTCCAATCGTCGGGACGGCCGCCGCGCCGGGCTGGGCATGCCGCAGGCACAGCGGGTACGGAGCCCGGACGGGCGCTTAAAAGCCGTTGCGCTGGGCAAAGGCCTCCGCGGCTTCGGGGGCGCCGTCCACCGAGGCTGCCCAGCCGGCGAAGTCGGGCGTGTCGACGATGATGCCGTCGGCCTCCCACACCGCCTGGTGGGTGAGGCGCCAGGGCTCGCCGACCTCGGGGCGCACCGGCAGATACGGGTCGAGGTAGGTGGGGTTGAGCAGGAAGAACGCACCGCCGTCGCAGCGGCCGATGAAGTCGCGCAGGGCGCGCTTGGCCGAACGCGCGCGGCCCAGCTTGTAGAGCAGCAGCGTGCGGCCCAGCAGATACCAGGGCGATTCCTCGAGCGCTGTGCCGCCTTCGCGCGCCGCCTCGAAGAAGGCATCCTCGTCCTCCAGGCGGGCGAGCGCCAGCAGCAGCGTGCCCGCCGCGAAGGTGGGGTAGCCCTGCGCGCGCATGACGGCGCGGGCGTAGCGCTCCGCGGCCCGGTACCGGGCGCTCATCATGCACTCCTGCGACAGCGCCTCGGTGAGATGCAGCCAGCCCACAAGCTCGGGGAGCGCCCCGGCGTGCGCGCCGTCGCCGCGCTCCCAGCCGTCACAGAAGACCTGGTTCCAGAAACGGGGGCTTTCGGGGTCGAAATCGGGCAGTGTCTCGCCCAGCACCGCGCGCACGTCGCCCTCCAGCGCACGCAGCTCGCCCAGGCGGCTGTCGATCGGCTGCTCGCCGAGCTGGATGCCCACAAGGCGCGCGTCATAGCAGCGCGGGTCGGCCTGCCAGATGCGGCGGAGCTCCTGCTGGGCGGCGGTGGCAAGCTGGGGGCGCTTGCGGTCGAACTCCTCGTCGGGGATGTCTTCCATGCGGGCGAGCTCGGCGTGAAGGCGCTGGTACACCTGCGCATAGGACAGCAGCGCCCGGTCGTGCTCACAGGTGGTGTAGCGCTCGGGATGGGCCTCCAGCTCGCGGCGCAGCAGCGCCCGGCCCGCCTCGGTGAGTTCGGGATGGGCCGCAACGTATGCCGCCTCCAGATGCGCGTTCAGGTAGCGGAAGGGGTTCACGAGCGGCCGCCTTTCGGGCGCGGGGCGCGTCCGGCGCCCGCTTGGCGCCTGTCCGCCTCGGTGAGCTCGCGCTGCACGATGTCGTGCTCGGCGATCCAGGTGGAGAAGCTCGCGTAATCGGGCGTTCCCATGCCCTCCTGGAGCAGCGGGGTGGCCTCGGAGACGGCGAGCGCGAGCTCGTCGGCGCTGCCGGGGGCCACGTGCACGCGCGCCCATACGCCCTCGGGAAACTCGACCTGGAAGAACAGGATGCGCGCGGCATCCGGATAGGCGCGCACGAGCTGGCGCAGGCGCTCACCGGCGGTGTCGTAGTCCAAGGCGCGGTAGGCGAGGTTCATCTCGGCGATCAGGGTCCAGGCGCACGCGGTGGCCTCGCGGCGCCGGGGCCGACGGCGCGAGGCGGGGGCCTGCGCGTCGTGCGGCCGCTCGAAGCGCTTGAGTTCATCGAGGGGCAGCTCGAGCTTGGAGGCAGCCAGCAGCGCGGTGCGGTAGATGTCCCCCGGGTCGTAGGGCGCGCGCTCCAGCACCGTGCGGGCGCAGGAGAGCGCCAGACGGTATTTGCCGGCGATCAGGGCGCTGGCGGCGATGGCCGACTGCCAGCGCAGATAGGGGCGCAGCTCGAGGTTCTCGCCATAGGCGAGAGCGTAGACGTCCTGCGCGCGGGCGGCTGCCTCGACGCAGGAGGCCTCGACGGCGGGCAAGGTCTCGAGCAGGTAGGCGAGGTAGGCGTCGCCGCTCTCGGCGTCGAGCGCGGCCAGCATGCGGCGCGCGTCCCAGTTGTCCTCATCGAGTTCGACGGCTTCGCGCAGGCGCCGCTCGGCCGATTCTGACTGCTTGTCGGCCTCGGCATCGTCCACGATGAAGGGCAGCCGGTAGTCGACGGTCTCGACGGCCTGCGAGGTGAGGTGAAACGAGCACTCCCGGTCGCAGGTGATGAGGTGTGCCGGGTCGGCGCGGAACGTGTCGCTCAGCCGGTCGGCTGCGGCGGTCATCTCATGCGGCGGCGTCTGCTCGCGGCGCAGGGCCCCGAGCACGAGGCGCATGCAGTCCTCTTCGATGGGGTCGAATGCCATGGGGCTCCCTTACAGCGGTCGTGCGGTTGCGGTAGGTTTAGCCCTCTAGTGTAGCGCTTCCGGCTACGGGGAACGAGAAGAGCACAGCTCGCGCACCGGCTGGTGTGCGTGCGTACCCACCGTTTACCGAGCGGTTGGGGCCGCTCGCCGCGAAGGGGGTTGGAGGGGTGCCCAGGCGGGGTAGAATGAGGCCGACGCCCTCTTGCGGCGCGTGCGGGCCCCTGCGAATGCGGCGGGCGCGCTTGCGCGGGGCGGGCGTCGGTGCGCTTCGTCTGGCGCATGGCACGGTCCTTGCGGGGCCATCGGGTGGCCCTGTGCAACTGCGGGCAGCAACGCCCGCGAACGGGAGGTATCAGTATGGGACGTTTTACCAATCCGCGCGACCTGTTCTTCGGTGAGGGCGCTCGCCACGAGGTGAAGAACCTCAAGGGCACCCGCGCCATGATCGTGACCGGCGGCGGCTCCATGCGCCGTGGCGGCTTTCTGCAGGATGTCGAGGCCGATCTGAAAGAGGCCGGCTTCGAGGTCAAGATCTTCGAGGGCGTCGAGTCCGATCCGTCCGTGGAGACCGTCAAGCGTGGCGCCGAGGCCATGACCGAGTTCGGCCCCGATTGGATCGTCGCCATCGGCGGTGGCTCGCCCATCGATGCCGCCAAGGCCATGTGGCTGTTCTATGAGTATCCGGAGGAGACCTTCGAGCAGGCCGTCGTGCCGTTCAGCTTCCCGGAGCTGCGTCAGAAGGCCCGCTTCTGCGCCATCGCCTCCACCTCCGGCACCGCCACCGAGGTCACCGCGTTCTCCGTCATCACCGACTACGAGAAGGGCATCAAGTACCCGCTGGCCGACTTCAACATCACCCCCGATGTCGCCATCGTCGACCCCGAGCTCACCTACACCATGCCCGCCAAGCTGTGCGCCCACACCGGTATGGATGCGCTCACCCACGCCATCGAGGCCTATGTCTCCACGGCCGGCTCCATGTATACCGACGGCAACGCGCTGCACGCCATCCGCGAGATCGTCGAGTGGCTGCCCAAGTCCTATAGCGGCGACCATGAGGCCCGTCAGCACATGCACGACGCCCAGTGCATCGCCGGCATCGCCTTCTCGAGCGGCCTGCTCGGCATCGTGCACTCCATGGCGCACAAGACCGGCGCCGCCTTCTCCGGCGATCACATCATCCACGGGTGCGCCAACGCCATGTACCTGGGCAAGGTCATCCAGTTCAACGCCCGCGACGAGCGCGCCCGCAGCCGTTATGCCTTCATCGCCAAGGAGGTTCTGCACCTGGCCGGCGAGACCGACGAGGAGCTCGTGGCTGCCCTGGTGCAGAAGATCCGCGACCTCAACGACGCGCTGGACATCCCGCAGGGCATCAAGAACTACGGCGCCGGCGGCGTGAAGGCCGACGAGTCGATCATCGACTACGCCGAGTTCGAGGCCAAGAAGCATGACGTGGCCGCCAACGCGATTCTGGACGCCTGCACGCTGTCTAACCCGCGCACGCCCACGCAGGAGGAGATGGAGCAGCTCCTCGAGTGCGTCTACAACGATCAGGACGTGGATTTCTAAGGCATCCGGTCCCGCGCGGCATGTTCGACGTGCGTTGAGCGTGCCGCACGCCCGGCATTCGCCGTGCGGTTGATGCGCGGCGGTGCGACTGGCGTTTGACGCGCGGCCGCCGTGTGCGGCGCGGTTGTCGCCCGCTGCGCGCTCGGTGCGTGCGGTGCGGTTGGCGTGCATCGTATGCAATGCTCGAGAGGCCCTCGGAACGGCGCGACTGTTCCGAGGGCCTTTTGCGTGCGGGGGCTGCTGGCTTGCGGGTCGTTCCTATCGGTACAAGGTTCTTAGGAACCTGGGGAGCCACCGGGCAACATCCTCGGCGCTCTTGCCGATCCAGTCCCTGTGGGAGGATTTCATCCGCGCGAGGAACCGGCGGTTGGAGAGCGTGCGCTCGATGCGCCTGACGACGTCCTCGATGCTCCCGTCCCACATGTCCGGGTCGTCGAGGATTGCGTCGCGGATGTAGCGCGCGAGCCTCTTTTTGTCGAGGTCCCTCCTGTGGCCGATGTAATACATGTCGTAAAGATCGCGGTAACGCGTGCTGCGGATGCCGTGGCGTAGTAGGGACGTGAGCTTCTCCGCGAACACCTGCTCTTTCGAGTTTGCTAGCAGGCAGACGCCCTCCTGCTGATGCGCCACATCGAAGCACAGTTCGTCCTGCTCCATCGCGGCGCTTGCGTGGACGCCCAGGTCGAGTTTGGTGTCGAACGTGCTGTGGCCATCGCTGATCTCGAGGTTGATGCGCCTGCCCCTGTAGTCCTGCTGCGACAACTCCTCTATCTCGCCGACGACGCGAACGTCAATGCCGTCGCCGAGGTTCGAGAGGGCGGATATGAAGGACCGGATGGATGTGTTGGTCATCGGGTATCGTACGAAGTCGAGGTCTATGTCCTGGGTTGCGCGGCGCTTGCTCCCCGATAGCGCGCACATCAGGACCCCGCCTTTGACCGTCACTCGGTTGCGCATGCTCGATGTCGCAAGTTTGGAGAGAATCACGTCCTGGCAGACGCGCGCGGTCGCATTGAGGCGGGAATAGCCCTCCTTGCGTTCGTAGCGCGCTCTCATTTCGTTCAGGTCCATCAGAACACCTCCTCCATCGCGCGCTCCAGGTGCGCTTCGCCACGCGGGATTGCTTCCGCGTAATCCTGCATCCTGTATATATCCAGCTGTTCCGCGCGCTTGCGGAACGAGGCGACGGCTTCTCGGTAGAGATCGTAGGGCAGCTTGTTGCGCGAGCGGATGAGCTCGAGGAGCATGCGCTCGGGGTCGTACGCGGCGAGTTCGGCTCCGTCCATCAAGACAGTTGACTTTCCGACGTTCAGCCACTCCGCCGGTATGAAGTGTTGGCGTATGGCGGCATTGCGCACCTTGGTCCCGCCGCGCTTCGTCGCCAGGTCGATTCGGTCGGGGGGTGTGGTCACGAGACCGTGGGCATAGAGGGCAGTCTGCCCGGTCAGGATGGCATCGGGGTAGCGCTTCGCGATCACGGCGAGGGTGTCCTCGCTCCGGCTGGTTGAGTATATCCCCCGACCGATGTGGTGGAGCGCCCCTTTCGATACCGCCTTCCGCACACGATACCTGCTCCCGAGCTTGGCCAGCGCTTCCTGGTAGGTGAGTAGCACGCTCATTCCTTTCGAAAGCCATAAGAGCCTACATATAACGATAATTGTAGGTGATTGTGGCGTTATCGGGAAGGTCCAGAGCGTCACGTCATTGCCTTCTGCCGCCTTGTTTCCGGAGCATAGCTCGCGCACCTTCGTTCCTCCTGATGTTGTGTTCAGCGGAGTTGTCTTGTTGCTACATGAGGGGCTATTGGGGCAATGGAGGTTGAAGAACGCTATTTGAACACGCGGCTGTCTCCGTTTCTGGACGAATGAGAGGTCCATAGCACTGCGGTCATACGGTTCTTATTTTGGCTCGTCACATGGGCATGGGCATATCCAGGCGCAAGCTGGCATCTGATTTCAACCGCCCGTCTCCGGAGATGTCAAGCGTTGTATCGCGCCCGCCGCCCGCTACACTGGAAGGCAGGCAACATGCGATGGGCACGAAAGCGGTGGCACATGGATATCGAGCTGTTTGAATCGAAGATGCGGGTGATCGCCGACGGAGGCGTTGCCAGCGCGGCGGGCATCAAAGCCTGCGGTATCCACGCCGGGTTTACCGACGATCCCAACCGCCTGGACTTGGCGCTGGTGATGGCGAATGCCCCCGTGCCGTGTGCGGGCATGTTCACGCGTAACCGCTTCTGCGCCGCGCCCGTTGCGGTGAGTCGCGCGCATCTCGGCCAGGCGGGTTGCGGCAGGGCGCAGGCGGTCATGGTGAACGCCGGCAACGCCAATGCCGCCACCGGGCAGGCGGGCGTGGCGGTGGCCTCCGAGGCGTGCGATATCGCCGCGCAGATCATCGGGTGCGAGCCCGTCGAGGTGCTGGCGGCGTCAACCGGCGTGATCGGGGTGCCGCTGGGGATCGATCGGTTCGAGATCGGCCTGCCCGCGGCGGTTGACGCCTGCTCGTCGGCAGGCGGCCCGGACGCCGCGCGCGCCATCATGACCGGCGACTCCCATCCCAAGCAGTTCGCCCTCACCTACGACAGCCAGGTGCTCGAATACGTGGACTGTTCCTTCACCGTGGGCGGCATGTGCAAGGGGTCGGGCCTGGTGATGCCGAACATGGCCACGATGATCGCCGTGCTCACCACCGATGCTCCGATCGGCGAGCAGGCGCTGCGCGCGGCGCTGGGAGCATGCGTGGAGCGAACTTTCAACAAGGTGACGGTGGATTCCGGCAGTTCGACCAACGACACGTGCCTGCTGCTCGCCACGGGCGCGGCGGGCGTCGACGTGCCGCAAATCGAGGAGGGGACGCCGGCGTTCGAGGAGTTCGTCCATGCCCTGCGCGTGGTGTGCGAGAGCCTGGCGCGCAGCATCGCGCTCGATAGTGCGGGCGCTTCGCGGCTGGTGACGGTGAATGTGACCGGGGCCGCCACGGATGGCGACGCCGATGCGGCGGCGCGCGCGGTGGCGACCTCCCCGCGGGTGCACGAAGCGCTGATGGCGCGCGCGGGCGACTGGGGCCTGGTGGCTTCCGTGCTGGGCATGAGCGGGGCGGCGTTCGAGCAGGCGGGCGTGTCCATCGACATCATGGGCGTGCCGCTGTGCCGCGCAGGTGTGGCGGTGCCGTTCGATGCTGAGGAGCTGGCGCGCCGTATCGAGGGGCCCGAGCTGGTTGTGTCGGCCGATCTGGGCGCCGGTTCGTGCGCTACCACCATGTGGACCTGCGAGGCCATGCCGCCACGTCGGTAGCGGCGACTGCGGCCGAGCGGTTGCGGGACGGTTGCGGTGGCAGCGATGGCGGCTGTGGCCGGGCGGTGGCGGTGACGGCTGCGGTGATAGTCGCGGTGGCGGTGACGGCTACAGTGACGGCCGCGGCGGGACGGCTGCGGTCGGGCGGTGGCGGTGACAGTCGCGTCGGCGAATCGCGTACTGAAGAGCGCGAACGGAGCAGCGGTTGCCGACGGCGGTTGCGATGACATTCGCGGTGGGGCGGCAGAGGCGACAGCTGCGGTGACGGTCGCGTTGGGGCGGCGCATGGCTGCAAAGCCGATGCGGTGGGCGCCGAGTGTAGGGTGCGGTCTTGTTCCATCGAGGCTGCGAAGCTTGCTCCAGGTTCGGATCTCGTCCATCTGTCAATCCCGGGTGCGGATTTCGTCCATCGGTGGATTCCGGGTTCGTGTTCAAGCCGTTCGGGGCCGATGCGACGACCGCTGCGGAGTGCAGGGTGCGGTCTTGTTTCATCCGGGTGGCGCATTTTATCCAGGGTTCGGATTTCGTCCATCGGTGGATTCCGGGTGCGGATTTCGTCCATCTGACGATCCCGGGTTCGCGCTTTGGCCGTTCAGGGCCGTTTTTCGCCCCCAGATGGATCGGGGCCGAACCCTAGTTACGTGGATGGCCGAAACCCGAACCCGGGATACGGGGCTCCACTTCGGATGGCCGAGACCCGAACCCCTAAATTCCTCGACGGTCGATACGTGAACCCTGAGTCCTGGCTTTGCCCTGACGTATTTGTCCCGGCACGCCTGCTGTCGTTGCATGAGTGCCGCTCAGCCCGCCGGTATCGTTTTGTGGCTATAGACGCCGACCATTCTGATCCTGTGGTTGCGTTCCCGTTTGAAGTAAACGACAAGCACGTCGTCATCGTGGATATGGAACTCGAAGTGGTTGCCGTCGTCGAACGGGCTTCTCTTGAGCCGGTGCTCGGACCACCCGGTCTCGATGATTCGTCCCTCGCTTTGCAGTTCGGCGATGGCCTCGCGAATCGTTTTGATTATGGCGACATACTCGTTTCTCGGATATTGCTCCTTAAAGGGCCGGACCGTTGCCCAGAACGATGCGCTGGCGCGCACGTCCCAAGTCATAGTGCGACCTCGTCTTCCGTTACATCGAGAAGGTCGAGGACCTCGTTCGGCATGGTTCCCGCGCCGAACGAGTCATCGGGGAGCAGGCCCGCCTCGATGGCCTCCTCGCGCAACATCGCGATTCTCACCTCGTCGCTGAACGCCTGGCCGGATGGGGTAGAGAACAGCCCATCGAAGGGGCTGATGCCCGTGTTCGCAACCTGGGTCACCATCACTTTTACCGCCATGGCGGACGTGAGCCCGCTTCGTGCGAACACCTTGTCGGCGCGCGCCTTGATATCGTCATCGATATGGGTCTGAAGAAGTGCCATAGAGACCTCCAGTCCTATGAAATCTCAGTATGATTTCATACTATCACAGAACGGGAAGACGGATGCTGGGTGGGCTGCGCGTTACGTTGCCGCCGTCGAGCACATGCGACACGGGTGTGGCCTGCCGGAGAATCGGGTGCGGATTTCGTCCATCGGCCGATTTCGGGTTCGGCTTTCGTCCATCGACGGATTCAGGGTTCGTGTTTCGTCCATCTGACGATTCCGGGTTCGCGTTTTGGCCGTCTGACAATCCCGGGTTCGCATGTTGTCCATCGGCGTATCCAGGGTTCGCGCTTTGGCCGTTCAGGGCCGTTTTTCGCCCCCAGATGGATCGGGGCCGAACCCTAGTTGCACGGATGGACAGAACCCGAACCCTCGATGCGTTGCGCTGCTCCAGATGGCCGAAACCCGAACCCGGGATGCGGGGCTGCAGCCCCGAACGGCAAAAACCCGAACCTTGGATGTGGCTACAATCCCAAATGGCCAAAACCCGAACCCTAGGTGCGGGCAGCGACCGTGCGGTGGGCAGTAGGCCGCAACCGCGCAGTGGGCAGTGGGCTGCAGCTGCGCAGGGGGCAGTGGGCTGCAGCCGCGCGGCGGGCTGCGACCGCGTCGTTCCGGGCGAACGATCCGCATGGGCATTCGATGCGGATCTCGTTATGGGCGTTTGGTACGGATCCCGTTGTGAGCGCGCGCCGTACCTTAGCGTTCGGCGAAGGTGATCCGTCCGGTTGTATCGTCCATGGACTCCACGATGGCGAGCGATTCCACCTGGTAACCGGCGCGGCGAAGCTCGGCGCCGCCCGGTTGGAAGCCTTTTTCGATCGCAATGCCGATGCCTTCCACCACAACGCCGGCATCGTGGCAGATCGAAAGCAACCCTTTGAGAGCGCAGCCCATGGCAAGGAAGTCGTCGATCACGAGCACGTGCTCGCCGGGCTGCAAAAAGCGCTTCGCTACGATGACGTCGTAGGTGCGCCCCTTGGTGTAGCTGGTGATCTGCGTGCGGTACTGCTCGCCGTCGAGGTTGGCGGACTCGGTTTTGCGGGCAAAAACCACCGGCACGTTACCGAAGTGCGCACTTGCCGCGCAGGCGATACCGATGCCAGACGCCTCGATGGTCAAGATCTTGTCCACGCGTTTGCCGGCGAACAAGCGCGCCCATTCAGCGCCCATCTGGTGGTAGAGCGCAACGTCGCACTGGTGGTTGAGGAAGCTATCGACCTTGAGCACGTTTCCGGCACGCACGATGCCGTCGCGCGCGATGCGCTGCTCCAGTTCCTTCATGGCGGAGCTCTCCTTTCTGGCGGGTGGAACCATTATGCCCGAAGGCGGCGCATGCAGAGGCGCGGCGTGCCCAACGATGTCGATGTCGCCCGCAGCCTCGCGGCGGGCGAGGGCCCTGAGACGGGAGCGGCCCGTGCAACAGATGCAGGCCCACGGCGTCCGCAGCCCCCGCTCCAGGCAAGGGCCCTGAGACGGGAGCGGCCCGTGGACTATTCGTGGTCCGCGAAGCAGATGCGACCCCGACAGGCGAGGGCATGAGATATCCGCGGCACGTGCGACAGATGCGGGCCCAATGGCATTCGCGGCCTCTGCGCCAGCCACGGCCCCTGCGGCAATGCAGCCATGGGGCACCCGCGATCCCTACGGTGTCCGCAGCCCCCCGCGACAGGCAAGGGCCCATAAAGGCGTCCGCGGCCCGTGCACCGCGCGGCCCCGCGCCATCCGCAGCCCCCCCCTTAAGGCAGGCGCGGTACTACGGACGGGCGCGTGGCGGTTTCGCGGATCGAGAAGTAATAGGGGTGCTGGCGGATCTCTGAATACTCGAACATAATGCCGTTCGTATCGAAATGCTGCCCGCGCAGCACCCCGACGGCCAGCAGCGTATCCAGACCGAACACAGCGATGTCGTCTGCGGTGGCCGCTTCCACGGTGATGGTGCGCTTGCCCATGGCGATTCCCACGCCGATGCTCTCCAAATACGAGTACAGCGAGTCCTCGGCCACCTTTTCGGTGAGGTGGGGCGCCTCCTCCACTAGCAGGTAGGAGGTCTCGATGGACACCGGGAAGGTGTCGGCCAGGCGGATGCGGTTGATGCGGTACACCGGGGTGCCCTCCGCGAAACCGGTGGTTTGCGCGAGCGCGCGGTCCACGCGGATGCGCTCGAAGGAGCGCACGCGGTTTTCCCACACAAAGCCGATGCGCTGGGCGGTCTGCTTGAACGATTCGAGCCCGCCCATGGCGTACCCATCGTTTTCGTCGGTCTCGGGCCGCCAGATGACGCGCACGCCTTTGCCCTGGATAGGCTGTACATAGCCGTCGCGCGAGAGCTCGGACAGCGCGCGGCGCACCGTGGAGCGCGAGCAGCCGTAGCGCGCGCACAGCTCGTTTTCGGACAGCAGCATGGACTGGTAGCTGTACAGCCCCTGCTCGATACCATGCTGAATATCACGGTAGATGTTCTGAAAAATCGATCGCGGCATATCGCTCACCCCTTCCCTACGGTACGCCCGTAAACGCATCTATACCAAGTTATACCGCCTCGCGTACCGTTCGCGGACCAAAATCAACCGTTCACCAGAACTTGTCCGTACAAGTTAGACTTGTTCGAACAAGTGTGTAGAATAGCTTCTGTACTTGTTCGGACAAGTTGGGAAGACCATGGGCCCCAAGCTCCCCGTGCGTCCGTACATCGCGGCGCGGCGGCAACGCCGTGCGATACAGAAGGGAACCATCGCCATGATGCAAAAGATACAGAAGTTCGGAGGTGCCATGTTCACCCCGGTGCTGCTCTTCGCCTTCGCGGGCGTGGCGATCGGCCTGGGCACGCTGTGCACCACCGAGGTCATCTTCGGTCCGCTGGCGGCCTCCGATTCGCTGTGGTACCAGTGCTGGAACGTGATCTTGCAAGGCGGGCTGGACCGTGTTCAACCAGCTGCCGCTGCTGTTCGCGGTTTCGCTGCCCATCGGCCTGGCCACCAAGCAGAACGCCCGCTGCTGCATGGAAGCGCTCGTGGGCTACCTCACCTTCCAATACTTCATGAACACGCTGCTGTCCCAGTGGGGCGGGATGTTCGGGGTCGACTTCTCCGCCGAGGTGGGCGCCGCCTCCGGCCTGGCCATGATCGCGAGCATCAAGACGCTCGACATGGGCATGATCGGCGCGCTCGTCATCTCCGGGATCATTATCGCGATCCACAACCGTTTCTTCGATACCGAGCTGCCCGACTGGCTGGGCGTGTTCAACGGCTCGGTGTTCGTCTACGTGATCTGCTTCTTCGTCCTGCTGCCCGTGGCGGTGCTGTCGTGCTTCGTGTGGCCGCATGTCCAGGACGGCATCGCCGCCCTGCAGGGCTTCCTCATGAGCACGGGGCTCGTGGGCATCTGGGTGTTCACCTTCCTGGAGCGCATCCTGATCCCGTTCGGCCTGCACCACATCCTGTACTCGCCGCTGTTCTATGACAACGTGGTCGTCCACGGCGGCATCTACTCCGCCTTCGCCACCGCGTTGCCCGACATCGCCGCGTCCACCGCATCGCTCAAAGAGCTCGCCCCCTGGGCCGGCTTCACCGGCACCGGCTGGTCGAAGATCTTTGGCTGCACCGGCATCGCGCTGGCCTTCTACAACACCGCCCGCCCGGAGCGCCGCCGCGAGCTGTTGGGCCTGCTGATTCCCATCACCTTGACGGCCATCTTCTGCGGCGTGACCGAGCCCATCGAGTTCACCTTCCTGTTCGTGGCCCCGCCGCTGTTCGCCGTGCACGCGCTTTTGGCCGCCACCCTCACCACGGTGATGAACGCCTTCGGCATCGTGGGCGTGTTCTCCGGCGGCCTGATCGAGATGAGCTCGCTGAACTTCATCCCGCTCATGGCCAACCACTGGCTGCAGTACCTCACGGCGCTCGTGATCGGCCTGGTGTTCACCGGCATCTGGTTCGTGGTGTTCCGCACCCTCATCTTGAAGTTCGACTTCAAGACGCCCGGTCGCGAGGAGGTCGACGAGGAAGTCTCCTTCAAGTCCAAGAAGGACTATCTGGAGGCCCGCGAGGCCGAGGGCGGCGAGCGCGCCTCGGCGGCTGCGGCCAAGCAGGAGGGCAAGTCCAAGAAGGCCATCCTCGCTCAGAACATCCTCGATCTGCTCGGCGGCGCCGGCAACATCGTGGACGTCACCAACTGCGCCACCCGCCTGCGCGTCAACGTGCGCGACGAGACCCTGGTGGCCGAGGATGCCGACTTCAAGCACATCGGGACCATGGGCGTGTCGAAGAACGGCAAATCCGCCCAGGTGATTGTGGGTCTGTCCGTGCCCCATGTGCGCGAGGAGTTCGAGCGCCTGCTGTAAGCGGCGAGGCGCTGCCCGCAAGGGTGCTCGACCGCATTCCCGAGTCCACCTTCATTTCGGTACCAAGCGAGCGCCCGCGTGCGGCTGCGGCGGCGCTCGACAGATGAGCATTGCAGCCAGATATGAGAGGAACTTCCATGTCCAAGAAGAGCTACGCGGTCACTATCGCCGGCGGCGGGTCCACCTTCACCCCGGGCATCGCGCTGATGCTGCTCAAGGAGCACGACCGCTTCCCGGTGGACAAGGTCATCTTCTACGACAACAACGCCGAGCGCCAGGAGACGGTTGCGAAGGCCTGCGAGATCTACTTCCGCGAGAACGCACCTGAGCTGGACTTCTCCTACACCACCGATCCCGTTGAGGCCTTCACCGGCATCGACTTCGTGCTGGCGCATATCCGCGTGGGCCTGTACGCCATGCGCGAGCTCGACGAAAAGATCCCGCTGAAGTACGGTTGCGTGGGCCAGGAGACCTGCGGCGCGGGCGGCATCGCCTACGGCATGCGCTCCATCGGCGGCGTCATCGAGATCCTCGACTACATGGAGAAGTACAGCCCCAACGCCTGGATGCTCAACTACTCCAACCCAGCCGCCATCGTGGCCGAGGCCTGCCGCGTGCTGCGCCCCAACTCGCGCATCATCAACATCTGCGATATGCCGATCGACCTCATGGACAAGATGGCGCACATGTGCGGGGTGAAGGACCGTCGCGAGCTGCAGTACAGCTACTACGGCCTGAACCACTACGGCTGGTTCACCAAGATCTTCGACGCCGAGGGCAACGACCTCATGCCTGAGATCAAGAAGCACATGGCCAAAAACGGCTACCTCGACGGCATCGTGCATGAGCCCGGCCAGGAGCAGCATATCGAGGAGAGCTGGATCCACACCTTCGGCAAGGCCAAGGACGTCTATGCGGTCGACCCCGAGACGATTCCGAACACCTATCTCAAGTACTACCTGTTCCCCGACTATGTGGTGGAGACGAGCAACCCCGACTACACCCGCGCCAACGAGGTCATGGACGGGCGCGAGAAGAAGGTCTTCGGGGCCTGCCGCGAGATCATCGAGAAGGGGACCGCTGAGGGGTGCGACTTCGAGGCCGATGCGCATGCCACCTACATCGTGGATCTGGCCTGCGCGCTGGCCGAGAACACCATGGAGCGCTTCCTGCTGATCGTGCCGAACGACGGCGCGGTGTCCAACTTCGACGAGACCGCGATGGTCGAGGTGCCCTGCATCGTGGGCAAGAACGGCTACGAGAAGATCTGCCAGGGCAAGGTCCCGCAGTGGCAGAAGGGCATGCTCGAGCAGCAGGTGTCCGTGGAGAAGCTCGTGGTGTGAGGGTAGCTACCAGAAGCTGTGGCAGGCCCTTACGCTGTCGGCCACGGTGCCGTCGGCCAAGGTTGCCAAGCAGATCCTGGACGACCTCATCGAGGCGAACAAGGATTTCTGGCCCGAGCTGAAGTAAGCGCGGCGTGATGGGGTGCGGTCGGTGCCGAGGGTGGGGCGCCGGCCGCACCGGTCGGTCGCGGTGTCCCGGGCGCGGTGTCAGGCTTGGGCGGGCGCGCTGGGTGCGGTGCGCTTGGCTTGGGCGGGCGCGCTGGGTGCGGTGCGCTTGGGCCGTGCGGTGCGGTGTGCTCGCCGCGATGCGGCAAGATTGGGCTGGTACGGCATCGGACCCGGTGTTTTCTGCGATGCGGCAGGTGCGGTGATGTGGCGGGTTTGGGCCGGCGTGGTAACCCCGAATCCGGCACCGCAGGCTTGAGCCGGTGCGGTTGCCCTTGGGGGCGCGGTGCGCTTGGGCCGGCGCGGCAAGCCCAGATCAGGTGCTACGATTTTGATTCGATATGGTTTCGGTAACCTTGGGAAATCGTCGAGAGGGGTAGAGCGATGGCGAAGCAGAGCAAGCGCGTGAAAGCCGCGGCGGGGACGAAGGCGGACCCCGAGCGTCGCGCGGCCGTGGTTGAGGATGGCGCCGATGCTTCGATGGGCGAACGTGCCGTCTCGGGCAACGGTGTCGCTTGTGGTGCCGGCGCCACGGTGGGCGAGCGCCTCGCACCGGGTATGAACTCCAAGCGCGAGCAGCTGACACGGCGGATATTCCTCGGCGTCCAGGTGGCGCTTGTTGTCATCCCCGTCGCGTATTTCGCCATGAGCGGGGTTGTGACCGGAACGCTTCTTACCCCGAGCGGTCTGCAGCAGCTCATGGAGACCAATCCGGCCGCGAGCGTGTCGCTGCTGGCCGCATTCCTGCAGCCGTTCGTTGCGTATTTTCTGCACATCTTGTACCGGCATTACGAGCGGGGCGACTTCGGCTATGCCGCCGGTAACCTTGCGGGGCTCATCTGCGCTGAGATGCTGATGCAGAACATGATGGGCATTGTCGGCGTGGCCGTGCTGCTGTGGCGCGTGTGGCCCCGCTGCTCCGGCAACATCGGGCCATGGGCTGCCCGACGCGGTGTCGGCGGCGTCGCGGCCGATGTCTCCGGCGCACTGGTGATGCTGGCCCTGGCCGCCCTCGTTGCCTTCGCGAGCTGGCGCATCGGGTAGCTGTTGTGTGCCAACAGGTTGTTTACGCCGACGATGCGCGACATGAGCGGGAGATCTCCCCATTTGTCGCTATCGCGATATAAGCAGCGTCTTTGCACTAAACGGGTGGCGCGTGGGTGGCGTGCTGGATGACGTTGGCGCGGGCGCGGGCCGGCATACGCATGCGGCGTGCGATTGCGAGCGGGCGCATCGGGTAGCGCGTGGGCTGGCGTGCTGGATGGTGCTGGCGTTGGCGCGGGCGCGGGCCGGCATGTGGCGTTGCGATTGCGGACCGGCATGCGGCGCTGCGATTGCGAGCTGACGAACTGGATGGCGTGTCTGCGGACTGGTGTGTTGGGTGGCGCGGTTGCGAGCTGACGCCCCGCGCGGCGCGCTCGCCGGCCAATGTCTTGGATGGTGTGTCTGTCTGCTTCCTTCCTGATGCTGCCCCGGCCCTGCGCTCGTCTGGCGCGGTTCGCGCACGCCATTCCGGGTTCGGATTCCGTCCGTCCGCGGAACCAGGGTTCGCCCCGTGTCCATCTAGAGGCGGAAATCGGCCCCAGACGTCCAGATTCCGAACCCGGAAACCGCGGATGGCCGAAAAGCGAACCCGGGATTCCGGCAGCCGCCCCGGATGGTCGCCGTGCGAGCCCAGGAGCCCCTCAACAACGGCAGATGGCGAAAACCCGAACCCGGAATCAGGCCAGGTGGTCCCAGATGCCTATGCTGCGCGCCCCGTGGTCTCGTCATCATTCCTGATGGCCGAAACGCGAACCCGGGATTCCGATGGCGATCCCGGATGGCCAAATGCCGAACCCGGAACACTCCGATGACGAAAGCCCGAACCCGAGGTCCCATACGCGGGTCCCGCCGGCACGGCCGGACCAATCCCGGGTTCGGATTCCGTCCGTCCGCGGAACCAGGGTTCGCCCCGTGTCCATCTAG
>CABRIF010000042.1 GCA_902470925.1 uncultured Collinsella sp. | reverse complement strand
TACACAAGGAGTATCGTCGGCAGCGTCAGATGTGTATAAGAGACAGGGCGCAGGCACTGCACATAGGGTATCCTGGGGATTCTGTGCAACGCGGGTTCGGGTTCGGGCCGTCCGTGGAATCCGGGTTCGGATTCCGTCCATCCAGAGCCGTTTTTCGCCCCCAAATGGACAGAGGACGAACCCGCGTTGCGCCGATGGACCAAAGGCGAACCCGCGTTGCGCCGATGGACCAAAGACGAACCCGGGATGCACCGACGGACAGAAGGCGAACCCAAGCTACGTCGATGCACGAACAGCGAACCGGGGAGGCACACCGAAGAATGGAGCCCGAACTTGCAACAAGCCCGTCACGAACGACACGCTTGAGCTTCGGAGCGCAGCCGCTGGGCATAGGTCCTGCACATAGGGTATCCTGAGTATCCGAAACGACAGCAGTCGCGGAACAGCACAGGAAAAGGGGCATTTCATGACAACTGGTACGGCGGCGGATGCCGCGCGCCACATCGCCTCCCGCACGCTCATGTGCCGAGACCATCCCGTTGCGCGATTCCGCTTCGACACCACCACACAACGCATGATTGGTCCAACAACCGTCCTCAACCGAACCTATCTCCCCCTTGGGTGCCTCGACCGCGGCGGCAGTTTCTCCACGAGCTGTCTTGCCCGTTGGCTCCGCAATCGAGCCGTTCCCGCAACGCGCCCGGGCCTGGACCCCGTACTGCAGCGCCTCAACCTGGACTCCTCCGAGGACCTCCTTTTCGAAGGCCTGGGATTGTCCCTCTCCGACCAATACTGGCTCAAGCCCGAAAACGTAATCTTAAACTGGAAGAATATCAATTTCTTCGATCAACCATTCTCCCCTGCCCTGGGGGAGGCGCTCGCCCCGCATGACCCCGACTCCGGCGCCGAGGCAATCGCCCGCATCGGAGAGGAAGGCATCATCGTGGCGAGCTCGCCCGACGCCGCCCTCAACGGCGACCTCTCCAAGCGCTGGGAGGTGCGCGGCAACGAGCGCGTGCTTATCAAGTCGGGTAAACCTGAGAGGCTCTATCAGGAACCGATGAATGAACGTATCGCAACGCTACTCTGTGCACGAATCATGCCGCAGGATGCATACGTTGCCTATAAACTGGAGCAAAACGGATACCCCTCGCACGTGTCGGCATGTCCCTGCATGGTTGATGCGCAAACTGAATTCGTCCCCGCCGCCGATGTGGTGCTCTCGCACAAAGAGGACAACAGCGCGTCGCGCTGTGAGACATTTGCCACGGTCTGCGAGCAGCACGGCTTGCATGATGCGCGCGAAGCAATCGATCGCATGCTCGTTGTTGACCACATTCTTGCCAACTTCGATCGCCACTGGGGCAACTTCGGCATCCTTATGGACAGCGAATCGCGCACGTGGCTACGCCTTGCCCCGATTTTCGATACGGGTGAGGCCCTGTGGTGCGACCGCCCGCTTGCAAACGACTTCACGCCATACCACATGCGCCATCCGATGCCGTTCATCAAGGCCATCGGCGATCAGCTCGCACGCTACACGCATGGCCTCTCGTGGCTCGACATGGACGCGCTGGCGGGGTTCGCAGACGAAGCGGTTGACGTCCTCGCCCTCAACCGCGCCGTCTCCGACATACCAGGCCGCCTTGAGGGCATCCATAAGGCAATCGAGCGCGCCATCGACGAGGTGAGGGCGGCGCAGCAGGCCAGCATCCGCAGATAGCAACGCGAAAAGCCGGGCCGCCGAAAACCCAGATGGACCCGCAGCCCGTACCGAGCCAGCCGCAGGCTACGGGTACCGATCGCGCACCCCAGAGCCATCAATCCGCGTCTCCATGACAAGCCCCCCCTGACGGCGATGTTCCGAATCTGAGTCCCCGCCGTTGGCGGCACGCTGTTCTCGGGTTCAGCGCGTGGGGCCCCTGAGCGGCGTGCCGAGCAGAGGCCCCACGCGTAGGGTTCATTCGCCGTCAATACATCGGAATCGCATCCCAGTTCATCTCTCGTCCATCCAGGAAAACAGGGTTCGGGTTGCGGACGCCGGCGGAAATTGGGTTCGGATACGGGCCACTGGCGCATTTCGGGTTCGGGTTTTGGATTCGGGTTTGGGACGTCCGTGGAAATCGGGTTCGGGTTCCGGCCGTCCGTGGAATCCGGGTTCGGGTTCGAGACGTCCGTGCAACGCGGGTTCGGATTCGGGCCGTCCGTGGAATCTGGGTTCGTGATCCGTCCATCCAGAGCCGTTTTTCGCCCCCAAATGGACAGAGGACGAACCCGCGTTGCGCCGATGGACCAAAGGCGAACCCGGGATGAATGGATGGACGAGAGGTGAACTCTCGTTGCACCGATGGACGGGAGACGAACCCGGGATGCGCAGACGGACAGAAGGCGAACCCGGAATCCCCGCAGTGGGAACAAAACGTGCATCTCGGCCGCCTCGGCGAACGGATATTGTGCATGACGTGCCCCGCCCATCGCCGTTCACGGTCCGATTTACTACCGCCTACCGAAAACCGCATCCAACAGCAAGCGCCAGCTCGCTGAAATAAGGCCGTTCACCTGCTGCGTAAGATGCCAGCAAGCCTTCTGTAAGACCGTGAGGGGAAGACCTCGCCGACCTTCCGCGATAGGCTCTCATACAAAGCCGTAGGGGGCATACCAGCCACGCGTTCCCGCCGACGTTCGCACGAAGCCACGAAAGAGACCGGCAAAGGTCGCAACGGTTATCGAATTCTCATCGGATATGCCGAACGTTTGCGCATAGACGCGCGAAACAAACCGGTCGGATCATCCCCACCAGGCTTTCGCACGGGGCAGACCAGCGCATCGTCCTCGCCAAGCGCTCAAGCAGATGCAACATGAGGCGATGTGCGGGCCAGCAACCAGGCGGAACCCACCGACACTGCTTCGCAGAGCCGTGGATCGTTGACCGCAACCGAACGGCGATCTGTCGGCATCGCCTGGCAGGTGGTGGCAAACGCCGTGGGTCGCCAACCGACAACCGGGCAGCGACCCATCGGCCCCGCGCGCAGAGAGGAGTTGCGAAGAAGAGCCAACGAGGAGGCACCATGGGCAGCGCGGGACATTGGCGACGGGGCACATCGCAGCGAATCGAAGGGGAGGTTTGTCAAGCAGATCGGCGCGGTACGCTTCTGGCGGCGCAAGCGGGCACGGCGCGCAAAGCGCTCCGACGCAGATGTGCCGCCGGCTTGCTCATCGAACCGCACGCCGGGCTGTTCGCCCGCGCGGAACACTGGGAATCGCTATCGTCCTGGCAGCAAACGATGCAGCTCATGCGCGGCATAACGCGGCTTCATCCAACGCGTGTGTTCTGCTGCCAGTCCGCCGCCGTCGCTCACGGGCTGCCCGTCGCCTCCTGGCATCTGCACGAGCTGCACCTCGCGATTCCTCAGCACACCGCGCGCAAACAGCAACCGGGCATCGTCTACCACCATCTCGAACCGCAGAGCATCGTAACCACGATGGGCATCCGCGCGACCACGCTTGAGCAGACCGTCCTGGACTGCGCTTGCATGCTCCCCCTATGCGACGCGCTCGCTGTCGCCGACGCCGCCCTGCACCTATACGATCTCAACAGAAGCGCCCTCGAGCAGCACGCGAAGGCGCACGGCACCGGTCGGCGCGGCATCAGGCGGGCGCGCCGCGTGCTGCAACTCGCCGACGGCGCATCAGAAAGCTGGGGCGAGTCCTACGCCCGGGGCCTGTTGTATATGTTGGGATATGCGCTGCCGGAGCTGCAGGTTGAGATCGACCTACCTCCGCATCTCGGCGGCACACGGCGTGTCGATTTCATGTGGCGGCTTCCCGACGGCGGAACCGTGATCGGCGAATTCGACGGCAAGGAGAAGTACCGCGAGGACGACAGGGTTGACCTTGGCGCGTTCTATCGTGAGCGTCAGCGGGAATCGCGCCTGAGCGTCACCGGAGCGCACATCATGCGCTTCGGCTTCGACGACCTCAAAGAACCCGAACGCTTCTCACGCCTGCTCGACGCGTACGGCGTTCCCCGCGTGCCGAGCCCGCCACCTTGCCGCATGCCGCAATGAGCTCGACGGGGCGCCGCGTCCTTCCGTGCTCCAAGTACGGGTTCCGCCCATTCGAAGGATCGGGGCTTGGCCTTCATTCATCTGACGATGCCGAGTGAGGACCCCGCCCGGCCATGAGATCCGAATTCGGCTTTCGGCCGTCCGGCGCATACGGGGTGCGGCTTTCGTCCATCTTGGAAAACAGGGGTTAGATTTGGACCGCTGGCAGCATGTTGGGTTCGGGTCCCGGCCGTGGGAGCTGGGTTCGGGTTCCGGCCGTCCGTGGAAGCAGGAATCGAGCTCGGACGGTCTGTGAAAACATGGTTCGGGTTCCGGCCGTTGACGGCATGCCGGGTTCGGGTTCCTGCCGTTGGCGGCACGCTGGGCTCGGGTTCCAGTCTTCCGTGGCAAACAGGGTTCGAGTTCGAACCGTCCGTGGAAGCTGGGTTCGGGTTCGGGCCGTTGACGACGTTTCGGGCTCGGGTTCGGGCCGTTGACGGAAAACCGGGTTCGGATTCAGGCCGTCCGTGGAATCTGGGTTCGCGATCCGTCCATCCAGAGCCGTTTTTCGCCCCCAAATGGACAGAGGACGAACCCGCGTTGCGCCGATGGACCAAAGGCGAACCCGGGATGCACCGACGGACGAAAGATGAACCCGGGATGCGCAGAAGGCCAAGAAGCGAACCCAGGATGCGCGGGCGGACAGAAGGCGAACCCGCGTTGCATCGATGGACGGGAAACGAACCCGGAATGCATAGATGGGCGGAAGACGAACCCGGGATGCGCCGGCGAACGAGGCACGGACCCTGAACCTCCGGGCGGGCGAAGGATGAAACCGACCAGGGTCGAAGATACCCCCGGCTTTCAATGGGAACCCCAGCCCCAACGGGCGGCATCGGTCCGTCGGGCCGATGGACAATTCCCGACCCGGGCACCGAATCGACGGGCAACCCCCGCCCCGGGCCGACCGGCGAATCCAAGCCTCAACGGATAGCGCCTGGTCCTGTGGGGCAATGCGCGCCGGCCCAACGAACAGTCGCCGGCCCCCACCCGACCGGCGAGGCCTGCGCCCTGTACTTGCGTCACGCGGGCGACACCGGCCTGATGGGCAATTCCCAACCTCAGCGGATGGCACCGGCCCCTACCCGACGGGCAACCCCCGACCCGGGCACTGAACCGACGGACAGCCCCTGCCCGGGCAGCGGTCGTGTTCGCCATTGGCCCGGACGCACATCGCGGCACGCTCGCACGCGAAAGATCTTCGCTACTTCGCCTCGGCCCAGGTGGTACCCGAACTCGCCTCGGCGATGAGCGGCACGCGCAACTCGGCCACATGCTCCATGACATCACTCACCATGGCCACCAGGCGCTCGACCTCGCCTGCCGGGCACTCGAAGTCCAACTCGTCGTGCACCTGCAAGATCATCTTGGCCGCAAAGCCCTCCGCACGCAGGCGCTCGGCAACGCGCACCATCGCAATCTTGATGATGTCGGCCGCCGTGCCCTGCATGGGGTGGTTCATGGCCGTACGCTCACCGAAGGCGCGCACGCTCGGCACCCGCTGCTTGAGCTCGGGGATGGGCCGGCGACGTCCGTACATGGTCTCGGCATAGCCCGTACGCTTGGCCTCCTCAACCGTCTCGTCCAGATAGCGGCGCACGCCGGGATAGGCCTCGAAATAGCGATCGATCATGCCGCGCGCCTCGGCCATGGGAATGTCCAGCGACTGCGCCAAGCCATAGGCCTGCTGCCCGTAGACGATGCCGAAGTTCACCGCCTTGGCGCGGCTGCGCAACTCTGGCGTGACCTGCTCCACCGGCACGCCGAACACGCGCGCGGCGGTCTCGGCATGGAAGTCCTCGCCCTCGTTGAACGCGCGGACCAGATGCTCATCGGCCGAGAGATGCGCCAGCAGCCGCAGCTCGATCTGTGAGTAGTCAACCGCCACGAACACCGAGCCCTCCCCCGCCGAGAACGCCGTCTTCACCGTATGCCCCAGCTCGGAGCGGGTGGGGATGTTCTGCAGGTTGGGATTCGAGCTCGACAGGCGCCCCGTGGCGGTGATCGTCTGGTTATAGGTGGTGTGCACGCGCCCGTCGGTTGCGCGCAGCGGACCCAGGGTGTCCAGATAGGTGGACTTGATCTTGGTTTTCTCGCGGTATTCGAGGATGAGGCGCACGAACTCGTTATCGTGCGCAAGCTCCTCGAGCACGCGCGCATTGGTGGAGTAGTACCCGCGCTGGGTCTTCTTGAGGCCGCGCGTAGGCAGGCCCATCTTGTCGAACAGGATATGGGACAGCTGCATGGGGCTGGAGATGTTGAAGGTGTCGTCGCCGGCGAGCTCGCGGATACGGCAGGCGAGCGCATCGATCTGCGCACCCAGGTTGGCTGCCAGCGCATCGAGACGCTCGGGGTCCACATACATGCCGCAGCGCTCCATCTGGGCGAGCACGCCCACGAGCGGCATCTCGATCATGCGGAAGACCTCGGCGGCACCCTGCGTTTCCAGCGCTGCCTGCAGCGGTTCGCGCAGTGCACGGGCCAAACACGCCGCACGGGCCGCGGCGGTGGGGGCATCGGACGGCGCGCTCGCCTCGCCGCGGACCGCGGGCAGCGGCGCCTGCAGGTAGGTGTCGGCCAGATAGGCATCCGTGAAGTCGGACCGCACCGAATCGAGCAGATAGGCTGCCACCACGGTGTCGAACAGGCGCTCCGGGTTGGCGTCGAGCGGGCAGACGAGCTCCGGCTCGCTCGAATCGACCGGGGACAGCTCGTGCATCAGGGCCTTCGTGTCGGGCGTGCACACGCGGCCCTCGGCGAACAGGCGCACCAGCACGCCGGCCACCAAGCCATGTGCCGGATCGAAGCCCTCCTGGGACGGCACCTCGGCATGCACGCCGGCCGGCTCCTCGAACGCCAGCAACCGCTCGGAGGTAGCCACCCACAGCGTATGCGTAAGGCCGAACAGGGCGCCCGTCTCCTTGTCGTCCTCGAGCGCAGCGCCCACCCATTCGCCAGCTGCCAACGCACGCCCGAGCTCGCGCAGCGCCTCGGCAACACCGGCGGCGTCCTCGGCGCGGGCAACGAGCACCTCCGGCAGCTCCAAGGCCTGCGCCGGTGCGGAGGCATCGCCCAGAAGCGCCAGGAAGCGATTCTGCATGGCCATGATGCCGAGGGCGCCCAGCGCGGCCGAGACCGCCTCGGCATCGAAAGCGGGGAACGCCACCGCAGCCAGGTCGCACTCGATCGGCGCGTCGGTCATGATGGTGGCAACGCGGCGCGAGATGAGCGCGTCGTCGATATGGCCGCGCAGATTCTCGCCCATCTTGCCCTTGACCTCGTCGGCGTGCGCGATGACCTCATCCAAGCTGCCGTACTGCGCGATGAGGGCGCTGGCCTTCTTGGGGCCGATGCCGGGCACGCCGGGGATGTTGTCGGACGAGTCGCCTTTGAGACCGTAGAAATCGGGCACGAGCGCGGGCGTGATGCCATGGTAGAGGTCATCGACGCTCTCGGGCGTCATGATGGCGATGTCGGACAGGCCCTTGCGGGTGGACACCACGTGCACGTGGTCGGTGACGAGCTGGTACATGTCGCGGTCGCCGGTGACGAGGTACATGTCGCAACCCGATTCCTCGCCGCGACGGGCGAGTGTGCCCAGGATGTCATCGCCTTCCCATCCTTCGAGCTCGACCACGGGCACGGACAGGGCTTCCAGCAGCTCCTTGACCATGGGGAACTGGGCGCGCAGATCGGGGTCCATGGGCGGGCGCTGCGCTTTGTAGCTAGGCAGCATGTCCATACGCACCTGCGGACGGCCGCGGTCGAATGCGCACACCACGCCGTCGGGCGCAAAGGCGTCGACCATCTTGAGGAACATGTTGAGGAAGCCGAATACCGCGTTGGTGGGACGGCCGTCCGGCGCGTTCATGGTGGGAGGCACGGCATGGAAGGCGCGGTGCATAAGCGAGTTGCCGTCGATGACGGCGATGATACGGCGCTCGGCGGCCGCGGTGGTCTGCTGAGTATCGGGCATGGGGTTTCCTCTCCGGCTGTTTGCTAGCACCAGTCTACCCGCCCGCGCGGACATGCGCGAGGGATTCGCGGGAAATCACGCGAGGCGCTGCTGTACCCGCCTGACGCGCTCGTCACCACGTCCCAAGGCCCCGTTGTATCCTCCGGCAGCCCAACCGCACCCCCCTATGCCCCCGTGCACGCATCTTCCACGCTATTGGAGAAGTCCTGCTCGGCGAGCCACGTGCGGTCGGCCTCTGTCTCGGGAATGTCGATGCGTTCGATCTTGAACACCACGGGGCGCGTGCCGTCATTGCAGCAGGCGATCATCAGGCGCTCGTCGGCGGTCCAGTTTTCTGTCGAAAGGATTCTCCGTGATCACTCCGCGCTATATCTATCGCAACGATTTTTCGGCGTTTCGCGGGAGGCTCGCGGCGCTTCCCCACACGCTCCGCACGTTTGGCGCAGGCGAGGCACTCTGGCTGCCCGGTGAATATATCGAGCGCGTGTACTACATTGAGCGCGGCATCGTCAAAACCGCCCTGCACGACGAGGACGGCACGAAGAAGACCCTGTTTTTCCATGGAGCGAACAGCGTGTTCCCCGGATGCCATCGCACGCAGTTCGCCATCGAGCGCTCGCTGGTCACCACGGCGGTGACAACGGTTTCGGCCCTAGAGCTTCGCCTTGCGCAGGTGCAGGACCTGCTGCAGCGCGACCCGGATTTTGCGCAGGCCATGCTCGAGAGCTACGCGCGCTATGTCAACCTGCTCATCTTCGAGAGCGCCCACCAGGGCCACCATCACGCCCTGATGAAGCTGTGCAACCTGCTCTACCTGCTCGCGCGCGACGTGGCACCAGACGGCGCGGGTCCTCGGTGCATCCCCTTCTCGCAGGAGGAGCTCGCGGAGATCTTGCTGCTCAACCGGGTGAGCGTGACGCGGCTCTTATCGCACCTGCGTGAGGAGGGAGCTGTGGACACCCGGCGGGGCGCCATCGCAATCGTCGATGAAGAGCGCCTGCTCGCGCACTGCTCGCTGGAGGTCCGGTAACCGCGCCGATGGATGCGACAAGGTGAGCCGGCCTCACGTTGCGCCCACGCGCGAGCGCGGGGTTCGGGTTTCGTCCGCTTGATGATCCCGGGTTCGGGTTCTGGCCATCGACACTGCCGCGGTAATGCGTGCCCCGTCCGCTTGAAGATCCAGGGTGCGGGTTCTGGCCACCGGCGAATCCAGGGTTCGGGTTCTGGCCATCGGCGAATCCAGGGTTCGGGTTCTGGCCATCCAGAGCCGTTTTTCGCCTCCAGATGGACGGGAGGCGAACCCGGAACGCGCAGATGGACGAAAAGCGAACCCGGGATGCACGGACGGACGAGGGACGAACCCGGAACCCTGGCGGATCAACTGCGGACCTGGACCCCCTGGCAGCACGGCAACGCGGTGGCGAACCCGGAACCCTGACAGTACGGCGGGAAGCTCGGGGCCCCGTCGACCCAGTTGCAGACCCGGAGCCTCTGACGGCACGGCGACGGACCCGAAACCCCCCATCGACTCAGCAGCGGTCCCGGAGCTTCACCCTGCCCGCAGCGCACCGGAGGTCACTACGACACGGGAACCCGACGCTCGGCAACCGGGATCACCCGCAGCTCCTCCACGCCCACCTGCGCCTCGTCCAGCTCTTCGGCCAACCGCGCCGGCGACGGCGCGCGGCCCACGCCGGCGATCTCGATCGAGAGCACCCCGTCCTCCATGTCGAACACGCGCAGGCGGTACTCGGAGTCCTCGAGCCAGGCCACGGTAATCTCGGCGACGGCACGCTCCTGGGCGGAAGCCTCGATGACGTTCCAGCTCGTCACCGCTAGCGGCACCGCCACCATCAGGGCGCCCACGGCCGTCAGCGCATACCACGCCGCCCGCATCCTGCCGGCGCGCTCCGAGCGCACGCGACGCCCCAGCCCGAGCGCCGCGAACACCGCGCAGCACATGAGCTGGATGGCGAAGAAATTGGCGACGAACAGCAGCATCGATCCGCGCGCCGCCTCGATATCGCCCGCCTGCAGCGCCACGCCCACCACGCACAGCGGCGGCACGAGCGAAGCGGAGATAGCGATGCCGGGGACCGCATCGGGAATGTCGTCGCGCACCAACGCAAGGGCCGCCATCATGCCCGAGGCGAGCGCCACCATAAGATCGATCAGGCGCGGGGTGACGCGGGCCAGCACCTCCTGGTTGGTGGCCGTATTCACCGAAACCGGCGCCACCGCGCCCACAGCCGCCGCGATCCCGATGCACAGCGCCACGCCGGCAACCGTCACCAGCAGCGTGCGCACCGCCGCGCGAGGCCGACCGGATACGATTGCGAGCGCGCAGCCCAGCATGGGCGACATCAGCGGCGCAATCAACATGGCGCCGATCACCACGGCCGTCGACGCCGCGGCGATACCGCCGGTAGCCACCACCGCCGCCAGGGCCAGCCGCCAGAAAAACGACGAGTACTGCCGCCACGGGTCGTTGACGACCACCAGCGAATCGCGTCGCGCCTCCTCAAGCGTCACGGTGTCCACGCGCCCGCCCGCCAGCACACGGCACACGGCATCACTCATGCGTCCCATGGATCCCACTCCTCATCTCAGTTCTTCCCAAGAAAAAAGCGGCGAGCCCACGCGCCCGCCGCCCGGCACCGGCGCCCCGGCGAACCCGAGCTCCCAGCACCCGGTACCGGCGCCCAGGCGAGACGCACGCCCGCCGCCCAAGCACCGGAGCCCAGGCGAGCCCACGCGCCCGCCGCTTCACACCGGCGCTTACGCTGCCAGCAGCTACGGTATCATCGGAGCCGCCACCAGCCCCGGATACATGCTCCCAGAGCCCAAAAGACCGGTGGCTCCCTGGTCCCCCTGCAGCTCGGTTGCCGAGTCCTTTACGAAGGAGGGGACCTTCACCTGCTTGATGTCGACCTCGTTGAACTTCGAGAACCTCGCGGTCACATCGCCGGAGAAGCGTATCTCGATATTGCTGCCGGTGCCACCTGCATCCGCAGTCATCGAGAGGCTCATGTCCTCCAGCTCGACCTCGGTCAGATAGCCGGTTTTTGCATCGAAGCGATACTCGACCGTGCCTTTCACCTCATCGAGCGACTTCTCGAAGCGCTCCCGCTTATCCCCCTCGACATCCTTGAGCGCCTCCTTGCGTATGGCGGGATCGGCCATGAAATCGCGCAGGTCGAGCGAGACCACGTAGGTGTCATCGTCTTTCTCCATCTTGGCATGGTCGAAGAACTCGTCGCTCGCATCGGTGCCCGCCAGCAGGTTCCGCCGGGAGCTACCCAGCTTGACCGACGTCTTTTTCCAACCTTCGGAGTCATCGGCAACGTTCATATAGAACGTCATGTTCTTGTCGTCGAATTCGGCGTAGAGCTCCGACTCGGTCGCAATGTGCCCATCGGCTGTGGGCACGCCGGCCATGCCGAGTATCGCCGAAATGTCCGTCTCGGTGGAGAGGGTTCCATGGAGCGCTTCGTTGGTCTTCATGTCCCCCTCGAAGGACATCGCAAGCGGGATCTCGACCTGCGTGGTGCTCGTGGGCGCCCCGTCCGCCTGGGCAGCCCCGGCGGCAATCACCATGCTCGCATCCACGTCGAGCACCATGTGCTCGCCTTCGAGGCCCTCCGACGCCTGCGCGCTGCGCTCGAACACCTCCCGTGCGTCCTTGGGCTCCCGAGCGCAGCCTCCCAACGCCACCGAGCCGGCAACCGTGCCGGCGAGCACGAGCGCGAGCAACGCCCGTCCGAATCCGCGTGTCTTCATATTCGGCTCCTTCCCCAACCGTAGTGTGCCCGCACACGGGCGCCCTTTGGCGAAACGCATCGAACGGCGCGCGGCCTGCACGGCTGTGCGGCAACCGTAGCGCCCGCGCGCAGGCGTTCCCATACAATGCTGCTATTATCCGCCCTGACGAGACACCTTCTCCGCGCGGGTTCCCAGACGGTCCCATCCATACCGAAGCTGCGGCAGATGTACCGGCCGCGAAGACGGCTTTCGGTGCGTCGCCTGCCGCCCGCAGCGCGCCCGCAGCAACGGGTCCTGCCGCCCGCACCCGCGGGGTTGCCCACACCGCGCCCGCACAACAACGACCACCCGCGCCCGATGGCCGCGCAAACGCGATATAGTACCCCATAGCGGCGCAGACACCCCGCAGGGACCCGCCGCACCGTCCATCCCGGCCGCGCGCTGGCGGCCGCAAGCAACCACCGACCGATTGGAGAGCGCTTCATGGAGCGACCGAACGCCTGGAAAAAATATGATGAGGCAGCCCTCGCCCAGCTCGAGGGCATCTGCGGCGCCTACCGCACCTTCATCAGCGAGAACAAGACCGAGCGCGAGTGCGTGAAAAGCGCCGTGGCGCTCGCCGAGGAGGCCGGTTACGAGAACCTCGACGCCGTCCGCGCCGCCGGGCGCGCCCTTGCGGCCGGCGACAAAGTCTACGCCGTCAGCCACAACAAGACCCTCATGCTCGTCAACGTGGGCTCCCAGCCCCTGGAGCGCGGTCTGAACATCCTGGGCGCGCACATCGACTCCCCGCGCCTGGACCTCAAGCAGAACCCGCTCTACGAGGCCGGCGACATGGCCTACCTGGACACCCATTACTATGGCGGCGTGAAGGCCTATCACTGGGTGGCCACCCCGCTGGCGCTGCACGGCGTGGTGTGCAAGAAGGACGGCGAGTGCATCGAGATCGCCGTGGGCGAGGACGCGGCCGACCCCGTGTTCTGCATCTCCGACCTGCTCATCCACCTGGCGAGCGAGCAGATGGAGAAGCCCGCCTCCAAGGCCGTGGATCACGAGAACCTCGACGTGATCGTGGGCGGCCGCCCCGTGGTCATCGAGGGCGACGACGAGGCGAAAGACCCCGTCAAGCAGATGCTGCTCAACATCCTCGCCGAGCGCTACGGCATCGAGGAGGACGACTTCCTCTCCGCCGAGATCGAGGTCGTGCCCGCCGGCCCCGCCCGCGAGATGGGCTTCGACCGCTCCATGATCTTGGGCTACGGCCACGACGACCGCGTCTGCGCCTACACCTCGCTGGCAGCCCAGCTCGCCGTTGAGAACGTCGAGCGCACGAGCGTCACCCTGCTCGTGGACAAGGAGGAGATCGGCAGCGTGGGCGCCTCGGGCATGACGAGCTGCTTCTTCGAGAACACCGTCGCCGAGATCATGGAGCTCGCAGGCGAGGGCGGCGCACTCGCCTGGCGCCGGGCGCTCGCGAATTCCCGCATGCTGTCCTCCGATGTCTCGGCCGGGTTCGACCAGGCATATGCCGACCGTTTCGAGAAGAAGAACGCCGCCATCATGGGTCACGGCCTGTGCTTCAACAAGTACACCGGCAGCCGCGGCAAGAGCGGCTCCAACGACGCCGACGCCGAGTACATGGCGCTCGTGCGCGACATCATGGACGAGGCCGGCGTCGACTTCCAGACCTGCGAGCTCGGGCGCATCGGCGCGGGCGGGGGCGGGACCATCGCCTACATCCTGGCCGAGTACGGCATGGACGTCATTGACTCCGGCGTGGCCGTGCTGTCCATGCACTCGCTGTGGGAGGTTGCCAACAAGGCCGATATCTACGAGGCCTATCGCGGCTACAAAGCCTTCATCGAACGCGCGTAAGGCTGCGCCCGCGCATCCGTTGCAGGAGGGCGGCATCAACCTGCCGTTGATGCCGAAGATGCACGCCGCCGGCACACGACGCGGTGCGCGGTGCAGACGCGCCGCACGCCATGTTTCCGGTCAGGGCCGGGAGGGTAAACGCTCTCCCGGCCCTGTTCTTTTCCCAGTTGCAGCGCAGATTCCATGCACTGCCCCACCTTGGCGCGCGAAGGCGGCGCGACGTACGCGCCGGGACCTCCGACGTCCATCACGGCACCGCGCCCACCCGGCGCGACGGGTCCGGCACCGCAACCATATCGCCCAGATAGGATTTACAAGGCCGCTCACCTGGCACCGTGCTAGGCTCTCTGTATCGAAATTGAAACTGAATTTCAATTTCTATTCCATTCCACCATCCAGAGAGCGGAGCATCCATGAGAAAGCGCTTCCCCTTGATCGCGTGCGCCGTCGCGGCGTTCGCCCTCGCCTGTCCCCTTGCCGGTTGCGGCAGCGCGCCCACGCACGGCAGCCATGCGGGCAAAAAGGTCATCTACACCACCTTCTTCCCCGTCCACGACCTCACCTCGCGCATCGTTGGGGACAAGATGGAGGTCAGAACCATCATCGCGGGGAACCAGGAGCCCCACGACTTCGAGCTCAGCACCAAGGACATGGCTCAGATCACCGATGCCGACCTGGTGATCTACAACGGCGCGGGCATGGAGTCGTTCATCGGCGCGCTCAAGGAATCCGTGGGCGACGAGGAGCGCTTCCTGGACCTCTCCCAGGGCCTCACCCTGCTTGAGGGCACAGGACACGACCACGATCATGACCACGATGCGGGCGAGCACGACGACCGCGGGCACGAGGCCGACGAGCACGGCGCCGACAAGCACGACGACCACGATCACGATGCGGATGCCGACGAACATGATGCCGACATGGACGGCCGAGAGGCCGACGAGCACGACGCGGACGGTCACGACGCAGACGATGACGGCCACGAGCACGGCAACGTGAACCCGCACACCTGGCTCAGCATCAAGAACGCCGAGATCGAGCTCGACACCATCTACCAGAAGGTCGCCGCGATGGATCCGGATAACGAGGCCTTCTACCACGAGAATCTCGACCGCGCCCTGGCCGACTTCCAAGCGCTCGACAAACGCTTCGAGGATGCCATCGCTCAGGTCCCCGCCGAGCGGCGCGTCTTCGTCACCTCGCACGCCGCCTTCAACTACCTGGCGCACGACTACGGCCTGAAGCAGGTGGCCGTGACGGGCATCTCGCCCGAGGACGAGCCCACGGCAGCCCAGCTCGCCACCATCTCCGACTTCATGAAGAGCAACGGCGTCGACACCATCTTCTTCGAGGGCACCGCGACCCCGAAGGTCGCCGAGACCCTGGCTGCGAGCGCGAACGCCAAGACAGCGACCCTCTACACCATGGAGAGCCTGACCGAAGATGAGGCGAAACTGGGCTATCTCACCCTCATGGAACGCAACCTCGACGCCCTCATGGAGTCCTTCGATGCGCGCTGACCCTGCATCCGCAGCTACCATCTCCGCAAGGCATGCCGGCGCCGCCCTGGCTGCTGGCGCCGGCATGCCGGATTCCGCGAAGCGCACACCCGCTGCCGCGACGACGCCCAACGCGGCGGAAGCTGACGGCGCGCTTGCCCCAGGAAATGAGCTCGCAACCCC
Organism: uncultured Collinsella sp.; assembly: GCA_902470925.1. Classification (GTDB taxonomy): domain Bacteria; phylum Actinomycetota; class Coriobacteriia; order Coriobacteriales; family Coriobacteriaceae; genus Collinsella. The sequence continues at coordinate 2,385 of CABRIF010000042.1, read as the reverse complement.
CGCGGGACTCGAAGCCCCCGCGATTCTCGAGATCCGCCAGCTGGCCTTCTCCTATGGGGAGGACCCGCTTATCCGCGACCTCGACCTCACCGTGCACGCCGGCGAGCTCGTTGCCCTCGTGGGCGACAACGGCTCGGGCAAGTCCACGCTGATGGCGCTCATCACGGGGCAGCTCGCGCCCGCATGCGGCACAATCCGGCTCTTCGGCGACGATGCGGCCGCGAACCGCCACTACGCCGACATCGCCTACGTATCGCAGGACTCGATCAGGGGCTACCGGAGCTTCCCCACCACGATCGGCGAGCTCGTCGGCATCCACCTGCGCCACCTCAAGGCATCGGCCGATGTCTCCGAGCTCCTCGAAACCGTCGAGCTCACCGGCCTTGCGCAACGGCGCCTCTCCGAGCTCTCCGGCGGGCAGCTCCAGCGCGTGGGGCTGCTGCTCGCCCTCATCAAGGACGCCCGGCTGATTCTGCTCGACGAGCCGACCTCCGCCATCGACCGGCGCTTTTCGGCTGCGTTCTACCGGATCTTGCAGAACCTCGCGCGCTCCGGCACCGCGATCGTGGTCATCACCCACCATCTCACCGACGCTCAGGGCGCGACCATGCGCGTGGTGCGCCTGGAGGACGGACGGTGCCACGAGGAGCATGCGAAGCCAGCGATGCCGCAGCGCGGCAAAACAACCGGTGCGGACGACGTCGATGGGCGGGAGGCGTGATGCTTGGCTACGAATTCATGCAGCGAGCCTTCGCCGTCGGCACGGTCCTCGGCATCATCCTGCCTTGCATCGGCCTACCGGTGCTGCTGAAGCGCCTCTCGATGATGGGCGACACCCTCGCCCACGCCTCGCTCGCCGGCGTGACGATCGGGCTGTGCTTCGGGTTCAACCCCTTGCTCGGGTCGGTGGCGGCCTGCGTGGCGGCAGGGTTGTCGGTGGAGGTCGTGCGCGCGCGGCTGCGGGATTACCAGGAGATCTCGACGGTGATCGTGCTCGCCGCCTCGATCGGGCTCGCCGGGATCTTCGCGAGTTTCGCCGGCGGGGGTGCCTCCATCTCCTCCTATCTATTCGGGTCGGTGGTCACGATCAGCGACCTGGAGCTGTGGCTTGTGCTCGGCGTGGCAGCCGTCGTGATCGCCGTCTACCGCGCCATCTACGACCGGCTCTACCTGAGCGTGTTCGATCCTGCCGCCGCGCCTCTGCTCGGCATCCGCACCCGAGCGCTCAGCCTCGTCTTCTCCCTGCTCGTTGCCATCACCGTCTCGGTGGCGGCCAAGACCATCGGCTCGCTGATCGTCTCGTCGCTGCTCGTGATCCCCTCCATCGCCGCCATGCAGCTCGCCCGGACCTACCGAGGCACACTTATCGTCTCGATCGGGATCTCGCTGGCCTGCATCTATGTCGGCCTCACCCTCTCCTACCACCTGAACCTCAAGCCGGGCTCGACGATCGTGCTGCTGTCGGTCGCCGTGCTCATCGCCGCCCTCGGCATCCGCCGAGGTCTGCGCTAACGAAAGGAACATCATGTCGCATCGCTCCTCGCGCGCCATCATCACCGGCGCGCTCGTCATCGGCGTCGCCGCCGGCGGGCTCGTCATCGCCCGCGGCTTCGCCCAGGGTCCCGCACCGCAGATCGCCCGCGTTGCCGCCGCGGCGGTTAACACCAAGGAGGTCTCCTACGCAGCCGACGATACGACCGACGTCCTCATCGACGCCGAGGTTGACGCCGATCAGATCGTACGGGTCGTCCGCCATGGCGACCATTGGCACGTATTCACCGCCGACGGCCGCGAGATCATCACCTATACCGACCCTTCCCAGGCCGCGCGCGCCCATGAGCTCTCGAACACGGCGAAGGTCGTCTCCGCAGGCGAGCTCACGTCCATGCGCGGCACCGAGGTCGTCAAGATCTTGCGCCACGGGGACCACTACCACGTATTCACCGCCGACGGCCGCGAGTTCATCACCTACACCGACCCCTCGGCCGCCTTCCCCGGCGTCGCCATCGGCACCTACACCGGCAGCCATGGGCATGCGCAGGCATCCTGGAGCGGCAGCCATGCGGGCGGCTGGACGACACCCGCGGCGACCGGCAACGCGGCGGACGCGGGTGGCGCGGCGGCGCCCGTGCCCGGTCTGTCCTTCGTGCGGGTCGTGGGCTTGAGCGAGCTGAGCCGCCTGCCCGTGGTGCGCATCCTGCGCCACGCCGATCACTTTCACGCCTACCTCGCCGACGGCACCGAATACATCACCTACGACAACCCCGTCGACGTGTTTCCCCACATCCAGATCGGCACCTACGCCGGCAACCACGGCGGAGCCGGAGCCGCCCCGGCACCTGTCTCTTATACACATCTGACGCTGCCGACGATACTCCTTGTGTA
>CABRIF010000041.1 GCA_902470925.1 uncultured Collinsella sp. | reverse complement strand
GATTCCTCTACGTCTCGTGGGCTCGGAGATGTGTATAAGAGACAGCTTCTTCTCCTTGAGCACGACCTCCTGCTCGGCGATCTGGTCGAGCAGGGAGCGGAAGCGGGAGCCGGAGTCGCTCGCCGGGACGGCGCGACGCTTGGCCTCCATCTCGGCCTCGCGGGCCGCACGGGCGGCCTCCTCCTTGGCGCGGCGCTCCTCCGCGGCAGGGGCCGCACGGGCGGCCTCGGCGGCAGCCTGGGCCTCCTGCGACAGGCGGCGCTCCTCCTCGCGACGGGCCTCGACGGCCAGGCGCTCGGCCTCGGCGGCGGCGGCGCGCTCAGCCTCCTGCTGCGCGGCGGCCTCCTCCTCGGCGCGGCGGGCGGCCTCGACCTCGGCAGCGCGCGCCTCGATCACCGGGGCGAGCTGCTTTTTCACCATGGATACATAGGCATCCTCAAGCGTTGAGGACGCCGACTTCACCGGAATCTTCATATCCTCGAGATGCGTCATGAGCTCTTTAGACGTCATCCCGAATTCCTTGGCCAGGCTGGAAACGCGAACCTTCGCCATGGGCCATTCACCTACCTCTCGCGCACGCCGGGGCGTGCGTAGTCACCTTCATACGGACATCGGATGCCTGCAGCTTCCCCCCGCAGGTGGGACCCGCCTAGATGAGGTCCTCGGCATCCTCGATGACATCCGCGTCGGCGCCGTCCTGCGACACCGGATCGTGCACGCCGCAGAAGCGGGAGCCGGGACGCGCCTGGTTGCGGCAGCGGTTGCCGTCCTCGGACACGTAGGCGCAGCGCTCGGACTCGAACTGCTCGTCGTCGGCGTCGTCCAGCAGGTCCTCGATCGGGGCGGGCGCGGCGGCGACGTTCTTCAGGATGTCGGCGGCGAGCGTCTCGCTCTTGATGTCGATGTGCCAGCCGGTGAGGCGGGCGGCCAGGCGGGCGTTCTGACCCTCCTTGCCGATGGCGAGCGAGAGCTGGTCGTCGGGCACGATGACGCCGGCGTAGTTCTTCTCCTCGTCGATGAGCACGCGGGTGACCTTGGCCGGCGACAGCGCGTTGGCCACGTAGCGGGCGGGGTCCTCATCCCACAGGATGACGTCGACGCGCTCGCCGCGCAGCTCGCCCACCACGGCGCGCACGCGGCTGCCCTTGGGGCCCACGCAGGCACCCACCGGGTCCAGGCGATCCTCCAGCGAGTGGACGGCCACCTTGGAGCGCTGGCCGGGCTCGCGCGCCACCGATTTGACCTCGACGGTGCCCTCGTAGATCTCGGGGACCTCCTGCTCGAAGAGGCGCTTGATGAGGGCCGGATGCGTACGGGAGATGACGATCGGCGGGCGAGAGTGCTCGCCGCGCACGGGCGGCAACGTGGAGTTCGGGTCGCGCACGTCGATGATGACGGCCTTCAGGCGCTGGTTGTGCAGGTAGCGCTCACCCTGCGGACGCTCGTTGCGCTCGGTGGGGCGGCCGTTCTCGTCCTGGTGGCGACGCAGGTCGAAGTGGGGCAACTCGGCCTCCACACCGTCGCGGATCTTCACGATGGTGAAATCGGGCGTGGACTGCAGCACCGTGCCGTTGATGATGTCGCCCACGCGCCCGGAGAACTCCTCGTAGATCTGCTCGCGGGCGGCGTTGCGCACGATGGCGTTGATCTCGGCCTTGGCGTGCTGCGCGGCGATGCGGGAGGTGTTCTTCGGCGTGACGTCGATCTCCTCGAACTCGGTGTAGTTGCCCTCCTCGTCCATGGAGTCATCGATGGGAATGAGCTTGTAGACGTAGATGCGGCCCGAGGCGCGGTCGATGGTGACCTTGGCGCCCCAGTCGAGCTTGAGCAGCTCAGCGTAGCTTTTGGCCAGCGACTGCTCCAGGCGGTCGATCAGGTAGAGCTGGTCGATGTGCTTCTCCTGGCACAGGGCCATGAGCGCTTCCATCATGGTCATATCGGCTTCTGCCATGGTTTAGTTCCCTTCCTTGGCGCGTTTGAAGTTATAGACCGGGTGTAGCGTGCATTTCTTCACCTCGGTGAAGGGGATGACATGCTCCTCGGCATCCTCGCAGGCGATGGTCACCTGCTGCTCGGTGACGGCGGCGATGCTGCCCTTGAAGGTGCGGCGCCCCTCCATGGCCGTGGTGGTGAGCTCCACGTCCTGGCCCTGGAACCGGACGAAATCCGCCGGGCGGCGCAGCGGGCGCTTCATGCCGGGGCTCGAGACCTCCAGCGTGTAGGAGCCCGAAATGGGGTCGAGCGCCTCGATGCAATCGGACACCCAGCCGGTCTCGGCGGCCACTTCATCGAGCGTGATGGGGTCGCCCGCGAGCTTGTCCAGGCGCACGCGCACGCACGGGGCCTTGGTTGCGCCCACGACCTCGACGTCCACGACGTCGATGCCGCGCTCGGCGGCGCGCTCCTCGAGCGCGTCGATGATGCCCTGCTCGAGCTTGCTCTTGACCATGCGGCACCTCCCGTTCATGAAAAGGGAGCGCAGGCGAACCCGCACTCCCTTCGAAACAGCTTCATTTACTCGAGCACTATAACACATCCCCAGCGTAGAGGGCAATTTCCTCCCCCGCTGCCGATGCACCGACGCCCTTGTTCGCCACACAATCAGCACAAAGCAGCACGTTCTCATATGTGCGACCGGCGTTCGGTGGAAGAGACATGGGGGCTCCTACGATACGGCTCAGTACGTCCATCGGCGCTGCACAGGCCCATGCGCGCACCCAAAGAACGGCTCGGACATATGCTCGCAGGGTGCTTTGCGCAGCGAAGCGGCATCGCACCCGACAAGCGTATGTCCGAGCCAAAAACGAGCAGGTAGAACTACTTAACGACGAGGTTGACGAGCTTGCCGGGAACGCAGATGGCCTTCACGACCGTCTTGCCCTCGAGCCACTTGGCCGCAGCGGCCTCCGCGGCGGCCTGCATGGCGGCAGCGTCGGCATCGGCGGCCACCATCGTGCGGGCGCGCATCTTGCCGAGCACCTGCACGGCGATCTCGACCTCGTCGGCAGCTGCCTCGGCGATGTCGAATACCGGCCAGGGTGCGGTGTAGACGCTCCCCTCGCGGCCGAGCGCGGCGTGCCACAACTCCTCCATGGCAAATGGGCAGATGGGCGCCAGCACGCTCACGATGTCGCAGGCCACCTCGCGGGCGAGCGCCGCGTTGCGCGCCGGGGCCGCAACCGCGTTCAGGTACGCGTTCGCGGCGTTCACGAGCTCCATGATCGCCGAGATGGCGGTGTTGAACTGGCCGCGGTCGAAGTCCTCGGTGCACTTGGCCAGCGTGCGATGGCGCTCGCGGTACAGGGCAAGACCGGCCGCGTCGAGCGCAGACTTGTTCACGGGTGCGCCCAATGCCGCCTCGGTGCCCTCGACGAGCTGCCACACGGTGCGCCAGGCGCGCTTGATGAAGCGGTTGGCGCCCGCCACGGCGTCCTCGTCCCAGTCGAAATCCTTCTCGGGCGGGGCGATGAACAGAATCGCCAGGCGCATGGTGTCGGCGCCGAACGGCTCGATCACCGAGCTCGGCGGCACCACGTTGCCCTTGGACTTGGACATGGTCTCGCCGTTGGCGTCCTTCACCATGCCCTGGCACAGCAGGTTGATGAAGGGTTCGTCCACGTCGAGCAGGTCCATGTCGCGCAGAGCCTTGGTGAAGAAGCGGCTGTAGAGCAGGTGCAGGATGGCGTGCTCGATGCCGCCGATGTAGTTGTCAACCGGCATCCAGCGACGGGCGGCCTCGCGCGAGAACGGCAGCTCGGTGTTGTGCGGATCGGTATAGCGCAGGTAGTACCAGCTGGAGCACGTGAACGTGTCCATGGTGTCGGTCTCGCGGCGCGCGGGCGCCCCGCACACCGGGCAGGTGGTCTCATAGAACTCCGGGCACTCCGCCAGCGTCTGGCCGCCGGCGAGGTCCAGGTTCTCGGGCAGGGTCACCGGGAGCTGGTCTTCGGGCACCGGCACGATGCCGCAGTGCTCGCAATGGATGACCGGGATGGGGTTGCCCCAGTAGCGCTGGCGCGAGATCAGCCAGTCGCGCAGGCGGAACTGCACCGAGCGGCGACCGGTGCCGGCGGCTTCGAGATCGGCCACGATCGCGGCCTCGCCTTCGGAGTGCTTGCCGCCGCGCATGCCGGTGTAGGCGCCGGACTGCACGAGCACGCCCTCGCAGGTGAGCGCCTCGGTCCAATCGACGGAGGTCACGACGGTGTTCTGCTCGCCGTTGAGCTGCGGGAACAGCGGGTCGTCCTCGGCAAGGATAATCGGCACGATGGGCAGGTCGTATTTGCGGGCGAACTCGAAGTCGCGCGCGTCGCCGCAGGGCACCGCCATGACCGCACCGGTGCCGTAGTCGGAGATGACGTAGTCGGCCACCCATACCGGAACCTTCTGGCCCGAGACGGGGTTCACCACGTAGCGGCCGGTGAACGCGCCGTGCTTCTCCAGCGTGCCCTGGGCGCGCTCGACGGCGGAGATGTGCTTGGCGCCCTCCACAACCACGCGCACGCCGTCTTCGTACTCGGTGCCGCGGACGAGGTCCATAAGGCCCTTGTACTCGGGGGCAAGCAGGAAGAACGTGTTGCCGAACAGGGTGTCGGCGCGGGTGGTAAAGACGGTGATCTTGCCCTCGTCGCCGGCGATCGGCTCGCCCGCGGCGTCGCACAGGGTGAAGTCGACCTCGGCGCCCTCGGAGCGGCCGATCCAGTTGGCCTGCATCTGCTTGACGCGCTCGGGCCAACCCGGGAGCTTCTCCAGGTCATCGAGCAGCTCCTGCGCGTACGCGGTGATCTTGATGTACCACTGCTCGAGCTCGCGCTTCTCCACCTCCGAGTCGCAGCGCCAGCAGCGGCCGTCGGTGACCTGCTCGTTGGCGAGCACGGTGTTGCACGTGGGGCACCAGTTCACCGGGTTCTTCTTGCGGTAGACCAAGCCGCGCTCCATGAACTGCTCGAAGATCCACTGGCCCCAGCGGTAGTAGTCGGGGCTGCAGGTTTTGACGAGGCGGTCCAGGTCGTAGGAGAAGCCCATGCGCTTCATGGTGGCGAGCGCCTGGTCCATGTTCTTGTATGTCCACGCGGCGGCCTGGGTCTTGTGCTTGATGGCGGCGTTCTCGGCGGGCAGGCCGAAGGCGTCGAAGCCGATGGGGTGCAGCACGTCGAAGCCGCGCATGCGGGCCTGGCGGGCCATGGCGTCACCGATGGTGTAGTTGCGGGCGTGGCCCATGTGCAGGTCGCCGGAGGGGTACGGGAACATCTCGAGGATGTACTTCTTCGGCTTGGTGGAGTCGGTGTCCACAGCGAACAGGTTCGACTCCTCCCAGGCTCGCATCCACTTGGTCTCGATGCTCTGGGCGTCGTAGGCGGGAATGCCGCCCGCCTCGGGCGCAGGCTGCGTATGGTCGGCGCAATCGCACATGCTCGGCTCCTATCGTGTACGCGCGGGACGGATGCACCCGCAAATCATCGGCAATGTTCAGCATTCTAGCAGGTCTGCAGCGCTGGTGCGCTGCGCGATTTCGCGTCCGCCCGGCGGCAACCAGAACAAGCGGTCGCGAGCGAGTCGGTACAGCTCCAGCCTCCAGTCGGCAGGGAACGCACCGTATGGGATTCGGCGTCAGTCCAACGGCAGGTCGCGAACAACGCGCTCGTATGACTTGCAGAGCAAACGACTCCACAGCCCCATGCGTCTGGAGCGGACATCGGCAAGCCGTCTTCTGCCCTCGAAGCTATCCCGGGAACACCGCAACAACGGGCGAGGACGACGCCCCAATGCGGCTGAGATGCGCTCGGCAATCGATTCCAGATATCGGAAGTCGGCAGCATCACCCGAGGTTATCGTGAAATGAGTGAGGTCCCGCACCGATGCGAATTCATTTCTTCGACGCGTATCCGCTACGCTTTTCCACTCCCCCGCATGTGTTGAGTCCGGATCATAATCCACGGCAACCTGGTGCAGCCCGCCACGCGAATCCCGCGAGGAGATTAGCAAATCGGGGTAGCGTGTGACATACTTCTTGTCGCCATAGCGGTCACGCCCATCATAGATGGATATGCTCTCGTTAAAGGAAAGATCTCCCAGGTCAAAACCGCCAAGCTTGCTGGGCAGGCAGAGCAGCATGCCCAGGGCGCACTCTTTGGGGGATCGCGCACGTTCATGCATGTAACGCAGCGCTGATGCCGCACGATTCGTGCCCCATCCGCCTTCGATTCGTTCAAGATAGGACCGAATACGCTCGACGGACGTCAACGCTGAATCGGAACCCTGCCGGAATACGACACCGCCCCGCGCAAGGGGCTCAAGCCTGAAATCGGAGCAAATAGTGTTTCCGAAATAAATGGCCTCCTGCCGGTCCACCAACTGGCATACCTGTACAAACGCCAATTCAGGACAGCAGACATACACCTCAACCTCGGGATGATGACATGGGACGGCAATCAAATCGCCCACAAAGCCCTCAAGAGCTCGTACGTGCGGACGAACCTGCGAGCATCTCCGAAGAGGGGCGCCCGTGTGAACAAGATAATCTTGCGCGCCCTCAAGCCCAAGGAGCCGTTGAACCTCGGATGCAGCAGATGAACCGGGAATGGTTGCACGCTCTAAGCATCCCACGGCATCAGAAGCGCAGTCACCGAGCGCGTTGCAATGTGAAATAAGCCAGGTAAACGCTGAAAAGTGCGAAATGATATACGTATTCATGTTCTACCCCACCCATGTTTGCTTTTCGATATATTTCCCACCCCTCTTCAAAATATACCGATGAAGCAAAGTGCGAGCATCGAATAACACCGCAAAGGCATGCAAAGGCCCTCAGCGCATTCAACCGTATGCAATCGTGGACATGTGTACCCTCTACCAGCCAAATGCCTCTTCAAATAACATCTTTGCAATACTATTGCTGCATTTTCGAGGTTTTGCGAAATAGCACTTTTGCACATGCATATCTAGCGGCCTTTCAAGCCGACAAAACCGCAGGATGCGATTAATCAAAAAGGTGTTGCAAAATGTTGCCCGACCACCACATTTCGCAAAACCTCGAAAATGCAGCAAAGTACGCCTGGAGAACTCAATCAAGTCCTAAAAGGAGCAGAAATCCTGAACTTGCACGTCTGATGATCCGTTCAAACGAGCTCTGCTGCATGCGTGGCTTGTGATTTTGGGGGCCGCCACGTACAAGCACCGCCGACGTTCTCCCATGCTAAACACTCCGTCGTTCGCAGGAGATGGCGGTGCGAAGAGAAGGACCCAAGAGCGCTAGACGCGACGGCGTACAGGCGGCGAGCACAGCCTGTGTAAGAAAGCAAGGTGCGCTCGGATACGATTCACCCGCGCGAACCAGAAGCGATGAGCTGAAAGTCCGTACACATTCAGGGCAAAGCCACACATGGCCAACTCGGTCATCCCCGCGTTGACCAACGCAAAACTCGGGCGTGCGCCCCGGGTACAAACCGGAGTGCACGCCCGAGTTCAAATACGCATCAAGACGCAGGCGGAGGCGAGATGAAGCTAGAACCCTACTGGTAGCTCACCGTCTGCTGGGAATCCTTCACCACGACGTCGTGCGCGCCGCCCTCGACGATCGAGGTGGCGGACACGAGCGTGAGACGGGCTTTCTCCTGCAGCTCGGGAATGGAGAGCGCGCCGCAGTTGCACATGGTGGACTTAACCTTGTACAGCGTGCCGTTCACGCCGTCCTTGAGCGCGCCGGCGTACGGCACGTAGGAGTCGACGCCCTCCACGAACGAGAGCTTCTGGGCACCGCCCAGGTCATAGCGCTGCCAGTTGCGGGCGCGCGCCGAGCCCTCGCCCCAGTACTCCTTCATGTACTGGCCGTTCACGTTCACGCGAGCCGTGGGGCTCTCGTCGAAGCGGGCGAAGTAGCGACCGAGCATGAGGAAGTCGGCGCCCATGGCGAGCGCGAGCGTCATGTGGTAGTCGTAGACGATGCCGCCATCGGAGCAGACGGGCACGTAGATGCCGGTCTCCTCGAAGTACTCGTCGCGCGCGCGGCACACGTCGATCAGCGCCGTGGCCTGGCCGCGACCGATGCCCTTGGTCTCGCGCGTGATGCAGATCGAGCCGCCGCCGATGCCAACCTTGATGAAGTCGGCGCCGCAGTCGGCCAGGAAGCGGAAGCCGTCGGCGTCCACCACGTTGCCGGCGCCCACCTTGACCGACTCGCCGTAGTTGGCGCGGATCCACTCGATCGTGCGCTTCTGCCACTCGGAATAGCCCTCGGAGGAGTCGATGCACAGCACGTCGGCACCGGCCTCGACCAGCAGCGGCACGCGCTCGGCGTAGTCGCGGGTGTTGATGCCGGCGCCCACCATGTAGCGCTTGTTGGCGTCGAGCAGCTCGTTGGGGTTGGTCTTGTGGCTGTCGTAGTCCTTGCGGAACACGATACCCATGAGGTGGTCGTTGTCATCCACCACGGGCAGGGCGTTGAGCTTGTTGTCCCAGATGACGTCGTTGGCCGTCTTGAGCGAGATGTCCTTATCGCCCACGATCAGCTGCTCGCGCGGGGTCATGAACTCGGAGACCTTCTTGGCGTGATCGTCGCGGCTGGGACGGTAATCGCGGCTGGTCACGATGCCGAGCAGCTTGCCGCGCGGCGTGCCGTCGTCGGTGACGGGCATGGTGGAGTGGCCGGTCTTCTCCTTGAGCGCCATGACCTGCTCCATGGTCATGTCGGGCGTGAGGGTGGAGTCGGACTCGACGAAACCGGCCTTGTGGTCCTTGACGGCCTTGACCATGGCTGCCTCGGACTCCGGCGTCTGCGAGCCGTAGATGAAGGAGATGCCGCCCTCGGTGGCGAGCGCTACGCCCATGTCCACGCCGGACACGGACTGCATGATGGCCGACACCATGGGGATGTTGAGCGTGATGGCCGGCTCCTCGCCGCGGCGGAAGCGCGTGAGCGGGGTCTTCAGCGCAACGTTGTTGGGGATGCACTCGGACGAGGAATAACCGGGTACGAGCAGATACTCCGAAAACGTGTGGGACTCACCGGGGAAAAACGTGGCCATGTTGCTCCTTAGACGCTCAAGGTTGGCCGACAGGCGGCCTTGCTACTTGGGGACACATTGTAGCGCACGCCCGCGGGCGGCGTGCGCGTCATTGACGTACTCCAAACGGTCTGCAGGCTGTAGCGTGCAGGGCGTGCGGGATGCACCTCGAAGCGGGTGCGAATCGCGCGGCACCGACCCGCCCTCGTCTGCGCACCGCGCACACGTCGCGGGCGCCTACAGGCCGGCGAACGCCTTGATGCCGATGCAGATGAGCACCACACCGCCGGCAACCTGGGCATGCGCGCCGAAACGCTCGCCTAGGCGTCTGCCCAGGGCGAGCACCGCCAGGCAGCACGCGAACGTGGTGAGGCCGATCATGCCGCCGTACAGCACGATGTCCTTGCCCGCCGCCGCGAACGACACTCCCACGATGAACGCGTCGATCGAGGTGGCGATCGCCTCCATGCCGATCGTGGGCCAGGTGAGTCGCGTGGTGCTGCAGCTTTCCGGCTCACGCAGCTCGCGCAGGGCCTCGAAGATCATCTTGCCGCCCACGAACCCCAGGATAACGAGCGACACCACGCCCGCATAGGTGTCGATGTAGCCGGCGATGAGCGTGCCGCCGAAATACCCGGCGATCGGCATGGCCATCTGAGCCAGCGCGAACGCAACCGGCATGCCGAGCTTTTTGGACAGCGGCATATCCGGCTCGCACAGCGAATTGGACAGCGTCACCGCCATGGCATCCATGGCCAGCGCGACGCCGAGCACGACGCTTTCCAGCAGCGCCGCAAACGAAATGAAACCCATGACACCCTCCCGATGCAAGGGACGCGAAACATGATGGAACCCATCTGAGCGAGCGCGCAAGCGCCGCCCGGATATGGCTGAAGATGAGGCGAGGAGTCTGGCCACGCGGACAGGCGGCCGGCGGCGTCGGCACAGGCGCGGGCGCGCGAGGCACCGCTGGCAGCGGGCCATCGCAGGCAGCCGGGCCCTATGCGCACTCGCAGCGCAGGCGCGCGGACGCCGCGCCCGCACGGTCTCACGGCTCGGGAGGATTGCAGAACCAGCGCAGCGCCTGGTCGAGGTCGTCGGCGATGGCCAGTGGGTTGTCGAGGCCGGCAACCAAGCGCACGAAGCGCCCGCCAGCGCCGTCGCGGGCAAGCAGGCGGGTGCGGGCATCCGGCTCCGAGGCGAGGGGCGCGCCGACAGCAAGCGGCTCGCAGGCGCAAGGCGAACCCGGAGCAGGCGCGGCGCCGGCGGCTGGCGCCGTACGGATGGCGGGCACCACGGCGGTGGACTTAGACGAGTAAGAATCGGACGCGGCGGCGCCCGCGGCGCCGGATATGCCCGGGTGGGCGCGGTGCCGTGCGGCACGGGCTATGAAGGCGGCGGCGCAGGTCGAGGACGGCACCTCGAAATCGAGCACGAACCCCGCACCGTGCCGCAGCGCCTGCGCGGCCAAAGCGTGATCGGGGTGCGTCGGCAGCCCCGGATAGACCACGCCGGGCACGGCGTCACAGCAACTCAGGTACTCCGCGAGCGCACGGGCGTGGTCGCAACGGCGCTGCGTGCGCGCATCGCGGTCAAGCAGCGCTTGGGCATCTCCTGCGTGCTGCGCGCCACCCAGCACCCCCACGATCTCGGCGCGCAGGCAATTGAGCTCAGCGGCAGCCTCGTCCCGCCTCTTCCGGCGCGGGCGCGCGACCGACAGCGCCCACCGGGGCTGCAAGCCGGTGCGGGACAGGGCGATATCAGACGCAGCGGCAGCGTCGCCCTCCCCGTCCGCATCCAGCCGTTCAAGACACAGGTCGGCACCAAGCTCAAAGGCAGCCGAGCAATACGATGTCGTCGCGCTCACATCAAGCGCCAGCAGCGCCCCGCGCGCGTGGGCGGCCGCGGCAAGCGCTCGAACGTCGGCGATACGCAGGTCCCATGCGGAAAGTGCAGGGACCAACCAGAGAGCCTGGGCGTCCGCCGGCGCAGGTGCCGCCTCGAACGCGGACGGATGCAAGTCCTCGACAAAAAAGAGAGATTCCGCAGGGAACCTCTCAGAAAAGGCATCGGTGGGCCCGTTCGCGTAGATGACGAGCGCAAGCGCACGATTGGGGGCCGCAGGCGTGCGGTCGCCGATCGCAGCAGGCCCGTCGAACAGGCCCGATGCACCGAGCGCCTCGGCGCAGGAGGACGCGCGCACCAGACAGGCGGCCGCGGCGCCCACGTGAGCGACATAGGAGGCGGCCTCGCTCGTACGTTCGCACATGGCACACCTCCCCGTCATCGCCTGCAAAGCTGAAAAGCCAGTGTAGCAAATCGCCCGACCGGCAGACATCCCTCGCAAAGAAACTCGAAACGCACCATGCGCCCAGACACGCACCGGACAGCAAAGCCGCCGCACGGATGGCGGCGGCAGCGAGAAACGGTGCGATGCGCGAGACGGCTCGCAAGGCGTGCGATGCCAGGGCGAGGAGCAGCGACATAGCACCCAACCGACGTCGACACAGCGCACGCTGGCAATGTAGTGCACACCGGCGGCACAGCGCACAACGGCGGCGGCGCAGCGCATGCCCACGCCGCCGCCCGTGCGACAGCAAGCGCACCGATCGGCACGCAAGCTACAGCAAGCCTAGCCGAGCGGCCACAGGCCGATGGTAGCCCCCGGCGCCTCGACGGAGATGCACCGCGCGGATGGGTAGACGCGCGTCGACAGGACGAGCGCCCCGCCGTTCACGAACACCTCAACCGAGGACACATCGGCCACGATCCGCACGTCGCGAACCTCCTCAAGCGGCTCCCAGCGCAGCGTGCGCCCGCAGCCGCATGCCGTGCGCGCCGTGTCGAGGAAGCGCATCTGGAAGCGAGCCGGCTGCGCCGCATCCGCGGCAGCGTCCGCCGGAAGCCACGCCAGCTCGAGCTCGCCGAACAACAGGGCGCGAAAGCCCCGTTGCACACCGGTGACCTCGATATCGAAGGCATCGAGGCCCTCCGCCTCGAGCGTGCCGGACCCTGCCTGCCGCGCACCGCGCAGCTCCTCCAGCTCGCGCACCGGCCGCTGCAGCACCGCGCCATCCGTGCCGGCCGCCAGCTCGCGGGGCAGCGTCAGGCAGTGCTGCCAGCCGTCGGCCACCGTGGGGTCGTTGCCGTAGGTGTCGTCGTCGGGCATGCCCATCCAGCCGATGAGGATTCGCCGGCCGTCGGCAGCCTCGAAGGTCTGCGGCGCGTAGAAGTCGAACCCGGCATCCCATAGGCGAAACGTCCCCAGCTCATAGGCGCCCGTGATGTCGCCGGTCACCGGGAAGTAGCCGGACTGGTAGATGTTGCCGCGTTCCCACCGGCCGCCTTCCAAACCCTGGGGCGACACCGACAGCACCTTGCGGGGCGCAGGGCCGCCCGCCGCCTCGGCAGGCTCAACCGACTCAATCACCTCGGTAGCCTCGGCATCCGGCTGCGCGAGCTCGAAATAATCCGGGCACTCCCACATGAAGCCGAAGCGCTCCGGCGTGCGCAGGCGCCTCACCAACCGCCAACTCACCAGGTCATCGGAGGCGAACAGGAGCACCTCGCCTACATCCACAGCGGCGCCCGCCCCGTGCAGCGCCGCAAAGCGCGTTGCCGGCAGCTCGCCGTCGCCGTCGCACACAGCGCGACGCCGCGCGCCCTGCACCATGAGGTAGCGCCCGCAGGCCGCATCGGCGCGCCACACCTTGGGATCGCGCACGTGGCAGGTGAGGTCCGCCGGGTAATCGGCGTTCGTCATGAGCAGGCGCTTGGCCGAAAACGTCGAGCCGTTCGCCGTCTCCACGCTCAGCGTGTTGCCCTCGCGTCCGCTCGTCACGTAGTCGTAGCGCTCCCCCGCGCGTTCAAGCTTGACGTTGCCGGTGTAGAACATCGTCACGCGCCCGTCATCGCCCACAAGCGCCGAACCCGAGTAGACCCCGTGGACGTCGGCCGGCGAATCGGGCAGCAGAACGCAGCGGTCGTAGCGCCACCGCACCAGATCGGTGCTCGTGGCATGCCCCCACATCTTCACGCCGCCCGTCACGTCGAAGGGGGCGTATTGAAAATACGCATGGAACACGCCGTCAACCTGGCACAGACCGTTCGGGTCGTTCAGCCACCCCAACGGGGGCATCACGTGGAACCGCTGGCCGAAACGGCCATGGCCGCGCTCCGCAGCCCGCGCTTCCGCATCGGCGACGAGCCGCGCCAGGTCGCGCTGCAGCGCATTGCTCATCGCGCCGTCACCTCGCCGGCCGTCTCCTCGTCGCGGTACAGCGCGAAGGACACGCCGAACGACACCGCGGCGGCCACCGCGAACATGATGAGGTACTGGACGGGCTGGGACAGGCACAGCAGGATGCCGAAGATGCCGGTGACGCCCGTGCCCGAGGCCGCCAGGTGCGTGAGCGCGCACACGAGCGCACCCGCGCCGCCGCCGATGCAGCCGGCGATGAAGGGCTTCACGAAGCGCAGGTTCACGCCGAAGATCGCAGGCTCGGTGATGCCCATGAACGCGGAGAGCGCAGACGGCAGCGCCAAGCCCTTGACCTTAGCGTTCTTGGTCTTGAGCGCCACGGCGAGCGCCGCCCCGCCCTGGGCGATGTTAGCAGCGCTGGCGATCGGCAGCCAAAAAGTCACGCCGTACTGTGCAAGCTGCCCCAGGTCGATGGCGGTGTACATCTGATGGATACCGGTCACCACGGTAGGCGCGTAGAACAGGCCGATGATGGCCGAGCCGATGCCGAACGGCAGGGTGAGCAGCGCCTGGATGACGCCGAGGATGGCGTTTTCGGCCCACACGAAGATCGGGCCCACGGCTACCATCGTCACCAGCACGGTCACGAACACCGACACGAGCGGGGTCACGAACAGGTCGAACATCTCGGGCACGACCTTGTGCAGGCGCTTCTCGAGGAAGGCCAGGATACCCACGGCAATCACGATGGGGATGACATGGCCCTGGTACCCCACCCAGTCGAAGCCGTAGAGACCGGGGATGACCGGCACCACGGTGGTGACGCCGTCGGAGGCAACCGTGTAGGCGCTCTGCAGGCTGGGGTTGATGAGCGCCATGCCCACCACCGCGCCCAGATACGGGTTGGCGCCGAACGCCTTGGCGGCCGAGAAGCCGATCAGGATCTGCAGGAAGGTGAAGGACGTCCCCGAAACCAGGTCGGCGATCTTGTAGATGAAGTTGTCCGTGTCGATGGCGATGAAGCCGTTCGCGCTCATGAAGTTGAGCGCGCTCATGATGCCGAGCAGCAGGCCGCTCGCCACGATTGCGGGGATGATGGGCACAAAGATGTCGCCCAGCAGCTTGATGGCGCGCATGAAGATGTTCTGCTGTGCCGCCGCGGCCTCCTTGGCCTCCTCCTTGCTGGCCTGCTCGATGCCGCCTTGGGCCACGAACTCGTCGTAGACCTTGTTGACGGTGCCGGTGCCGAAGATGATCTGCAGCTGGCCCTGGGCCTCGAACACGCCTTTCACGCCGTCGACGTCCTCGATAGCCTTCTTGTCCACCAGCGCGTTGTCGGCGATGACCAGACGCAGGCGCGTGGCGCAGTGCGCCGCCGAGGCCACGTTGCCGGCCCCTCCCACCAGGCGCAGCACGTCCTGTGCAGATGCACGGTAATCCATGGCGAACCCTTTCTCACTCGAACCCGCGCACGCGGGCCGTCTCCTCTCGGTTCCCGGTGCATCCGGGAACCGCGTGCTGGGCGCGGCGGCGCCGATACCTTGAGCAGCCGCCTCGTAGCGATTGTTACTGTAATCGTTTTCACATAGAAGTGAAATCGTTTTCATGTCCGTTTTCCGGTGAACGGTCGAAAATGAGGGGTGAACGGCAGGCTCAGAGGTCCTGACGACCCACGAGCTCGTAGCCGAGCATCAGCTCGCACGCCTCATACGGCTCGGACGCGCGCGCATCGCCCACCCGGTCGAGCAGCAGCTGCGCACCCTCGATGCCACTGCGCAGAAACGCCAGGTGGACCGTGAGGATGCCACCGGTCACCGCACGCAGGAACTGGTTGTCACCGAAGCCGGACACGCGATCGGCAGCCGCGGCGACGCCATGCTCATGCAGCGCCTGGATGGCGCCGGCGGCGATCGTATCGGTGGCGCAGGCGATGAAATCGACCGTACCGGCCTGGTCGAGCAGGTCGCTCGCAGCCTGGTAGCCACCCTCCACGCTGAACGGGCTTTCGCGGCGCAGCGCCTCGTCGAACTCGAGGCCCGCATAGGCGAGCCCGGCCCTGAACCCGTCCTCGCGCGCCGCGCCCGCCGCCTCGTCGATGCGGTCGACGCCGATGTAGGCGATCCGCCGCGCACCCGAGCTTGCGATCCGCTGCGCCAGGGCACAGGCCGCGCCGCGATCGTCGTGATATACGCAGGTATAGCCGCGCGCACGTTGCCCCACCACGACCACCGGCACCCGCGCGGCATCGAAAAACGCCCGGTGCCGCTCGGTGAGGACCGTGCCGATCAAGATGATGCCGTCCACCGGGTGGCTCTGGAACACCTCGAGATAGGCGAGCTCCTGCTCGGGGCTGTTGTCGGTATCGGCCAACAGCATCTGATAGCCGCGGTCGTGCAGCACGCGGCCGATCCCGGAGGTGATGCTGCTGATGGACTCGGAGTTAATCTTAGGCGCGATGACGCCGATGAGGCGCGATGAGCCCGTGCGCAGCGAACGCGCCTGGCTGGAGGGCACGTACCCGGTCTGCTCGATCGCTGCCTTGATGCGGGCGGCCTTGTCCTCGGAGATATAGCCACCGTTCAGGTACCGCGACACGGCGGCGCTCGATGTGCCCGCCAGCTCCGCAACTTCCCGCATCGTCATGTGGCAACCCCCTTGGAAACGTTTTCATGCCCATCATACCAAGGTTTGCCCGCGCGATGCGTACGAACTCAACGCGCACACGGCAGCGATATCGAACCGGCACCCGCGCGCGTCCTCAAATGCGGATGCGATGCGCAAAGGGTGCAGGTCGCGGCAGCCGTGGATCCAGGGGTGCGACGCACGAGGCCCGCAGGCAGCAGCCGAGGCACGGATGCGCCGGCACGCTACCGCTCCCCTACTCGTCCAGCATCAGCTCGTAGTTGTTTTTACCCTTGCGCTTGCAGCGATACAGCACGCGGTCGGCGCGCTCGTAGAACGTCGTGAACCCAAGGTTCGCGCGCGAGGCGAACACCCCCGCGCTCACCGTTCCCAAAGGCTCATGCAGCCTGACCTGGTCAACGTGGGCGAACAGGCGCGTCATCAGGGCGTCCACCGCCTGCGCCGGATCGGCGAAACCGTCGGCGAACACGGCGAACTCGTCACCGCCCAACCGGTAGATCACATCCCCCTGCCGGGAGGTCTCGTCGAGCGCCCGCGCAAAGCCCACCAGCACCCGGTCGCCCGCCGCGTGCCCGTAGGTGTCGTTGATGCGCTTGAAATCGTCCAGGTCGAACACGAACATCATGGCATAGCTGCCCGGATGCCGCCCTGCCAGCAGACGCTTGATCTCACGGCGGCCGGCGCGCACGTTCAGAAGCCCGGTCAGCGAATCCTGCTTGGCCTCCAGCTCGTAGCGGGCGCGCTTGCGCTCGAGCTCGCGCTCCATCAGCACCTGGTCGGTCACGTCCAGCACCAGGCTGCCGCAGAAACCCGGCTCAGGCCGAAACGTCTTGATGAGCAGATGCCGCTGCATCTTCACGCTGAAACGGTGCAGCACATGCGGGCGCCCGGTGGTGGCGGTGTCGATGTAGAGGTCGAACCAATCGGGCGCCTCGTCGGGGAAATGCTCGCGATGGCTGGCGGTCACCAGATCGCCGGTGATGGCGCCGGTGAGCTCGGTATGCGCGCGATTCAGGTAGATGTAGGCGGCGTCGAAGGGCGTACCCTCGTCGTCGGTCAGGATCTTCATCACGCAGCAGGCGCTCGGCAGATCGTCGAGGTAACGGGTCTTGCGCACATCCTCCACGCTGCGCAGGCGCTGGTCGTGCACGATGTCGGTGATGTCGATACGCGCCAGCAGGATGGAGGAGCGGTCGGGGCCCGTGAAGCAGAAGCGCAGCTTCTTGTAGCGCAGGCTGCCGAACTCCGTGGAGGTGGCGTACAGCACGTACTCGGGCGCCTCGGCAAGCATATGGCGCACATGCCCCAAGCTCATGTTCGCCGTGAGCTCATCGCGCTCCGCCGAGACCACGAAGCGGTCGTTGAGGTCGTTCACCACTTGGTTGTAGTCCTCGTGGCTCACCGGCAGGTAGGGTCGCACCTCCTGGGAGCAGGCGTAGAGCGTGTAGCCGCCGGTTTCCACGTCGATGCGCGCCACGTAGTCATAGCGCGGGTCGATCGCCTGCAGGATCGCCGCGTCGCTTTGATCTTGCCCCATCCGGCGACTCGAGATGAGCACCAGGTCGTCCTCGACGCGCTCCAGTGTGACCTCGGTCCAGCGCACGCCTTGCGCCGACTCGCGGAAGCGCATCGTGAAGTGGCGGTAGCCGCGTTCGCTCGCAAGCAGTTCACGCAGGTAGGCGGGGGCAAGGTAATCGCGCCAGGCGGCACCGTCGACATCATCGACGAACTCTTCCAAATAGCGCTGATATACCTCGTCGTAATCGAGCCAGGTGCCCACGATGCCAGGAGTGAGGTCGTCGACCTCCATGCGCAGCATGTTGTCGGACCCGCGGTACAGGCCAACGGCATTGGCAAGACTCTTCAAGCTTTCTGGAATCTGGTACACGCACGCCTCATTGACGCGATCACGTCAATGAGCACCCCCCCCCCCCGGCCCATTCGCCTACACGCCCCGCATCTGCGGCTGGCCACTCGTATACA
>CABRIF010000040.1 GCA_902470925.1 uncultured Collinsella sp. | reverse complement strand
GTGGGCTCGGAGATGTGTATAAGAGACAGCACCTTCGACATCGATGCCAACGGCATCGTGAAGGTCTCGGCCAAGGACAAGGGCACCGGCAAGGAGCAGTCCATCACCATCTCCGGCTCCACCGCCCTGTCCGACGAGGAAGTCGACCGTATGGTGAAGGACGCCGAGTCCCACGCCGAGGAGGACAAGAAGCAGAAGGAGGAGGTCGAGGCCCGCAACCAGACCGACAGCCTCTGCTACTCCACCGAGCAGACCCTCTCCGAGTTGGGCGACAAGGTCCCGGCCGACGCGAAGGGCGAGGCCGACACCGCGATCGCCGACGCCAAGAAGGCGCTCGAGGGCAGCGATGTCGACGCCATCAAGGCCGCCGGCGACAAGCTCCAGGAGGTTGCCTACAAGCTCGCGCAGATGGTGTACGCCGACGCGCAGCAGGCTGCCCCGGGTGCCGACGGCGCTGCCGCTGCCTCCGATGACGACGTGGTCGACGCCGACTACGAGGTCGTTGACGACGAGGACAACAAGTAGGCATGTCCAGCCATTCAGACCGAACCGGGGCGGCAGCAAGCGCCGCCCCGCACGATCCCAAGGAGACGGACGTGAAGATTCCCGTAGAGGACGCCCGCGATCGCGCCGCCGATGCGGCCGATGACGAGGCGACTAAGGCGACGTCTGCGTCGGCCTCCCCAGATGTTGAGGATATGCCGGCTGGTGAGGAGGGTTCGACCATGACGGAAGAGGAGATGGTCGAGGCTGCTATCCGCGCAGGCGAGCAGGCAGCCGACGATGATTTCAAGCTCAAGTTCGAGCAGGCCCAGCAGGACCTGGCGAGCGCCCGCGCGGAGCTCGAGGCGGCTTCCGAGGCCCAGAAGGCCGCTGAGGAGCAGGCCGCCGATGCGGTTGCCCGCCACGCGCGCCTGCAGGCCGACTGGGAGAACTACCGCCGCCGCACGGCCCAGGAGCGCCTGGACGAGCGCGAGCGCGCCACCGAGAAGCTCGTGGAGGCGCTGCTGCCGGTGGTGGACGACATGGAGCGCGCTCTCGACCACGCGCGCACCCAGGAGCTCGCCGAGGACTTTCAGCAATTCGTCGACGGCGTGGACGCGGTGCGCTCCAAGCTGCTGAGCGTCTTCGACCGCGAAGGCGTCGAGGCGATCGATCCGGCGGGCGAGGCGTTCGACCCGAACATCCACCAGGCGGTGGGCCGTGTTGAGGACGTCGAGCAGTTCGACGAAACGGTCAACGACGTGTACCAGAAGGGGTACCGCATGGGCGGTAAGATCTTGCGCCCGGCCATGGTGACGGTGACCTACGGTGGCGCCAAGCGCCCCGCTCCCGAGCCAGCTGAGCCCGAGGCGAGCGAGAGCGAACCGGCGGCATCCGACAAGTAGCGCGCAAGGGCTCCGGGATAGGCACCCGGGGCCCTTTTCAACAGGACGTATCGATGAGAGGGGGCCACGATGGCTGCGGCAAAAACGTTCTACGATGTCCTCGGCGTATCGAAGGATGCCTCCGATGACGACATCAAGAAGGCGTTTCGCAAGCTCGCGGTGAAGTATCATCCCGATCGCGGCGGCGACGAGCAGAAGTTCAAGGAGATCAGCGAGGCGTACGACACGCTCTCGAATTCCGAGAAGCGGCGCGAGTACGACCAGATGCTCATGTTCGGCGGCGCGCCGGGCCAGGGTGGGTCGTATGCCGGCGGCGCAGGCGGCGCCTGGGCCGACATCTTCGACAGCGTGATGCGTGGCGAAGGCGTGGGCGGCTCCAATTGGGCGCAGGGGTTCAGCGGCTTCAACGGGTTCGGCGGATTCGGCGGCGGCCAGGGCCGTGCAGCTCGTCCGCGCCGCGGCGGCGACCTGTCGCTATCGATCGACGTGTCGTTCGAGGATGCCTTCCGCGGCTCGTCCCAGCAGGTCACCTATCGCGTGCCGTCCACCGGCGAGCAGCAAACGGTGGCCGTGACCATTCCGGCGGGCACCTACGACGGCAGCAAGCTGCGGTTCAAGCGTCGCGGCGAGTACGGGGCCGCCGGCGGTGAGCGCGGCGATTTGCTGGTGACGTTCCATGTGGCGGAGCATCCGCTGTTCAAGCGCATGGGCAAGACGGCAGACATGAGCCTGGAGGTGCCGATTTCCATCTACGAGGCGGCGCTGGGCTGCACCGTCGATGTCCCAACGCCGGGCGGCGCCACCGTGCGCATGAAGGTGCCTGCCGGCACTCAATCGGGCAAGACCTTCCGCTTCAAGGAGATGGGCGCGCCCGATATGAAGAACCGCGGGCGCACCGGCGCGCTGATGGTGAAGGTCGCCGTGCAGGTTCCCACCTCGCTGGGCGACAAGGAGCGCGCGGCGCTGGAAAAGCTGCGGGATGCCGATGTGCGTGCGTACCGCTCGAAGGTGGAGCGCTACCGGGCGGTCGTGTAGCGCCGCGGTGCCGGCGCGCCGCGCGGCGTGTGCGGGCAGCGGCGCCATACGAGTAAGATGGAAGGGCCGTCGAATGGGTCGGCGGCAGCTGGGCAAGGAGGATGACGATGTCCAAGGATGGGCGCGATAAGCCGTTGTACATGATTTCCGTTGCGGCGGAGCTCACGGGCATGCATCCTCAGACCCTGCGCGTGTACGAGTCGAAGGGCCTGGTGAATCCCAAGCGCTCGGGCGGCAACACGCGCCTGTACTCGCAGGCCGACATCGAGCGGCTCGAGCTGATCAACCAGCTCACCGACGAGGGTATCAACCTTGCCGGCGTGGTGCGCATCCTCGACATGAAGGAGCGCGCCGAGGACCGCGAGCGGGAAAACGAGAAGCTCCGCGCGCGTGTGCGTCAGCTTGAGGAAGAGCTGCACGAGTTCAAGATGCAGAAGCGGATCACGGCGCTGGCGCCGCGCGATGGCTCGGCAGATCCCGAGAAGGTCTTGCGCGGCCTGCTGGGCGGCGGTGGGCTGTAGCGATTGGCCATCGTGCGGTCCGGGCCGGGATGCTCGGTGCCGCGTGACGGCGCATGGAGTCGCCGTTGCCGTGTGGGACGTTGCGTTTGGGATGCGCTTCAGGCCTATGTGTGCCGCCTTTCTGCGCCGGCGTTGCTATAGTGCACGGCGCCGTGCGTGCCCCGTTAGGGCGATCGGCTCCCTCGTTTTGATAAGACGCGTCCAGGTCGAGGCGTGTCCGGATTCGTACATTTGCGTACAAAAACCTACCGTTGAGGGTTCTTGTGAACATCTGTCCTCGCGGTCTGCGACAATACCTGTCAAGCGCATGGAGCGACGTGCGCATGGACCGAGGAGGAAGATATGGCTGAGTGCAAGCAGTGTGGGGGCGCGGTCCCCGATGATGCTTCGTTCTGTCCGTCGTGCGGAGCGCCGCAGCTCGCTGGTGCTGCGGTAACGCCGACGGGCGCTGTGGGGCAGGAAAATGAGGGCGACGGCGCAGCTGAGGCGGCGGGGTCGACGGTTGCCGAGCAGGCCGAGGTTGTCGAGAAATCCCAGGATACCGAGAGGTCTGTGGTCGCAGACGCTGCCGTTGCCGATGGGCCGGTCGCCGAGGCCACAGGTGCCTCCATGGTCAGCGAGGGCGACGGGGTTGCAGTCGCTGCCGTTGCCGGTGAGCCGCTTGCCGAGGCCACATCGGCCGACAGCGCCGCTGAGACGGCTTCTGAGGAGCCGGCTGCGGGCACGAGCGATGCGGCGTCGCCCGATCCCGCCGCGGAGCCCGTTGGCGCCGCAGCCGAGCCGACGGACGTCCCAGCTGCCGCTCAACCGGCCGCTCCCGTGCCACCCGCCGCACCCGAGGCGGCGCCGTCCGCCGGGGCGGTTCCGGCAGCCGCTCCCGCCGCGCCGCAGACCGCACCTGCGCCTGCACCTGCCCCCGCGCCGGCGCCCGGCCCTGAGCCGAACACGCCGCCGGTTGACTGGAGCTACGGCGGTCAATCCTCGGCCGCTCCCGATGCGGGCCTGATGCCTCAGGGGCAGCCCCGCGATCCGCGCAGCCCGCTCAAGCGCGCCTGGGCCGATTTCAAAACCTCCCCGGGCCACTGGTCGATGCCCGCCAAGCTGGCCCTGCTGCAGCTCGTCCCCGTTGCGGGCGTCGTTGCCGCAACGGGCTACATCCAGCAGTGGGGCGCCGAGCAGGCGTTCGGCCGTCGTGAGCCGCTGCCCACCAGGATCGTGCGCCCCGGCGTGCTCGAGGCCGGCTTCAACGCGGTGCTCACCAGCTGCGCGCTGGGAGCAGTTATGTTCTGCATCAACTTCGTGCTCGATGGGCTGACGGGCGGCGAGGGCGCTGGCGAGTTCATCTCCATTGCGTTGGGCTTGCTGGTGAGCCCGCTGTTCGCCATCATGACGCTGCGCTCGGCCATCTGCTGGCGCGTGAAGCCCGGCCTGTCGGTTTCGCGCGCGTGGAAGATGCTCACCACGCAGGGCAAGACCGGCCCGCTGTTCACCGCCGTGCTGATTCCCTCCCTGATCGTGACAGCCATCGCGGTGGTTGTGGTGATGGTGCTCCTCTCCATCATCACGATACAGGCGAGCGCCACGATGGCGGCCTACTCGATGAGCTACTACTATTACGGGGACACCTCTGCCGCGCTGGCGGGTGCGCTGCCGTTCATCCTGCTCAACGTTGCGGTGTTCGCCTTCATCGTGCTGTTCTTCGCCAACGTCGCCGGCCTGGTGTCCACGCGCGCCGTCGGCTACTGGATGCGCGACTTTGCGCCCGAGACCTGGCGGGAGTACCAGGAGGGTGCCAAGGCCGACATCGCGAACCACCCGCTCGGTCGATAGCCGCCCCGCGTTGCATATCGGTTGCGCCCTCGGCTCGGGAGCGGAGGTGCGCGCCTACATGCCGGCAGGCCCGTTGCCCCCTGGGGGTCGCGGGCCTGCCGGCGTCTTGCCGGGGTATGATGGAGGTTCACGACGAGAGGGAAGCGAGTTCACATGACCGCAGATAGCGCCGCAGGCAACGCGGGGAGCCACCGGTCCACAACCGGACTGTTCATCACGTGCGAGGGCATCGACGGGTGCGGCAAGTCGACCCAGGCGTCGCTTTTGGCGGATGCCCTGCGCGCGGCGGGCCGCAGCGTGCAGATGCTGCGCGAGCCCGGCGGCACGGCGATCTCGGAGCAGATTCGCGCGTTGGTGCTCGACCCTGCGAACGCCGAGATGGGCACGGTGTGCGAGCTGCTGTTGTACGAGGCGGCCCGCGCGCAGCTCGTGCACGAGGTGATCGCGCCCGCGCTGGCAGCCGGCGAGGTGGTGGTGTGCGACCGCTTCTTCGATTCCACCACTGCCTACCAGGCTCACGCTGGAGGCCTCGACGCTGTGATGGTGCGCCGTGCAAACGAGCTGGCGGTGGCCGGCGTGGTGCCGCAGCTCACCCTCGTGTTCGACATCGATGTGCGCCGGGCGCTCGAGCGCCGCGCAGGCCGTGCCGAGGCGGACCGCATGGAGCTCAAAGGCTTGGCGTTCCAGGAGCGCGTGGCCGAGGGGTTCCGCGCCATTGCCGCCTCAGAGCCCGAGCGGGTGCGCCTCATCGACGCATCCGGCACCGTCGAGGAGGTTTTTGACCAGGTGGCATCGGCGCTCGACGGTTACATGCCGGGCCTTCTGTCCGCCGCGTCGCCCGCGCGCAGGTCGGCTCGGCAGCTATGATGGAGATGGTTGTGGCCTGCAGGGGCAGAGAGGGGATGGCATGAGCGCACGCGCGCAGCATACGGTCGAATCCGAGGCGGCTCTTGCCGAGAGCGCGCTGTTGGCGCAGCTCGACACGCAGCCGCGGGTGCGTGACTTTTTGGTGCGCGCGCTTGAGCAGGGGCGCGCGAGCCATGCCTATCTGTTTCTGGGCGCGCCCGGTTCGGGCAAGCTCGATGCCGCCTGGGCGCTGGCGCAGGCGCTGCTGTGCGAGGACGGGGGATGCGGAACCTGCGACGCGTGCGGGCGCGTGGCGCGCCACACCCATCCGGACGTGCACTTCCTTTCACCCGAATCGGCCACCGGCTACCTCATCGCCCAGATTCGCGACCTGCTGGAGGACGTTGCCCTGGCGCCGATCCGCGCCGCCTCGAAGGTGTATATCGTCGACCGCGCCGAGCAGCTGCGCGCCAACTCGGCCAACGCCTTGCTCAAAACCCTGGAGGAGCCGCCGGCGGGCGTGACCTTCATCCTGCTGGGCACATCCGCGGACGCCATCCTGCCCACGATCGTCTCGCGCTGCCAATGCGTGCCGTTCCGGTTGCTGCCGGTCGAGGAATCGGCCCAGGCGGTGCAGCGTGCGTGCGGCACGTCGCTCGAGCGCTGTCGCGTGGCCGTGTCGATCGCCGGCAGCCCGTCGCGCGCCGTGGCGTTTCTCAAGAGCGCCGAGCGCCAGGAGGCCCGCCGTGTTATGGTTCGCGCGATCGACGCGCTGGGCTCGGCCGACGAGGCCGATATCCTGGCGTCGGCAAAAGAGCTCATGGTGAGCGTGCACGCGCCGCTCGCCGAGGTGAAGTCGACCCAGAAGGCGGTACTCGAGCAAAACGCCGACTATCTTTCCCGCGGCGCCTTGAAGCAGCTCGAGGACCGCAACAAGCGCGAGCTTTCGGCCCGCGAGCGTTCGGGTATCATGGAAGCGCTGGCAAGCGCTCGTACGCTGCTGCGCGACGCCCTGCTTGCGGCCGAGCAGGCGGGGCCCATCGTCAACGAGGACGTCGCCGACGTGGTTGCGCGCATCGCCGGCCGTGCGAGCAGCGCCCAGATCGCCTGCGCGCTCGACGCCGTGGCCCGTACCGAGTCCCGCATCGCCCGCAATGTCACCCCCCAGCTGGCCATCGAGGTCATGCTCTTCGATATCAGGAAGGCCCTGCAATGCCCGTAGTCGTACCTGTGAAATTTGCCTTTGCCGCCCGTGAGCTGTGGTTCGATCCGCAGGCACTCGATATCCTCGAGGGCGATTACGCCATCTGCCAAACCGAGCGCGGGCGAGAGATCGGCCTGGTTACCGCCGACCCCTTCGAGGTTGAGCCTTCCGAGCTCGCCGCTCCGCTCAAGCCGGTGCTGCGCCTGGCCGACGACGCCGACCTCGACCGCGCCGACGAGCTGGCCGACGCCGGCGAGGACGCGATGTCGGATTTCCGCCGGCTCATCGCCAAAAACGACCTGGACATGAAGCCGGTGGGCGTCGAGTTCCTGTTCGGCGGGGAGAAGGCCGTGTTCTACTTCGCGGCCGAGGACCGCGTGGACTTCCGCCAGCTGGTGAAGGACCTCTCCTCGTTCTTCCACATCCGCGTGGACATGCGCCAGATCGGCGTGCGCGACGAGACACGCCTGCAGGGCGGTTTTGCCACCTGCGGCCAGGAGCTGTGCTGCACGCGGTTCGGCGGCAACTTCGAGCCGGTGTCGATCCGCATGGCAAAAGAGCAGGACCTGCCGCTCAACTCCGCGAAGATCTCGGGCATGTGCGGGCGCCTCATGTGCTGCCTGCGCTACGAGTTCGAGGCCTACAAGGACTTCAAGAGCCGGGCGCCGAAGAAGAAAACCCTGATCGACACGCCGCTGGGCAAGGCGCGGATCATGGAATACAACACGCCGCGCGAGCAGCTGGTGCTGCGTTTGGAGAGCGGCAAGGTGTTCCGCGTGAACCTGTCCGATATGGGCTGCACGAGCGAGAACAAGAAGCGCTGCGAAAGCCAGGGGTGCCATGCGCGCCCGGACTGCGTGAGCCGCAGCGTCTTGGAGCGTCTGGAATCCCCCGACCTGCAGCTTGCGCTCATGGAGCTCGACCGCCAAAACGGCGTGGACGTGGGCGACGGCCTGGATGTGGCCGACCGCATCGTGGCATCGGGCCCCACGCCGCGTCGGCGCCGTATGCGCGAGGAGGAGGCGGCGCGTGCGGAGGGCGCCACGTCGCGTTCGCGCGGTCACGGCAAGGGCGCGCCCGCAGATCGCCGCGGCAAGGATGGCCCGGATGCCCCCGAGGCAGGCGGCTCCAACCGGCGCCGTCGCCGTCGCGGCGCCGACGGTGCGGCTTCGGGGCCTGCCGCGGGCGCCCCGGCACCTGCGAGCCGCCGCGGGCAGGGGGCCGATTCGGCTGAGCAGACGCCGACGCGCCGCCGTCGCCATCGGGCGGGAGAGGCCACACCGCCTCAGGGCGAGGCGGCCACGCGCGATCGCAAGGCGCCCCAGGGTGACGCGGACGCCCCGTCGCGCTCGCGTCGCCGGCGTCATACCGCGGCGGGCGAGGGAGGTTCGCGTGACGCTGCGCCCAAGAAGCACGGCGGCAAGCCCGAGACCCCGTCGGTGGCCGAGCAGCTCGCTTCGGGCGAGGTGAAGGTGTCCCGCCGTCGTCCGGGCGATGGGGGCGGCTCTGCCTCCGGTGCTGCCGGTGAGGCCGGCCCCGACGCGGCACCGAAGAAGCGCCGTCGCCGCCGTTCGCGCAAGCCGCGCCAGGACGGTGGCTCCGATGCCGGGCGGGGCTCGTCCGCTTCCCCGAGCGGTTCGGGCGCGTAGGCCCTTCAGGCCGTTGCGCCATGCGCGCCGGTCCGGTCCGTGATGGATGTGCCGTTCGGCTCACCGCCCAGCTCCATCGAGAGATGGGCGGCGGGCAGCCCGTATCTCGCTTTGCCGCAGCGTCTGGCTTGAGAAGCGAATGGCGGGCAGCCCGTACTTCGCTGTGGCGACCCGTCCAGTCCGGCTTGCCGCAGCGGTCCTCGGCGTCTCAGGGCGGCGCGCGACCCGCTGGCCCCGCCGGGCCGTATCGGGTACACTGAGTACATCGTCAGCCCTTCTCCGCACCTGCGGAGGAGGGCTGATTCATGCGTGTTGGAATCGGGGCAAGGTCGAGCGCGCCTGCGGGGTCAGCGGGCGCGGGATGGCTTCGCCGCACCGCATATGCGATGGGCGAGGCTGCACTTGAGGCGCTGTCGCCCACGCGGTGCGTGGGATGCGAGCGGTCCGGCGAGCTGCTCTGCGCGGCGTGTCGGGACCGCATGGTGCGCATCGACCCGGCCACCGCCTGCCCGCGATGCGCCGCGCCGTTCGGCAGCATGCTGTGTACGGAGTGCGACGCCGCCAGCCCGTCGGCGCTGGGGTGCTGCCTTGCCGCCTGCGTGTTCGAAGGCCCGTTCGCCCAGCTCGTGCGCGCCTACAAGGACGGCGGGGAGCGCCGCCTGGCACCGGTGATCGCCGGGTACCTGGCCCGGGCGGTGCTGACGGCATCCGCAGCCGCGCCCCGGGCGTACGGCTCGCTGGCACGGGTGGAGGCGGTGACATTCATTCCGGTCACGGCGGAGGCGTTCTCCCGCCGCGGCTTCGACCATATGGAGCAGGTGGCGCAGGCCTGCGCCGAGCTGTTGGGATTGCCGCTGCTCGACACCATGGTGAAGCACGGGCGCGCAGACCAGCGGCGCCTGGACCGCGCCGCCCGCTTGCGGCAGGCAGGCAGCGCCTACGAGGTGGTGGTCCCGGTTGCGGGCAGGCACCTGCTCATGCTCGATGATGTCATCACCACGGGCGCGACGTTGCAGGCTGCGGCGCGTGCCCTGCAGGCGGCGGGCGCGCGTCGCGTGGACGCCGCCGCCCTGGCCCGCGTATGGGGCTGAATCATGCGCTGCACGCCGCACCGTACCTGGCCTGAACAGGGGTTTTGATGCTGCACGCCTACCTGGACCTGCGGAGACCTCGGCACACGCCAACCGCCTGCGCCTCTCAAGAAAAACCGCGCGGGCGACCGGCGGGAGCCCCGCCTGCGCCCATCGCGCCCGGGCCCGCCTGCACCCCGCCTGTGCGCCTTTGCGCCCCGGCATGGGCCCGTGGTGCCGAATGCGCGTCCGACCTGCTATAATGCGGCACTGTTCCTCCCAGGCTGTGGTTGCGGGCAAGGTCGGGCGCGTCCCGTCGCCCTAGTCCATGACAGACGCGGTCAAAGGGATCCACGTAAGCTGCCGCGTGCGCGCGGCAGCGATCATGGCGCGTCCTAGAAGTCAGACGCACCGTCCGTTCTACATCTGAGGCAATACCGCCTCGCGGGCGAGCGGGTCAGTCGTGAAGCCGTTGCGGCGGCCGAGCAAACGCCCCGGTGCGCAAGTGTGGGGTCAAAGACCAGGTCAGCTGGGGGAACAAAGGAAACAGACGTCCGCGCATCCAACCTGCGCGCGGGCGATGAGGGTGAAAAGGCGGGTTTGGCTATGGGCACAGGTACGAGGGCTGGTCGTTGGGGCGGTATCGCGCGGGCCGCGGGCGGGGCATGCGCGCTGGCGCTGGCGCTCGCGCTCGGCGGCTGCGCCCTCACCACGCCGCCGCGCTCCGAGGTGGCCGCCCCCGAGGCGCAGGCAACGATCGATGCCTCGGCGCTCATGGAGACCGGCGTGCTGACGGTCGCCGTGGACACCTCCGACGCCCCGCAGGCCATGAACGGCAACGATGGCGCGCCGACCGGCTACTACATCGATGTGGCGCGCGCGCTCGCGCAGCATTTCGGGCTCAACGTGAAGATCGTGTCCGCCGCGAGCGCCCACAGCGCGCTCGACAGCGACGAGGCCGACCTCTACATCGGTTCCAAGCCCTCCGATGCAAGCAGCACGGTGACGGTGCTGGGCACGGTGGGCGAGGATGCCTCGGCGGTTTTCGTGAAGGCATCCGACTCCTCGAGCACCCCGTCCGTCTCGGCGAGCAGCCTGGAGGGGGCCACCATCGGTGTCCAGAGCTCCTCGGCCTCCCAAGACGCGCTCAAGCGCGCGGGCATCTCGGCCACGCAGAAGACCTACGAGAACGTGAACAAGTGCTTCGACGCGCTGGATGCCGGCGAGGTCTCCTATGTTGCCTGCGACGCCACGGCCGGCGGCTACCTGGCGCGCGCGTACCCCGACATCGTGTTCGCGGGGACTATCGGCAGCACGTCGTCCTACGGCATCGGCGTGCTCAAGGCCAACGACGAGCTGGCCGATGCCCTCAAGCAGGCGTGCAGCGACCTGGCGGACAACGGCGTGTTCGATGCGCTGCACACCGCATGGTACGGCAACGTGCCGCTGTCGTTGACCGACACAACGGTGGACGGCATCACGGTTGCGCAGTCGAGCAGCAGCGATTCGGAGGAGTCGGGCACAGCCGACGGTGATCGTGCTGTGGAGACCGATACCCCCATCACGCGGGACATCAACTCGCTCGGGTAGCCCGGAGCGCACCTGCGCGCGTCCGTGCGGGAGGGTCGCGCATCGTTCGTGCAGCATGTGGGGCTGCACGCAGCAACGTCGGTGTGCTAGCGCTAAACGGGGCGTTGAAGCGTGACTTTTCGGTAACCGGCGCATCCGGAGCGGTCAGCGGGGAAGAAAAAACCTCGGGCGTGAACGGGACTATCTTGGGTACAACGTAGACACGAAGTCGTTA
This sequence comes from uncultured Collinsella sp., assembly GCA_902470925.1. Classification (GTDB taxonomy): domain Bacteria; phylum Actinomycetota; class Coriobacteriia; order Coriobacteriales; family Coriobacteriaceae; genus Collinsella. Next base: position 6,813 of record CABRIF010000040.1, on the reverse strand, counting down.
TCCCCGGATAGATTGGAGTCACGTATGGATATCAAGGTTTCTGGGCGCAAGACGACCGTAACCGATGCTCTGCGTGCTCATGTCGACGAGAAGATCGGCGAAGCGCTCAAGGTGTTCGATATCGAACCCATGACCGTCGATGTCGTGTTGCGCTATGAGAAGAACCCCTCCAACCCCAACCCGGCAATCGTCGAGGTGACGGTGCGGGTGCGCGGTTCGGTGATTCGCGTGGCGGAGCACGGTGCGGATATGTACGCCGCGATCGATCTGGCAGCCGTGAAGGTGACGCGCCAACTGCGTAAATTCAAGACCCGCGTGGTCGATAACCGTCAGCAGGGTGCAAGCGCCGCCGAGGTGGCTCCCGTCGAGCCGGTGGCGGATCTGGCCGATCTTCTCATCCCCGAGGAGGAGGACGATCAGCTCGTCCGCGAGAAGGTCATCGAGCTCACGCCGATGACCGAGGAGCAGGCGCTCGTCCAAACCGACCTGCTCGGCCATGATTTCTACGTGTTCGAGAACTCCGTCACCGGTCTTACGAATGTGGTCTATCACCGTAAGAATGGTGGATACGGCATCATCAAGCCGAAGATCGAGGCGCTTGACGAGTAAAATGCGGGGATACGCATGAACCGGATGGCGGCCATCTCGTGCGGGGTGGCCGCCGCTTTGTATGGAGAGATGCCATGGGTTCCACCCCTGCCACAACTGCCCACAACAACCGGTGCCGCATCGTGATCGACACCTGCGCCGACCTTTCGCCCGACATCGCGGCAACCCTCGATGTCGACATCCTCGGGTTTCCCTACATCGTGGACGGCGAGGAGTTCACGGATGACATCTGGACCTCGACCACGCCGCATGAGTTCTACGAGCGCCTGCGCGCCGGGGCCAAGGCGTCCACGTCGGCCGTGTCGCTCGGTCGCTACCTTGAGTTTTTTCAGGCGTGCGCCGAGGAGGGGACGCCGACGGTGTACCTGTGCTTCACGAGCGCGCTGTCGTCGAGCTACAGCACGGCGTGCCAGGCGGCCGAGCAGGTGCGCGCGGAGCATCCGGGATTCGAGCTGTATGTGGTGGACAATGCGCTTCCCAGTGCGGCGGCCGAGCTGCTGGCCCTCGAGGCCCAGCGCCAGCGCGCCGCCGGGCTTACCGCCGCGCAGCTCGTGCAGTGGGCCGAGGAGGCCAAGAGCTACATTCACGGCTACTTCACCTTGGAGAACCTCGATGCCCTGGCGGCCGGCGGGCGCATCCCGCCTGCGGCCGCGCAGCTGTCCTCCAAGCTCGACATCAAGCCGGAGCTGTCGTATGACCTGGCGGGTTCGCTGACGCTCGTGGGCGTGAACCGAGGGCGCAAGAAGGCCTTGAAGGCGCTGGTGAAGGCGTTCCGTGAGAACTGGGAGCCCGATGTGTCGATGCCCGTGGGCATCGTGTCGGCCGACGCGGAGAAAGACGCCGACTGGCTTGAGAGCGCCGTGCGCAAGGAGGAGGGCTGCGCCGAGCTGACGATCATCCGCGGATCGGTGGGCCCGACGCTCGGCTCCCACGTGGGGCCGGGTATGGTGGCGATCGTGTTTTGGGGCAGCAACCGCGCCGACAAGATCTCGCTGTCAGACCGTATCGCCAAGCGCGTGCGCGGCGAGTAGACGTAACCGATGGGCCTGGCTGGGCGGGTCCTGCGCGTCCGGAGGGGCGTGCAGGACCCGATTCGTCCAGGTTCCCGAAAGATAAGGAGAAGGCAATGGCAGACAGCAAGCTCAAGGTGGCGTTTATCGGCACCGGCATCATGGGAGCGCCGATCGCCGGGCACATTCTGGATGCCGGCTACCCGCTGACGGTATTCAACCGCACGGCTGAGAAGGCCGCCGGCCTGATCGAGCGCGGTGCGGTGTGGGCCGACAGCCCCGCTGCGGCGGCGCGCGAGGCCGACGTGGTGTTCACCATGGTGGGCTACCCCACCGATGTCGAGGAGATCTACCTGGCCGGCGACGGCTTGCTGGCGAGCGCCAAGGACGGGGCGTACCTGATTGACCTCACCACGAGCGCGCCCGAGCTGGCGCGCGATATCGCCGAGGCCGCTGAGGTTTCGGGCAAACACGCCATCGACTGCCCGGTGACGGGCGGCGAGTCCGGCGCTGTCGCCGGCACGCTGACGGCCATCGTGGGGGCCACCGAGCGCGACATCGAGCCGGTTCGCGCCCTGCTTGAGACCTTCACGGCCACGATCTGCTGCTTCGGCGGCGCGGGCAAGGGCCAGGCGGCCAAGCTCGCCAACCAGGTGGCGCTTGCGGGCTCGATGGTGGGCATGGCCGATGCGCTCTCGTTCGCTCAGCAAAACGACCTGGACCTGGAGGCCGTGCGTCGCATGATCTGCAGCGGCACCGGTATGAGCGGCGCAATGCAGCAGCTTGCGCCCAAGAGCCTGGAGGGCGACTACAAGCCCGGCTTCATGGTGGCTCACTTCCTGAAGGACCTGGGGCTGGCGCTGCAGGTGGCTGAGGAGAAGGAGATCGCCCTGCCGGGCGCCGACACCGCCTTCACGCTCTATGACATGCTCGAGGCGATCGGCGGCGGCCGTCTGGGCACCCAGGCGGTGACGCTGCTGTACCAGGAGGAGGCCGAGGCGGTAGCGGCCGGCCTGGACTGGTCGCTGTATACGCAGCAGACCCATGAGCACGGTGAGGGCTGCGGCTGCGGGCACGAGCACGGCGAGGACCACGAGTGCGGCTGCGGGCACCATCACGAGGACGGGCACGAGTGCGGCTGCGGCGAGGGGCACGGCGAAGGCCATGAGTGCCGCTGCGGCCACCACCACGGGGAGTAGCGGCGCATGGAGTGGACGTTCGTCATCCTATTCGCCCTGCTGTTCATCTTCTCGGTGTATATCGGGTTTTTGGCGGGGCAGGCCATCTGCGTGCGTCATGTGGTGACGCGTCGGGATTACTGGGTCGCCAACATCGCCGGCCTGGTGATCGCGGTGCTTGTCTCGGCGCTGCTGGCGGCGCTGCCGCTGCTGTACGCCGTCGCGTTCGGGGCGCTCGCGGGCTACATCGCGGGCCTCAAGATGAGCTTCGGCGAGTCGGTGGGGCCCTGGAAGGCGGCCGACAAGTTCTTCAACGTCAACAAGGCGCATCGGCGCACCGCCGAGCAGGGGACGGGCGAGGCGCGCCGCCGACGTCGCAAGGAGGGCGGCCCGGCGCCCGACCTCATTTCGGTTGACGAGGCGGGCGCTGCGGGCAAGCCGCAGCCAACAGGTACATCCAAGCAGAAAGGTTCGAGGTAGACATGGCCGAGCAGGAGAATCAAGGGTTGACGGCCGAGGAGGCCGAGCGTCTGGCGAGCGTCGAGAGCAGTGCCGATGCGCTTTCGTCGCTGATCGAGGACCTGGCGGCGCCGAGTCGCCGCGTGCGCCAGCTTTCTGCGCGCGTGGTCTCGCTGCTGGCGGGCCGCGAGCCCGAGCTGCTGGTGCCCTACATCTCGCAGCTGATCGACACGCTCTATCGCCCCGAGGCGCAGACGCGCTGGGAGGTGCTGGATGCGCTGACGCTGCTGGCGCCGGCGCATGCCAAGGAGTGCGGGGCAGCCTACGAGGGCGCCGAGACCGCGCTGTTCGACGAGATCTCGGCCCCGCTGCGCCTGTCGGCGTTCCGGTTCCTCACGGTGTGGGGCTCCACCGAGCGTCGCCGCTCCGAGAAGGTCTGGCCGATCATCGACGAGGCCATCCAGTGCTACCACGGCGACCTTGAGTACCGCGATATGCTGAGCCTGCTGTTCGCGTTCGCGAACGGGCAGATCTCGGGTGCGGTGGCAGAGGAGCTTGCCGGCCGCTTGCAGTTCGACGCCGAGCACGGCAAGGGCAGCTACCTGAAGGTGCGCTCGCGTGAGATCTATGAGATTCTGGTCAAGCGCTTCAAGCTGGAGAGTCCGCAGAAGCGTGCGCGCGTGGCGAAGAAGGACGATCTGGAAGACGACGAGGAGTAGAGCCGTGGCACACGAGGTTGCACTCATTCCCGGTGACGGTATCGGACCCGAGATCTCGCGCGCGATGCGCCGTGTGGTCGAGGCGACCGGCGTCGATATCGTCTGGAACGTGGTCGATGCCGGCGCCGGCGTGATGGAGGAGTTCGGCACGCCGCTGCCCGAGCATGTGCTCGATGCGATCCGCGCATCCGAGGTGGCCATCAAGGGCCCCATCACCACGCCGGTGGGTACGGGGTTCCGCAGCGTGAACGTGGCGCTGCGTCGCGAGTTCGATCTGTACGCCTGCGTGCGCCCCTGCCTGTCGCAGCCGGGCGACGGCTCGCGCTATCGCGACGTTGACCTGGTGATCGTGCGCGAGAACACCGAGGACCTGTATGCCGGGGTCGAATTTGAGGAGGGCACACCGGCGGTGGCGGAACTCGCGCAGCTGGTGGAGGCAACCGGGCAGCGCCCCTTCGCCCCGGATGCGGCCATCTCGGTCAAGCCGATCTCGCGTTCCCGGTCGCGCCGGATCGTGGAGTACGCGTTCGAGTATGCGCGTGCCTGCGGGCGACACAAGGTGACTGCGGTGCACAAGGCGAACATCATGAAGGCCACCGACGGGCTGTTTTTGAGCGTGGCGCGCGAGGTGGCGGCCGACTATCCCGATATCGCGTTCGAAGACCGGATCGTCGATGCCACCTGCATGGGCTTGGTGCAGGACCCGCACGCCTTCGATGTGCTCGTGTGCCCGAACCTGTACGGCGACATCGTGAGCGACCTGTGCGCCGGCCTGGTGGGCGGCCTCGGCATGGCGCCGGGCGCCAACATCGGCACGACCGCGGCGATCTTCGAGGCCACCCACGGCAGCGCGCCCGACATCGCGGGCCGCGACATCGCCAACCCCACGGCGATGATCCTTTCGGCTGCCATGATGCTCGACCATCTGGGCGAGCAGGCGGCTGCCGAGCGCATCCGTGCCGCGGTGCGCGCAACGCTCGCCGAGGGCACATGCGTGACCGGCGACGTGCGGCGGGCTCTGACGGGCAGCGCCGAGGGTGCGGCGGGCACGCAAAGCTATGCGGATGCCGTGATCGCGCACCTTTCATAAGTGAACCCTAAGCAAATGCGCCCGGTTGGCGGCGTATGCTGGTTGGGCTGTGTCGGAACGAACCAAGGAGCAATAAACCCATGGGTTTGATTCAGAAGAAGGATGAGAAGGATGTCGTTGACGGCATCGAAGTGATCGGTCGCGGCGAGGGTCCCGATGATCAGCCCGAGCCGTTGTGCGATCTGGTGGATGGCCAGACGGCCGAGGATATCTCGGGTACGACCGCGGCCAAGGACGCCGGTGCGGAAACCGAGGCCGATCCTGAGCTGCTCGACGGCGTGGAGACGGTAACCGCTTCTGCGGCGGACGCCGAGGATGCGAAGGGTGCCGAGGCGGATGCGTCCGAGGCCGATGGGCAGACCGACGCCGATGGGCAGACCGACGCCGAGGTCGAGGCCACTGAGTCTGCTGCCGATGCAGACGCCGTGCCTGCCAGCAAGCAGGATGCGGGCAAGAAGGCGCCTGCCGCTAAGAAGTCCAAGGCCGTCAAGAAGGGGAAGAAGCCCGCGGCGGACAAGGCCGTGGCCGAGGTCCCGCCGACGTTCAACGACGGCGACGGCTCATCCTCGTCGCACAAGGGGGGCACGAAGGCCCTCGTCGCCCTGGTTGCCGTGCTGCTCATCGCCGTGGTGGGCGTGGGCGGCTACTTCCTGGGCTCCGGCGGCTTCGGCGCCAAGGGCGTGGGTAGCTCCACGCTGACCGAGGACCAGCTGGACAGCACGGTTGCCACCTGGACTTACAACGGCGCCAAGCACAACATCTCCGCGCGCGAGGCCATCGAATCTCAGTACAGCCTGGATTCGGTGAAGGACGACGACGGCAACTACCCCGCCCCCTCGGCCGATAGCATCCTGGCCTACGTGCGCAACCAGGTGATGCTCGCCGATGCCGAAAACCAGGGTGTCTCCGTTTCCGATGACGACCTGTCTTCGTATGCCGAAAGCGCGCTCGGCTCCTCCGACTTCTCCACCATCGCCTCCCAGTACGGCGTGACGGAGGACCAGGCCAAGAGCATCGTGCGCGAGCAGGCAACGATCAAGAAGCTCTACGAGAAGGTCGTGCCGTCCGTTGACGCGACGATGCCCGAGGCGCCCACCGAGCCGTCCGACGGCAACACCGACACCGCTTCGAAGGAGTACGCCGACTACATCATCAACCTGGCCGGCGATGAGTGGGATGCCGACAAGGGCACCTGGGCTTCGACCGATGGCACGATCGCCTCGGCGCTGTCCGGCGAGACCTTCACGGCCGATTCCGCCACCTACGCGCAGGCCCAGACGGCGTACTATGCCGCCTACCAGGCGTATGCGCAGGAGGCATCCAAGGCGAGCTCGAAGTGGACCGAGTACGCCAACAAGCTGTTCGCCAGCGCCAACATCACGCTCTACGGCATCTTTGCGTAAGGTGGGCGAGGAACACCCATGCCGCTGCATGTTGTCATAAGCGACTGCCTGCTTGGAACCCCTTGTCGGTACGACGGGGGTTCCAAGCCCGTTTTGGCGCCCGCATGCCGGCGCCTGGAGCAGCGTGCGGGCGTGTGCGCGCTGCCGGTGTGCCCGGAGGTCATGGGCGGTCTGCCCACGCCGCGCCCGCCGGCGGAGCGTTCGGGCGAGCGGGTGGTTACCTGCGAGGGCGCCGACGTCACGCGGGAGTATCGGGCGGGTGCCGAGCGCGCGCTCGATTGCGCGCGCGGATCGGGTGCTGTCTCTTATACACATCTGACGCTGCCGACGATACTCCTTGTGTAG
>CABRIF010000039.1 GCA_902470925.1 uncultured Collinsella sp. | reverse complement strand
AAAAGGGCAGCTCCCCCACCGCCCGGGCCGAGGTGCGCGCCCGGTGCGGGCACGGGGGTTTCCTGCGAGAGCCAGGACCCGTCAGCCGCACTCGCGCACGGCCTCACTCCTGCTCGGCGGCATAGCCGAAGCGCCGGATCTCGCGGGCGTCCTCGCGCCACAGGCGCTTCATGCGCACGTCCAGGCCGAGGTAGACGCGGCAGCCGAACAGCCGCTCGAGGTCGTGGCGCGCCTCGGTGCCGATACGGCGGATCATTTCGCCGCCGCGGCCCACGATGATACCCTTCTGGCCTTCGCGCTCCACGAAGATCGTAGCATGGAGGCGGAGCAGGTCGCGTCGGGGACGCTCGAACTCGTCGCAGATGACGCCCACCGCATGCGGAACCTCCTCGCGCGTGTGCCGCAGCACCTTCTCGCGTACGAACTCGGCGACCATCGTCTCGTCTGTCTCGTCGGTGCCCATGTCGAGCGGGAACCACTGCGGGCCCTCCGGCAGAAAGCTCGCGACGACCTCGATGAACCCCTCGACGTTGAAGCCTTCCGTGGCGGAGACCACCACCTGCTCATCGAAGGAGACGAGTTCGTTCGCGGCGGCGATCTGCGCCGTCATCTGCTCGGGGCTGACCTGGTCGGCCTTGGTGAGCACGAGCACCTTATGCGCGCGAGCGGCCGCTACGCGCTCGGCAACCCAGGCGTCACCGCGCCCGATGGGCGCCGAGGCGTCGATCACGAAGGCGATGACATCCACGTCCCCCAGCTCGGCGAGCGCGCTTTTGTTGAGCTCGGCGCCCAGGCCGTCCTTGGGCTTGTGCAGGCCCGGGGTATCCACGATGATCAGCTGGCAGGCAGGCCGGTTCACCACGGCGCGCAGACGGCGGCGCGTGGTCTGCGCCACCGGCGAGGTGATGGCGATCTTGTTGCCGAAGCAGGCGTTCAGAAGGGTCGATTTGCCGGCGTTCGGGCGCCCGACGAGCGCAACGAAGCCGGAACGGAAGCCAGCGGGCGTCGAGGTGCCCGCCATATCGGCACCGACAGCCTCCTCACGCTCGACCAGCGCATCGAGCTCGTCGTCGGACAGGTCGGCGAAGGGATCGGTGTCGATGATGTCAGTCATGGTGCTCCTTGCGTGGCGGGTGGATAAGAAGGACGGGGTCAGGCGATCAGGCCGAGCGCGTGGCCGAAGACGATGGCGCCCACGATGGCCGCGGTAATCGAGAGGGTGTAGACGCTGGCGGCGGCGATATCCTTCGCGCGCTTGGCGAGCGGATGGAGCTCCTGGGTGGCCAGGTCGACAATCGCCTCCATGGCGGTGTTGCACAGCTCCGCGAAGATCACCAGGCCGCAGCAGATGGCGATGAGGCCCCAGGAATGCCAGTCGAGCCGCACGGCAAAACCGGCGACAACCGTGAGCGCGCCGAGCGCGAGCATGACCTTGATGTTGCGCTCGGTGCGCACGGCCGTGACAAACCCCTCGAGCGCATAGCCGAACGAGCGCAGGAACGACGGGTGGTCTTTTTCCGATCCGGGGATCATGGTACCTCCTAATCGTGGGCGTGGTTGGTCGTGGGCCCCACCTGCGTACGGTGGTCGCAGCCGCGCGCATCGGCAAGCCGACACAGCAGCTCGTCCTCGCGCGCCTCCATGATAGCGGCCTCGTCCTCTTCGATATGGTCATAGCCCAGCAGGTGCAGCAGGCCGTGCACGAGCATGAGGCGGCACTCGTCAGCCGGGGTGTTGCCGAACCCGGGCGCCTGGCGCTCGATGACCTCCGGTGCCAAGATCACGTCGCCGAGCTCGACGGGCTCGGCGACAGGAAGGCTATCGTCAAAGGGAGAGTCGAGCTCGAAGGACAAGACGTCGGTGGTGCGGTCGATGCCGCGCCACCGGTGGTTGAGCTCGTGCATCTCGTCCTCGTCGACGATCGAAACCGAGATCTCGACGGGGCGCTCAACCTGCTCGGCCTGCATGACGTAGGCGCAGACTGCCTCGATCTCGACGTTGTCGATGGGCATGGGCAGCTCGGCGTCATTGCTGATGAGAACGGCCATGGCGCCCTCCTTTCTCGGTTGGACGGTGAGGGTCCTCGCCCGTCTCGGCGCGCTCATAGGCATCGACAATGCGGCCCACCAGGCGGTGGCGAACCACATCGGTGCGCTCCAGGCGCACAAAGGCGATATCGTCGACCTCGGCCAACACGCGCGTCGCCTGGGCCAGGCCGTCGGGCCCCGTCAGGTCGCGCTGGGTGGCATCGCCGGTGATGACGAAGCGCGCGTTGAAGCCCAGGCGGGTAAGGAACATCTTCATCTGCGCGGGCGTGGTGTTTTGCGCCTCGTCGAGGATGACGAAGGCGTCGTTCAGGGTCCGTCCGCGCATGTAGGCCAGCGGGGCGATCTCGATCACGCCGCGCTCGATCAACTCGGCGACACGCTCCGGCTCCATCATATCGAGAAGCGCGTCGTGCAGGGGTCGCACATAGGGGTCGACCTTCTCCTCGAGGGTGCCGGGCAGAAATCCCAGGCTCTCCCCCGCCTCGACCACCGGACGGGTGAGCACGATGCGGCTGACGTCGCGTCGCTTGAGCGCGGCGACCGCGGCGGCCATGGCGAGATAGGTCTTGCCGGTGCCGGCGGGGCCCAGGCAGAACGTGATAGTGCTGCGCTCGATCGCCTCGATGTAGCGACGCTGGCCGGGCGTCTTGGCGCGAATGGTGCGGCCCCGGTGGGCAAGCAGCGCCGTGCTGCGAAAATCGGCCATCTGCGCACCCTGCTCCCGCAGGCCGGCGGCAAGCCGCTCGATATCCTCGGCCGACACGCCCTCGCCCGCCGCCGCCATCTCGAACAGGTGCTGGAACAGTGCAACGAGCAGCTCGACTTCACCGGGGGTGCCCGCAAGCGCGATGCGGTCGCCCTGCACGGTCACGTCGCCGGTGCAGGCGCGCTCGACCGCACGCAGGTGCGCATCGGCCGGACCGAACACGCGGGAAAGCTCCACGCCGACGGGAATCGTGAGAATCACCGTGGTCTCGCTCACCCCGTTCACCCCGCCTGCCGACAGGAGGCGGAGCAGGGGCGCGCGTGAAGTAGACCGTGCTCATCGACATGAGTGAGCTCGACGTCGAGGATGATCTGCTCAGACGATGGCGCGAGCCCATCGACCTGGACCCGATGGAAGCTGCCGAGGGTGCCGCGCGTGCCGTATTCGAGCACTGCGCGCTCGCGGGAACCTACGCGCGCAAGCGCATCCCGGGCTGCGCTGCGCTCGGCCACCGCGCGCAGCGCAGCCGCGCGTTCGGCCATGACCTGCGGGTCCACCTGCCCAGGAGCGGTCGCAGCCGGGGTGCCGGGCCGCGCGCTGTAGCGGAACACGTGCATGCGCGAGAAGGCCATCCGCTCGCAGAAAGCGAGCGACTCCTCGAACTCGTCGTCGGTCTCGCCCGGAAAGCCCGCGATGACATCGCAGGAAATCGAGGCCTGCGGCAGGGCGCGGCGGATGGAGGCGACCGCTTCGGCATAGCGCTCGGCGGTATAGGGGCGCCCCATGCGGCGCAGCGTGGCGGTGCACCCCGACTGCAGCGGCAGGTGCATAAACGGCGCGACGCGGTCGACGTTGTCCGCCATGGCGGCGACCAGGCGCTCCGAGATGTCCATGGGCTCCAGCGACGAGAGGCGCACCTGGGGGATGTCGGTGCGCGCGAGGATGGCACGCAGCAGCTCATCGATCTCGACATGCGCATCGCGCCCGTCGGCGCCATCGTAGGCGCCCAGGTTGACGCCGGTGAGGACAATCTCGGGAATGCCGGCTTCATGCGCCTGCCGCACCTGCTCGATCACGGCGTCAACCGGCACCGAGCGCTCCGGGCCGCGGGCCTTCCACACGATGCAGTAGGTGCAGCGATGGTTGCAGCCGTCTTGGACCTTGATGCCGAGCCGCGAGCGACCGAGCAGATGCGCCAGGTCGTGCGGCGAGCTCTGAGGGCGCCCGGCCGTCATCCCGGCGGCGTGCGCGGCCCGAGCCGCCACGTCGATTTTGGACGGCTCGGCGATCACGCGCTCGGAAAGATCGGTGAGTTCGCCGGGATGCAGGTTCACCACGCAGCCGGTCACGATGACGATCGGCTCGCGAGCAAGGCCGAGGGCATGGCGGACGGCCTTGCGGGTTTTCGCCTCGGCCTCGCCGGTCACCGCGCAGGTGTTGATGACGACGATATCGGCATCGTCCTGGTCGACGAGGGCGAACCCGGCCTGGGCCAGGTCGGTGGTGATGCGATCGGATTCCACCCGGTTCACCCGGCAGCCCAGGTTCACCACGCATGCAAAGGGTCTGGTCACGGCGGCCGCCTAATCGAGCATGTCGTCGATGGCGTCGCGGATGCGGTCGCCCACCGTGCGCTTGCGGGCAACGTCCTCATCGGCGGCGTCGGCATAGCGCTCAAGGGCCGCGCGCTGCTCGGCGGACAGGCTGGTGGGAACGTCGACGACGATCTTGCCCACGAACCGGCCGCGCTGCGTGCCGCCGCCCAGACGGGGCATGCCATGGCCGCTCACCGAAAGAGCGCCGCCGTACTGGGTGCCGGCAGGCACCTCGAGCTCGAAGCGCTCGTCGGGCAGGATGCCGGCGACCTCGATGGTGCAGCCGAGCGCCGCCTGCGCGATCGAGACGTGCACATCGGCCACCAGGTCATCGCCCTGACGGGTGAAGCGGGCGTGCTCGGCCACCTGCACGTTGACGATCAGATCGCCGGATGCGGCCCCGCGGTAGCCCGCCTCGCCGTATCCGGACAGGCGAAGCTGGCGCCCGGTGGAGATGCCGGCGGGGATGTCCACGTCGAGCTTCTCGTGGACCGGGGTGCGGCCCTGGCCGTCGCACATATCGCAGGGATGGTCGATGACGGTACCTTCGCCGTTGCAGTCGGGGCACGGAGAGCTGGACTGCATCTGACCGAAGATGGAGCGCTGGACCGTGGTCACGTAGCCGGTGCCGTGGCAGCGCGCGCACTGCTTTTCACTTGCGCCCTCGGCGCGTCCGGTGCCTGAACAGTCCTCGCAGGGGGCGAGGCGGTCGTAGCCGATGGTCTTGGTGCAGCCGAGCGCCGCCTCCTCAAGGGTGACGCTGAGCGAGATGGCCATGTCACGGCCCGCACGCCGCTGCGCGCGTCCGCGGGAGCCGCCGCCTGCCGCCCCGCCGCCGAAGAAGGACGAGAAGATGTCGTCGACGCCCATGCCGCCGAAGATGTCGCTGATGTCCACATAGCCCGAACCCATACCGGGGCCGTCGGCGGTGCCGAAGCGATCGTAGTTCGCGCGCTTCTGCTCGTCGGACAGGACCGAGTACGCCTCGTTCAGCTCCTTGAACTGCTCCTCGGCACCGGCGCTTTTGTTCACATCCGGGTGCACCTCGCGGGCCTTCTTGAGAAACGCGCGCTTGATGGTGCGCTGGTCGGCATCGCGGGCAACGCCCAGCACCTCGTAGTAGTCCCTTTTTTCCGACACGACAGGCAACCTTTCCGGATTCTCATCTCACAGACGCCGGCGCGCCGCCGACGTAAACACAACCAGTTGTACCCAAAGCGCGGCTGCGCAAACGCGCCGCGCGGCAGCAGGGCCGCTACATGTAGCGGTACGGTGCCATGAACATTGACTGGGTGCAGCTGGTGAACCACACCGAGATCAACGCCAGCAGCAGACCGTTCGCCGCTCCGTTCGCGAGCTGCGCCAACCCGCGCTTCCACCACAGGCCGCTGCGATGGAGGACATCGTCGCTCGCGATGAGAAAGATCCCGAACGCCGCGGGCACCAGGCACAGCACCAAAAAGACCGACAGCGTGTTCGCGAGCGCCGACAGCACCAAAAACGGCAGCACCACACCGAGGATGTAGAAGCCGGTGCGGGCGCGTCCCTCGAGCCGCTCTGCCGCCACGTGTGCGCGGCCCACCAGGTCCCCCGTCTCGCCGCCGTTGGTACCGGCGTTGCCGCGGCCGCTCATGCGCACCACGTCCCCGTCATGGGTCCCGGCCGGGAAGCTCACCACGGCCTCGGCGGTCACGCGCGTGCGGCCGGCGCCTCCGCAGACGCCGCAGGCCTCGGCCACGACCTTGCCCGAGCCGCCGCACTCGGGGCAGACCATGCGCGCCTGCCCCATGCCGAACATGTTGAGATCGACCCCGATCGAACCCGTGCCGCCGCAGGTGGGGCAGGCGCGGGTGTGCTCGGTGGCGGTGGAACCCGTGCCGTGGCAGGCGTCGCAGGGCTCGAAGCGCGGATACTTCACCGCCACCTTGGCGCCGTCTTTTGCCTGCTCGCGGTTGAGTTTGACATCCACCACCACGTCGGCGCCGGCGGCGGGGTTCCACGCCGAGGCCGAGCGGCGCCGCTGGGTGCCGAAGCCGCCGCCGAACGGGAACCCGAACCCGCCGAAGCCGGAAAACCCGCCCGGGTACGATCCTGTGAACCCACCGCCATAGGACCCGGAGGCCGACGGCGCGGCGCCGGCGAACGGCGAGCCGGACCGCATCGCGTCGTAGCGGGCGCGCTTCTGCTCATCGGAGAGCACGGCATAGGCCTCCGAGACCTCCTTGAAGCGCTCCTCCGCGTCCGGCTCCTTGTTGATGTCCGGGTGCAGCTTGCGCGCTTTGAGCTGGAAGGCCTTCTGGATGTCCTTGGCCGAGGCGTCTTTGTCGACGCCCAGGATGGCGTAGTAGTCCTTTTCGTTCATGGTTGCCATGGGCGGGGCAGATCCCTTCGTTTCGGTAAAGCCGAGCATCAAGTATAGAGGATGCGCGGACGCATAGAACATGCAGGCGATGTACCCATATCCTTTGCAAACCGCACGCGCGCGCAGGCCCGCTCACAGGGTGTCCGCAACCCGACGCCCCCGGCCAGCGCGGTGCCTGAGACGCCGGCGCGTTCGGGCGGGCGGAGCAGACGCGGCACTTCAGGTGCTTGTCGCAAACGTCGTCTCGCTATCGGCGAGCCCCCAGAGCGCCCCGTAGAGCTCGTTGCCCATCAGCCAGCCGCGCTCGGTGGGTGCCAGGCGGTCGCCGCGGGGCGTCAGCAGCCCGAGCGCAACCAAACGGTCCAGGCAGGACTGGACCGGAGCTGCGCCGATGGCGCGCCGCGCCCGTTCGATGAGCGCGCCGTCCAGGCCGGTCACCAGGCGCGCGGCGAGCATCAGGTCTTCCGCACAGGCCTGGGGGGCCGTAAGAAACTCGACCTCGAAGGCAAGATCGGCCAGGGCCGGCCGTGCGGCGATTGCGCGCGGCGAGGAGGTGATGCGCAGGCGGGCGCGGGCGGCATCGAGCGGAGGCACAGGCAGCTGCGGGCAGAGCGCGCGCAGGCGCATATAGCAGCTGTGATCGAGCATGCTCGCCGCGCTCGTGCCCAGCCCCAGGTAGGTGGCGCCGGTCCAATAGGCGATGTTGTGGCGGCAGCTCATGTTCGGGCGCGCATAGCTCGCCACCTCGTAGCGCGCAAAGCCGGCGACACCGAGCACGGCGGCCGCCTGCTCCATGCGCGCGGCCTGGACATCCGGATCGTTCCAGGGGCGGTCGTTGGCGGCGAAACGGTGAGCAAGGGGCGTGCCCTCCTCGACCTGCAGCGGATAGACACTGATATGGTCGCAGGGCAGGGTGAGCGCCGCCTCCAACGTGCGCTGCCACGAAGCCTCGCGTTGGTGCGGCAGCGCGCACATGAGGTCGATGGAGGTGGTAAGCCCTGCGGCGTGCGCACACGCAACGGCCCGCCGTGCGCCCGCGGCATCGTGCAGGCGCCCGAGCCCGGCCAGCTCGGAATCGTCAAGGCTCTGGACGCCGATCGACAGACGGGTCACACCGGCGGCGGACAGTTGCGCGGCAAGCGCCGGCGCGAGCGACTCCGGATTTGCCTCGCAGGTGAACTCGGACGGAGCCGCCAGGGCGGACACGCGCCCCGCGAGCTCGGCTGCGCCCTCACCCAGCAGCGTCGGGGTGCCGCCGCCGAGGTAGGCGGTGACGCAGGCGTCGAGCAGGCCCGCGTCCGCCAGCTCGACGAGCTGAGCTTCGAGCGCACGGCGATAGGATGCGAGCAGCTCAGCTGTATCCGCGCACGCCCAGGAGGCGAAATCGCAGTAGGCGCATTTCGCGCGGCAAAACGGGATGTGCAGGTAGAGGGCCCCCGGCGCATCCGCACATCCGGTAGCCCGCGCGCTCGCACCCGCTGCCGCGTGGTTCGCGGTCTCAGCGCGCATGGTCCACCGCATCCAAAACCGTTTCCGCGCCCGTCTGAGCGGCTGCGGCGGCAAGATCGGCCTCGATCTCATCGAGCAGGGCCATGAACTGCTCATAGGACTCGCAGCGCACCGCGCGGCCTCGCCACTGCGCCGCATGCGGCATGCCCTTCAGGTACCAGCCGGCAAACGAGCGGGCACGCGCCATGAACGGCTGGGTGGCATGGAGCAACCCCAGATGCTCGCGCAAGGCCTCCAGGCGGTCGATGTCGCTGCGGCAGGGCGGCACCCCGCCCTGCACGATGGTGCGCGCGTCCTCGAACACCCAGGGGTTGCCGTAGGTGCCCCGCGCGATGAACACCGCACTTGCGGCCGTCTCGCGCAACATGCGGGCGGCGTCGGCGGCGGAAAAGACGTCGCCCGACCCGATGACCGGAACCGCGACCGCACGGGCGACCTCGTCGATCACCGACCAATCGGCTGTGCCGGTGTAGAGCTGGTTCGCCGTGCGCCCATGCACCGCTACGGCCGCGGCTCCGGCCTGCTCCATGCGCTGCGCGAACGCGGCGGCGCAGCGCTCCCCCGCCGCGAACCCGGCACGGATCTTCACCGTCACGGGGACCGTCGCCTCCGCGCACGCGGCGTCCACGATCTGCGCAGCGAGCTCGGGGGTCTTCATGAGGGCCGAGCCCTCCCCCTTCGTGATGACCTTGCGGGCGGGGCAGGCCATGTTGATGTCGATCAAGGTGAGCTTGCTGCCCACGCGCTGCTGCACGTCATGCACGGCACGGGCGAACTGCTCGGGCTTGGAGCCGAACAACTGCACGCAGATCTGCGGCTCCTCTGGCTCGGGCTCCACGAGGACCCAGGTCTTCGCGCTGTCGTAGGCCAGGCCCGCCACGCTCACCATCTCGGTATAGGCCATCTCGGCGCCGCGCCGACGGCACATGATGCGATAGGCCGCATCGGTCACCCCGGCCATCGGCGCCATCAGAAACGGCTGCCGGATGAATTGTTCACGCAGATCGATCACCGCGCTAGTCCTCGACTTTGAGGATGGCCAAAAACGCCTCCTGCGGCACCTCGACCGACCCGATGGCCTTCATGCGCTTCTTGCCCTCTTTCTGCTTCTCGAGCAGCTTGCGCTTGCGCGAGATGTCGCCGCCGTAGCATTTGGCGAGCACGTCTTTGCGGCGCGCTTTCACCGTGGTGCGGGCGATGATCTTGTTGCCGATGGCGCCCTGGATGGGCACCTCGAACAGCTGGCGCGGGATGATCTCCTTCAGCTTGTCGCACAGGCTGCGAGCGAGCGCGTAGGCCTTGTCCTTGTGCACGATGAACGACAGCGCATCCACCTCGTCGCCGGACAGCAGGATATCGAGCTTCACCAGCTCGCTCGCGCGGTAATCGGAGAACTCGTAATCGAGTGAGGCGTAACCTTTGGTGCGGCTTTTCAGCTGATCGAAGAAATCCAGAATGAGCTCGGCCAGCGGGATGTCGAAGTGCATCTCCACGGACTTCTCCGACAGGTGAATCATGTCCGTCGTGATGCCGCGGTGCTCGATGGCAAGCTGCATGACGGCACCGGTGTAGGCGGGCGGGGCGATGATCTTGGCCTTGAGATAGGGCTCCTCGATATGCTCGATCCGCGTGACGTCGGGCAGGTCCTGCGGGCTGCGGACCTGCAGCATCTCGCCATCGGTCTTGAACACGTGGTAGTCAACGCTCGGGCTCGTGGCGATGAGCGCCAGGTCGAACTCGCGCTCGAGGCGCTCCTTCACGACCTCCATATGCAGCAGGCCCAAAAAGCCCACGCGGAAGCCGAAGCCGAGCGCTGCCGAGGTCTCGGGCGTCCATGTGAGCGACGGATCGTTGACATGGAGCTTCTCGAGCGCATCGCGCAGGTTCTCGTAGTCGGCGTTGTCGATGGGAAACAGGCCCGTGTAGACCATCGGCTTGGCCTCGCGGTAGCCCGACAGCGGGGCATCGCACGGGGCGTCCCGCAAGGTGAGGGTGTCGCCCACGTGCACGGCCTCCGGGTCCTTCAGGCCGGTGACGACGTAGCCCACCTCGCCGACGCCGAGCGCCTCCACCGCCGTCTCGGCCGGGCGGCGCACGCCGACACCGTCGACGAGGAACTCCTCGCCGCCCTGCATCATGCGCAGGTGGTCGCCCTTCTTCACGGAGCCGTCGAAGATGCGCACCGTAGCCACCACGCCGCGGTACTCGTCGAAATAGGAGTCCAGGATGAGTGCCTTGAGGGGCTTGCCCGCGTCACCTGCGGGCGGAGATACGAGGAATACGATGGCTTCCAGCAGGTCGTGGATGCCCTCGCCGGTCTTGCCCGAAACGCACACCGCGTCATCGGCCGGAATGGCGAGCTCATCCTCGATCTCGACCTTCACCTCGTCGGGGTGGGCGGAGGGCAGGTCGATCTTGTTGATGGCCGGCACGATGTCCAGGTCGGCGTTCATGGCCAAGCTCGCGTTCGAGACCGTTTGGGCCTCGACGCCCTGGGTGGCATCAACCACGAGCACCGCGCCCTCGCAGGCGGCGAGGCTGCGGCTCACCTCGTAGGTGAAGTCGACGTGGCCCGGCGTGTCGATGAGATTGAACTGGTAGGTCTCGCCGTCGTCGGCATCATACATCACGCGCACGGCGTTGCTCTTGATGGTGATGCCGCGCTCGCGCTCGATGTCCATGGTGTCGAGCAGCTGCGCCTCCATGTCACGCTCCTCGACGGTGCGGGTGAGCTCCAGGATGCGGTCGGAGATGGTCGACTTGCCGTGATCGATGTGCGCAACGATTGAGAAGTTGCGGATGTGGGAAGTGTCAAAAGTATTCATGCAGACTATCTTACCTGAAAGGCGGGGCGGTTTGGGCGTAGGTTTGGCGCTCGGTCAGTCCTGCTCGCGACGAAGGACACGCCGGGACGTTCTGCTCGTGCAGGAATCATCGAAGCGGGTCTTGTTCCCGCAGTTCGGCCAGGGCGCATGCGCCACAGCGTAGATTTCGCACGCAAAGGAGCGTCCGGTGGACGCTCCGTCTTGCGCAGGACTGACCGAGCGCTGTGGCGCATGCGCCCCGGCCGGGCGGACGACTACAGATGGCCCGCCTCGGCGAGCAGCTGCTTGGCATGCGCGAGGGCCTCCTCGGAGGCATCGCCGGAAAGCAGGCGGGCGACCTCGGCGATGCGCTCGTCGCCTGCAACCTGTACCAGCTGGGTCTCGGGAACATCGTGCGCGTCGTCGCGACGGACGACGTAGTGCACGGAGCCCTGCACCGCGACCTGGGCCAGATGGGTCACGACGATCACCTGGTGCGTGCGTGATAGATCGGCGAGCACCTGGGCCAGCGCGCGGGCGGTGCTGCCGCCAACACCGGCATCCACCTCGTCGAACACGAGCGTGTCCACGGCGTCGGCGTTGCCCAGGACCACTTTGGCGGCCAGCATCACGCGGCTGAGCTCGCCGCCGGAGGCGATCTTGCGCAGTGGGCGCGGCGTCAGCCCCGGAGCTGCCCGGTAGAGCAGCTCGCACGCGCAGGGACCCTCCTCGGTCCAACGGCTGCGGGGCAGCTCGCGCGATTCCCACACCACCTCGGCCGCACCCATCTCGAGACGGCTCATCTGCTTGATGACCTCGCGGCAGAACCGCGGCGCCGCCTGGTTGCGTCGGCGCGTGAGCGTACGCGCCGCCTCGGCAAGGGCCGCCTCGGCGGCGTCGACCGCCTCGCGGGCACGCTTCACCCGCGCATCGGCATCGCGCACCACCCCCAGCAGCTCGCGTGCCTCATCGCGGCGGGCGAAGACATCCTCCATGCGCGGGCCCCACTGGCGCATGAGGCCGCGCAAGGCGCCCATGCGCTCCTGGGCGGCAGCGAGCTCGGTGGGATCGAAGTCAACGTTGTCGCGATAGCGGCGCAGGTCGGCTGCGACGTCTTCGATCGAGATGGCCGCGCTTGCAAGCGTGTCGGCGAAGGTGGCGAGCGCCGCGTCGACCGAGCCCATGCGCGCCAGCTCGGCGATGGCGCCGTTCAAGGCATCGAGCGCCGCCCCCTCCCCCGCCAGTGCCTCGTTCGCATCGTTGGCGCAAGCCGCAAGGGCCTCGGCATGCTCGGCGCGGGGCAGCCGCTCCTCAAGCTGCTCGTACTCGCCCGGCTCGGGGGAAACCTCATCGATGCGCTCCAGGGCGAAGCGCGCCTCCTCCAGGCGGCTGCCCTGCGTGCGGGCTGCCTCCTCGATGCGGGCAAGCTCGCGCGCGGCAGCCGAAGCTTCGGCCAAGGCAGATCGGTAGGCCTCGTGGGCCGCAGCCACGCGCTCACCCGCCCACGCGTCGACCATATGCACATGCGAGACCGCGTCGAGCAGGCGCTGATGTTCATGCTGGCCGCACAGGTCGATCAGCGGCGCAACGAGCGACGCCTGCTCGCGTACGCTCGAGATGCGTCCGTCGAGACGCACCCGGGTGCGGCCGTCGGCGCCCACGCGGCGGCAGACGGTGAGCCCCTCCTCGTCGTGCGGGCCGCGGAACAGGCGCCCCTCGACAACCGCCGCCTCGGTGCCCTCTCGCACCTGCGCGGAGTCGGCGCGCTCCCCCATGAGCAGCTTCAACGCCGATAGCAGCGCGGTCTTGCCGGTTCCCGTCTCGCCGGTGAGGACGGTGAGGCCTGTGCCCGGCTCGAGGGTGGCGTCGCGAATCAGCGCAAGGTTCTCGACATGCAGTTCATCGATCATGGCGAACTCCATAGAATACGCGGGACACCGATTTGTAGAAGCTTTCGGGGCCGTAGTCGAGCAGCAGGATGTCGCCCGCGCCGCGGCGAACGCACACGCGCTCGATCGCACCGACACACTGCAGGAACTGCCCATCCATCGCGATCGCCGGCACGCTGGGGCGCTCGTGCGACATGGTGAGCTCGATGATATCGGACGGCGAGGTGAGAAAGGCCCGCGCCTGGATGGTGTGCGGCGCGATCGGCACGCAGATGAGCCCTGTGAACTCCGGGCTGACGATGGGGCCGCCGGCCGACAGGGCGTAGCCGGTGGAGCCGGTGGCCGTCGAGACAACCACCCCGTCGCCGCGCAGGCAGTCGATGTTGTGACCCGAGACGGCGATGTTGAACTCGACCATGTCCGACAGCGGGCCGCGCGTGAGGGCGAGGTCGTTCAAGGCGAAGCCCTCGTGGATGCGCTCGCTGCCGTCCTCGTCGATGCAGCTGACCTCGCAGCTCAGCGTGGCTCGGCGGCTGACATGCAGCTCGCCGGCAAGCGCATCGGACACCACCGCGAGCACATCGCGCTCCTCGGGGCTCGCCGCGGTCAGAAAGCCCAGATGGCCGTAGGAAAGTCCCAGGATCGGCACCTCGCGCACACCCACGATACGCGCGGCGCGCAGCAGGGTGCCGTCGCCGCCCAGCGAGATCACCAGGTCGGTCCCCTCGATATCCGGCACCGACTCGATGCCGGAGCGCTGGTCGGCGGCCCAGCTGACCTCGAAGCCCTGGCGCGTGAGCCACAGCTCGAGTGCCAGCCCGCTTTCGACCGCTTCGTGCTTGTAGTAGTTCGGAACAAGAAACACCTTCATGCGCACACCGCCTTTTCTACGAGTTCCTCCACACGCGAGCCTTCGACCTCTGGCGCTCCATCGGTCGCGCTGCGGGCACCGAGCAGGAAAAACTCCCGATTGCCCTTGTGCCCGGTGATGGGCGACGCGCAGGCATCGAGCGGTACCAGCCCGCGTTCGGCAAACAGGGCGATGGTGCGTGCCAGCACAGCTCGATGAACGACAGGGTCGCGCACGATGCCGCCCTCCTCAACCTGCTCGGCTGAAGCCTCGAACTGCGGCTTTACCAGCGTGAGAAACCGCCCGTGCGGCCCCAAGAGCTCCATGACCGCCGGCAGGATGCACGCGATGCCCGTGAACGACACGTCGCAGACCGCCAGATCGAACGCGCCGGTATACCCGCGCGCGGGCACGTCGACGATGTTGGTGCGCTCGAGCAGCTCGACGCGCTCGTCCTGCCGCAGGTTCCAGTCGAACTGCGCGCGCCCCACATCGACCGCCACCACGCGGCGCGCGCCGCGTTTGAGCAGACAGTCGGTGAAACCGCCCGTAGAGCAACCCACATCCAGGCAGCTGAGGCCGGACGGGTCGACCCCGAAGGCGTCGAGCGCGCCGGCGAGCTTGACGCCACCGCGCCCCACGTAGGGCAGCCGGCCTTTTACGTGCAGTTCGATCCCCGGCGCAACGCGCATGCCCGGCGAGGTGAGGCGCTGTCCGCCGGAAGATACAAGACCGGCCATCAATGTGCGCAGGGCATCTGCGCGGTTCTCGCAGATGCCCTGGGAAATCAATTCGTCATCGAGTCGTACGCGTGCCACGTTGTCCTCTCGCCGATCTCAGCTCGCTTCGGGTGAATCGGATGGTGCCGCCGCGCCGTCGGCAGAAGCGGTCTGCTCATCGAGTACCTGCTCCTCACGGGGCGACAGCTCAAAGGAGTCCACCATATCGACGGCGCGGGACCCCAGCTCAATGGCCTCGTCGAACAGGTCGAGGCTGCGCTCGAGCGATGTGTCGCGCGAGCGCACTGCCGCGATGATCTCGTCGAGGCGGCCCGTGATGTCATCGAAGTTGCCCACAGCCTCGGCCATAGCTACTCCTGAAACGACGAGGCGAAGCCGTAGGCCGGCTCCTCGTCGTAGGCGCGCTCGCGCTCTATCTCGGCCAGGTACTGTGCGCGCTCGCGCTCCTCCGCACGCTCGGGGTCGAGCTCGAACCACAGCGCGGCGATGCAGGCGGCCTCGCAGTCATCGGCGGTGACGGTGCAGGCGCTGAACTGGATGGAAGGCAGGGAGCGCTCCGACTCGATCCGGCCCAGGATGCCGTTGACGAACCCGGCCGACTCATCGGTCCCATACGCCTTGGCGACCTCGACGGCCTCGTTGATGACAATACCGGCATCGAGCGGGTCGTGCACCAGGAAACGCAACTCGTAGAGGGCCACGCGCAGCAGGTTACGATCGGCGCCCGGCATGCGCTCGAGACGCCAGTTGGCAGACACGGCGCGCAGCGCGGAGTCAATCCGGTCCCGGTTGGCCTCGACCCCGCGTGCGAGCTCGGCGGCATACGGATCGAGCGGGCCTTTGGAGAGCAGCAGATCGTGCGCCATAACATCATCGACGCGCTCGCCGCGCACCTCGGCCTGGAACAGAATCTGCAGGGCCTGGCTGCGGGCGAGGGTGCGCCCGCGATTCACTTTCTGGTTCACGCACTACTCCTTGGGAAAGACAAGGCTGTCGATGCAGATGTTCACCTCGGCAACCTCGACGCCCACCTGGGCATCGATGGCGGTTGCGACGGCCTTGCGGACATCGGCAGCCAGGGCCTTGAAAGGATAGCCGAAGAATACGGTCAGGTGCACGGTCAGGCGCAGCCGGTCATCGACCACTTCAGCCTCAACGTCCTCGACCGGCGCCGGGGCCTTGGCCGAGAACATGGACACGAGGTTGGAGGCAAGGTCGTGCGCACCCACGGAAGCGACACCCTCGACCTCGGAGGCGGCGCGGGAAACGATGGCTGCCAGCACCTCGGGCGCGATGCCGATACCGGCGATGGTGATCTCTTGGGACATGCTCACTCCTCAAATACGACGAACGAAGCCAGCGCAGACGATGCACTGTGAAGACAGTGTACCGCACGGTACGGACATGCCGGGGCCGCGACGGCAGGGAACGCAGCTCCCACACCGTCGCGGCCCCGGCAGCAGAGCGGAAAAATGCTAGAGGCGCTGGACGAACTCGCCGGTACGGGTGTCGACCTTGATGCGCTCGCCCTCGTTGAGGTACATCGGCACCTGCACGACCGCACCGGTATCGATGGTGGCCGGCTTGGTGGCACCCTGGACGGTGTTGCCCTTCGCGCCCGGAACGGTCTCGGTGACCTCGGCCTCGATGAACATGGGCGGGTTCACGCCGAGCAGCTCGGTGTCGGCGTAGAGCAGCTGGGCGGTGTCGTTCTCGCGCAGCCACTTGGCGTTGTCGCCAATGAACTCGGCAGGCACGGGAATCTGCTCATAGGAGGTCATGTCCATGAAGTAGAAGTTGTCGCCGTCGTTGTAGAGGTACTGCATCTCGTTGGTGATGAGCTGCACGCTCTCGAACTTGGAGCCGGCGTTGCAGGTGTTCTCGACCACGCGGCCCGTCTTGAGGTCCTTCGTCTTGTAGCGCACAAACGCGCCGCCCTTGCCAGGCTTGACGTGCTGGAACTCAACGATGGTGTAGTACTTGTCCTTGATCTTGAGGCCGATGCCGTTCTTGAAGTCGGCGGTGGTAATGGAAGCCATGTGCAGCCTTTCGTTGTCTCGTCATTCGAACCTGCTGATTATAACGCCAATACACGGCAAATCGCCCCATCCCGCGTGATTTCACAGGATAGGGCGACCGTTTTTACGCATCAAAGTCGGTGTAATAGGCGGGGTCAGCTGAAATCTTCGGCAAGACGAACGTCTCGCGTTCGTAGGAGACGAACAGTTCGCCGTCGTGCCCATCGCGAGTCGCATAGGCAAGGTGAGCCATCGCGACCCGTTCGCCGTCCGTATCGAGCAGCTCGTAGATATTCGGATCCGCTGTCTGATGGTAGATTCCCTCGAGCGTCCATTGCCTGTTGGCGGTCCTGTTGACGAACGTCAGCTGCCAGGTGCCCGCATCGTCTGCGCCCTCATCGGAAATGAACGCCGCGCTGAAGCACTCATCATCACCGGCGTTCACATTCTGGTAGGTTCCCTGGAGCGGGTAGCCGTCGACGGCATATTGCTGGATGCGTGCCTGCTCCCCGTACCAAAACGAAGCGAGCAAGCAGCCACCCACACCAAAGGCGAAGACAACGAGCAGAACCGCTACCCACGCGGCACGTGCATTGGAATTGTCGAACAGCATCTCGGCTCCTTACTCCGCGGACTCTGTTGATGACATGCTAGCAATACCTGCCGCTCCCGTATGTCATCACACCATATACAACGGCATCGGCTGCCTGATGACAACCGATGCCGTGCGACGCGCCAAGATACAGCAAGACGTGGGGCGCCCTCGGGCGCACCCGTCGCCCGTGAGGACGTGTTAGCAGTCGATGACAACTAGTTCGTGCGTAGACGCGGTGAAGGGCTCAAAGCCCTTCTCGGTGACCACGCCGTAGTCCTCCAGGCGAACGCCGCCGCGCCCGGGCAGGTAGACGCCCGGCTCGATCGTGATGACCGCACCGGCGGGTACGACCCCGCGCTTGCGGCCAAAGTTGGGCTGCTCGTGGATGTCGATGCCGACGCCGTGACCCAAGCCGTGGTTGTAGTACTCGCCGAACCCCGCATCGGCGATGATGCGGCGGGACAGCAGGAAGATGTCGTTGCCGTCCACCCCGGCATGCACCGCGGCCGCGCACTCCTCGTGGCAACGGCGCACCAGGTCGTACAGGTCGCGCTGCCAGGGCTCCGGTTCGCCCAGCACGACGGTGCGCGTCATATCGGAGCGGTAGTCGCCCAGGCCCGCGCCGTAGTCCATGAGCACGAAGTCGCCTTTCTCCACCACGCGGTCGGAGGGTACGGCGTGCGGGTTGGCGGTGTTGGGGCCGCTGGCCACGATCGAGCCGAAGGCGAGCGCGTCGGCGCCCTGGGAGAACATGAAGCGCTCGAGCTCGTTGCGGATCTCCTTCTCGGTCTGACCGGGCTTGATGAAGGAGCACATGTGGGTGAAGGCGGCGTCGGTGATCGCCTGCGCCTCGCGCATGAGCGCGATTTCGGCGGCATCCTTCACCGCGCGCAGACGTTGGATATCACCATGCATGAGCGGCAGGGAGCAGGCAACGGAACGGTCCTCGAGCCCGCGTTCAAGGCTGCGATAGAACCCGATCTGCATATCGTCCTCGACGGCCACCACACGGCAGCGGCAGGCGGCGGCACGGGCCGCCGCCTGCCGCTGCCG